>NZ_JAAABJ010000036.1 GCF_009904105.1 Elizabethkingia argenteiflava | reverse complement strand
GTCTCCTGTGAAATACAGAGAAAAGGAAAAACAGAAACTTGCTGTTATAAATTAACAGAAAATAAATTGGGTACAATATGAAAAATTGTCTAATTTTAAATCGTACTAAAAAAGGGAAGCCTACATATTAATACCTTCACCATGAGTAGTTACAAAGAAATGATTTTTGTATTTAAAAAATACCCAGCTCGTAGTTCCTTTGTAAAAAGTATGATGAGGGTTGGTTATATTCATAATCCCTCCTGTAATGGCTTGCTGTTCTATAAGTCCACCAGGTACTAAATACGTACTAGGTGCTTTAGCATCGACTACTGATCCAAAAACCAATTTGCTTCCTCCATTCACGACATTACTTACTTTTCCCAGTTTAAAGCCCGGATAAGAGTAGGCGTTTAATACAAGATCTTTTATTCGCTCTAAAGTTACAGCACTCGTTTCTGGTTCTAAATTGGTGATTACATCATAAGAATGGAAGGTGCTATCTTTCCTGTTTTCCTGTTCCCAATAAATCGTTTCAGGCAGCTTGATCTTTTTTAATGCATTATCTGAATAACGATCTGTTTTATCGGAACCGAATGTAAAGGCGCCGGTTCCTTTAGCGATTAAGCCATCTAGTAGGGAAGAATAATGATCTTGTAGTTGTTGGGCTAAGTTACCGGTATAGGGATCGTTTAGAGAAGTTATTATTTTTCTCATCTCACTTACAAATAAACCTTTAGGATCTGTTGCACCCAGTAGGGAGGCTTTATGGTGTGGTTTTGTACCCAGTGTATCAAGATACTTTCTCCTTATTTCTGCTACCTCTGGGGTGTCTTCATAACCTGAGGCTTCATTTTTTAGTGAAAGATAGGTGTTATGATCTGTAGTAGAGGTGTTTTTTCTATATTGTCACTGTTACAGCTGTTCATGATTAGAGCAAGAGCAATCACCAACAGGGGTAAAGGAGCTGATGGTATAGACTAACCTTTTATAGCTGTTGAAAAAAACTTGGTTCTCGGAAAGTGTAAATTTTTTTTTTCCCATGTCAATTAAATTTTAATTCTGTTTTGTGTTAATATGTTGTTAAATAAAATTAGCTTGTTTAAGCGTATAATAAAATAAGTTCAACCAGTTAAGTCAATTATTTATAGTAGTCATCCACGATGATTTTATTTCTTACATCTAGTCATGGGTAATTTTAAAATTACCCATGACTAGAATAGTTATATAATTTTATCTTAAAAATTTAGTCAGATAATTTTTTCAGCTACGGGTTTGTGTTATTTGTCAGTTAAATTAATAATATTTTTCTAATAAACAGATTTTAAATGTAAAAAAATAGCATTTGAATATGATTTAAAAGAATTTTGTTTGAATGGGTGAAGGTTGAAATATTTAATATATTAAAATATGAGAGTACTTAAACTATTTTATAATAATAGAACTTGTTTAAACTATTAGTTTTCTGAGAGGGTGTATCTCGAACTGTGTCATAAACATTATCTTTAAATATAATATCTTATGTCACAAGAAGAATTTGACTTTGAGTCTTTTAAGAAGGAGTCTATTGCCGGCCTTTATTCTGGAAAAAAAAAGACTGGCACCGATGGGGTTCTGTCTCCAATGGTGAAGCACTTTCTGGAATCTATGATGTGCGGTGAGCTTGAATACCACCTTGCTCAGGATAAACTTAACGAGCAAATTAACCGTAAGAACGGTAAAACGAAGAAGACCGTGCGTAGTCTAAGTGCTGGCTCAT
>NZ_JAAABJ010000336.1 GCF_009904105.1 Elizabethkingia argenteiflava | reverse complement strand
TTTCTCTATGTAGCAGAAAAGTTTTCTTTTTCTTCTATTGTATACACTTCTTTCTATTTTATCTTCCAAATCTGTTCCCGAAATACATATAAATAGTTGTAATTCAAAGCTAATAAACCTATATTCTGCAGTAATATTAAGGGCCACAAGCTCCAGATCAGACCATTTGGGAATCCTGATTTGCCTGGATGAATCAATATGTGTACAGATATTGGTTAATTCTTTTAAAATAATTTTGTAGTTTTGAATAAGATTATTCATGTTTAATTCCTAATGCACAACAGGTCTTTAATACTATCGTTTTTATCTCACCTCCTTCCTATGGAGATCTATTTCTGATGGCTCTGCAGTTGGGCAATAGAACAATTATAGATTACGAACTCATGTTAGCCAACAAATATGTTTATCTATAATGTAAATAGCTGTTATTAAGTTTTTTATCCTGCTGGATAATTCACAAATACAAATTAATCTATATTTATTCTAAATTAATTTATATTTGTGATATGAAACCTATTTATCTCCATTTAAAAGAGGCTACATTAGCCCCTAAGCTTTCCGAGGAAAAAATATACTGTGACAAAAAGAAGTGTTGCAAAAAGTTTAAAAAAGGAAAACGTTGCAAAAAATGCCCAGGACGGAGTAAGCTGGCTTAGTTCCTTCCGCATACCTCATAAATGATAAAGAGTAGGATTAGGAGGAACACCATCCCCCATTTTAAATAATTGGGAAGTTGAATTTCAGAATCTGCAGGGGCACTATCTATACGTGGTTCTTTATCCTTTTTTTCAAGGACCTTGTTGAGGTCCACAATCTCTCTAAAGCTTATACCACTGGCTACCGTCTGGTTCAGCACAGAATTGGTAGCATTCAATATCAACTGAAATTTGCCCTCTTCATCGAACTCCGTAATCGATATCCGCTTTTCACCATATGATTTTTGTAGGCCAAAAGGGTGTATTTTAACGACATCTGCATTAAAAGTCTGCCACGTAATCATCACTTCTTCCCCTTTTATCACCCGCAACTTATTGGCATGGAAAGACGTAATTCTAGGGGGGAGAGCAGGAATTTTTTTTTGTTCAAGATTTAACAGGTGATCATAGGCCGTGCGCCGATCTTTATCGATCAAAATGGTATAAGCTTCTCTCACCTCCCTAAAACGATTTTCAAAAAAAGGATCGCTTTTACTTTTGTCCGGATGGTACTTTAAGGACAATTTACGATAAGCCTTTCTCACCTCCTCTTCAGAAGCATCTTTAGGGATTCCCATAAAGTAATAATAGTCCTTCACATTCAATGTCTAATCATACAAATTTAAGCATTTATTTAAAGTTCGGCTTGATTGGGTATTTGCCTGTATAACATATGTTAAAAGCTCCTGAACAATCAAGAGCTTTAATACATTTATAGCCTAGAAACTTATGAAGAACAGTTCCTTTTTAATATTCTGCTCTCTATTTTATTACAATACAGCCAAAGCAGCATTGTAATCCGGCTCATTCCCTATTTCAGGCACCTGCTCGGTATAGATCACTTTCGCATTCTCATCGGCCACCACCACAGCTCGGCTTAACAATCCTTTCAGAGGTGAGCTGGATAAGGTAACGCCATAATCCTGTCCAAAATTACCTCTAAAGTCAGAGAGGGTTTCAACATTTTCCAGACCCTCTGCGGCGCAAAACCTGCCTAAAGCAAAAGGCAAATCTTTAGATACATTGATCACCACCGTATTTTCAAAACGAACGGCTTCTTGATTAAATTTTCTGGCCGATGCAGCGCAAACCCCCGTATCTATACTAGGGAAAATATTCAATATTATTTTTTTGCCTTTATAGTCGGCTAAAGTTTTCTCCTCTAAATCCACATTTACCAATGTAAAGTCCTTTAGCTGTTCTCCATTTTGAGGGAGGTGACCTACTGTAGATACTGTATTTCCCTTTAATTTAATATCTGCCATTATTCAAAAATTTTTATTAAAAGTAAAAATACAGAATTTATGGTAAATATAATCAAAGCCCTCTTAATTTTTAAACTAGAGCTCCAAAGACAAAAATATTATTACATGATTTTGGGTTTAAAAATATCCGTTTAGATGAGCTATTGAATAGGTTGATCCTCCTTAAACTTTCTGAATTTATATATCCGCCGGGGATTTAGACGGGCTTATAAAAACAGACCATCATCCTGCTAGGATTTTTTTTCAATTTTCTGAAAAGAAGCATTAATTCCTTTAATCAGAGAAGCGCTAAAACCCTGATGTTCCATTTCGTTCAATCCTACAATCGTGCAACCTTTAGGAGTGGTCACCTTATCAATTTCCTGTTCAGGATGATTTTTATTTTGTATTAAAAGTTCTGCAGCTCCTTTCACCGTTTGATTAACAATTTGTACAGCCGTTTGAGCATCAAAGCCTATTTGAATACCTCCCTGTACCATGGCCCGCATAAAACGAAACACAAAAGCCAGTCCACAAGCGCCCAATACGGTAGCTGCCTCCATTAAGTCTTCGTTTACCTGGATAACCTTTCCCATATGAGAAAGCAATGTGGTTACTAGCTCAAGCTTATCTTTATCTACCCCATTATATACCAAACAGGTAAGCGACTCTCCTACCCCCGAAGCCGTATTGGGCATAGCGCGCATAATGTTGATGTTTTGGCAGCCTATGGCCTCCCGAATCTGATCTATACTTACCCCTGTAGCCATGGAAACCACAATTTTATCAGCGCTAAAGGAATCCTGATGAGATTTTAGAATCTCTAGTATATTGAAGGGCTTAAGGCTTACGATCACCACATCGGACTGCTGAATGGCCTGATGGTTATCTTGCATTACCGCAACCCCCTCTTCTTTCAAGAAAGCTATATTTTGTGTATTTCTTCTGGTCGCAATTATCTGGTAAGATTCTTGGGATTGCAAAAGACCTTTTATAATAGAAACTCCAAGATTTCCTGTCCCTAATACCGCAATTTTCATATTTTTTTTTAGCACAATAAATATAGTGGATTCTTATCTTGTTTAAACAGGCTTTCGAATAAAAATATTAAATTTGTTTTTCAAAAAATCAAAGTAGAGGATGTCACCTCTACTACAACAAAGATTAAAAATCGAAAGAAAATGTCAGAAAAATCAAAAATCTATTACACATTAACGGATGAAGCTCCTATGTTAGCTACGCATTCGTTTTTACCTATCGTGAGAGCTTTTACAAAGTCAGCTAATATAGAAATTTCCGTTCCTGATATTTCTTTAGCAGGAAGAATTTTAGCTAATTTTTCGGAGTTTTTAAAAGAGGGTCAGAAGGTTTCAGATGCTTTATCTGAACTGGGCAATACCACCAATCAACCTGAAGCTAATATTGTAAAATTACCCAATATTTCGGCCTCTATACCACAATTGGAGTCAGCCATTGCTGAATTACAAAAGAAAGGTTTTAATGTGCCACTCTATCCATCAGATCCTAAAAACGAAGCCGAAAAAGCTATAAAAGCTAAATATGCCAAAGTTTTAGGAAGTGCTGTTAACCCTGTCCTGAGGGAAGGTAATTCCGACAGGCGTGCACCAAAAGCAGTAAAAAACTATGCCCAACAAAATCCTCATAAAATGGGGCAATGGGCTGCTGATAGTAAAACAGATGTAAGCCATATGCTACAAGGCGATTTCTACGGAACAGAAAATTCGACAACACTGGAAGAGGCTACCCAATACCGTATTGTATTCAAAGGAGAAGATGGTTCCGAAAGCATATTAAAGGATTTTGCGGATCTTCAAGCTGGAGAGATTATTGATACTTCTGTAATGAACTTACAAGCGCTAAAAACTTTCGTTCAACAAGCGATAGAAGAAGCCAAAAGCAGAGGTGTACTATTGTCGGCACACTTGAAAGCCACCATGATGAAAATATCGGATCCTATTATTTTCGGAGCGATTGTAGAAACTTACTTTAAAGAGGTTTTCACTAAATACGCTTCGACTTTCAAAGCATTAGATATCAATCCTAATAACGGACTAGCTGGCTTATTTGAAAAAATTAAAGGACATGATCAAGAAGCAGCCATCAAAGCTGATATTGAAAAGACACTTGCCGAAGGTCCCAAAGTAGCCATGGTAAATTCTGACAAAGGTATCACCAATTTCCATGTACCTTCGGATATTATTGTAGATGCTTCTATGGCTGCTATGATCAGAGGTGGGGGTAAAATGTGGAATAAAGAGGGGCAGGAAGAAGATACCCTGGCCATCATACCAGATCGTTCTTATGCAGGCTGCTACCAGGCTGCTATCGACGATATGAAAGCACACGGGGCATTAGACCCTCGCAGCATGGGATCAGTTCCCAATGTGGGACTTATGGCTCAAAAAGCTGAAGAATACGGTTCTCATGATAAAACTTTCCAGTTAAGCGCAGATGGAAGTGTGGAAGTGCAAGATGAAAAAGGAAATATCTTACTTTCTCAAAAAGTAGAAAAATATGATATTTTCAGAATGTGTCAAACTAAGGATGCGGCGATCCAAGATTGGGTAAAATTAGCCGTAAACAGGTCTCGTCTGTCCAATACTCCTGCAATTTTCTGGCTAGATACAGAAAGAGCCCACGATAGGGAAATTATCAAAAAAGTAGAAAAATACCTTCAGGACCATGATACTTCGGGTCTTGATATAAAAATTCTCAATGTAAAGGAGGCCATGGCGGAAACCTTAAAAAGAGCACGAGAAGGAAAAGATACCATCTCTGTTTCAGGCAACGTGCTGAGAGATTATTTAACGGATCTTTTTCCTATTCTCGAACTGGGTACATCTGCGAAAATGCTCTCTATAGTTCCGCTTATGAATGGTGGAGGCTTATTTGAAACCGGAGCTGGAGGTTCTGCTCCTAAGCATGTGGAACAATTTATAGAAGAGGGCTATCTAAGGTGGGATTCCCTAGGAGAGTTTTTAGCACTTCAAGCTTCCCTAGAACATTTAGCACAGACGCAAAACAATCCAAAATCTCAGATATTAGCGGATGCTTTGGATACTGCCAATGCAAAATTTCTAGCTACTGATAAGTCTCCAGCAAGAAAAGTAGGACAAATCGATAACAGAGGTTCACATTTCTATTTAGCCCTATATTGGGCAGAGGCGCTTGCACAGCAGACTTCTGACTCGGAAATCGCTGAAAAATTCAAGGCTATTGCACAGCAGTTACAGGAAAATGAAGAAAAAATAAATGCCGAGCTTATCAACGCTCAAAACCATCCTCAGGATATGGGAGGTTACTATAAGCCGGACCAAAGTGAAGCTTCACATGCCATGAGGCCTAGTGCTACCTTAAATAATATTATTGATGGTATCTAAATTCTGTCGATAAGTATCCAATAAAAAAGCGACTCTGTAGAGTCGCTTTTTTATTGGATTTTATCTGGAAAAGACGTTTTCATTCTCTCTAAGACTTGTTCTTATACGTCTCTTGCTTTCTAAATAGTGGGCATTGCCGATAAATCCTTCCTTGGAAGTTTGTTTCTCTTTTACTTTTTCCGGCTTTAACATACAAACCAGATGCGGGGCAACTCAAGCTTTTTTATTTTATAAGCTTTAATTTAAATATTCACATCAGTTGTTTAACCAGTCCTTTAGCTTCTCCAAAGGCCTCGCGATGATCGCCTGATCGTCTTTAAGGACAATAGGTCTGTGGATCAGGTTAGGGTGATCCACCAAAATTTTAAGCCATGCCTGATCATCAAGAGGTTTATCCGCATATTTTTCTTTAAAAAGGGCATCTCCTGTTCTTACCAATTCTTCAGGTTTAAATTTAAGATATTCCAATAACTGCTTTATTTGGAATTCGTCGAGAGGTGTCTGAATGAGATTCACCAACTCAAATGCTATGCCCTGATCTTCCAGATACTGCAATGCTTCTCTGGATTTATAACACCTACTGTTATGATAAATCTTTACTTTCATTTAAATCTATATTTAAAATAAACCATTCAAATTGGCATCAATACTTTCCAAAATAATTCCAAAATTTTCAGGATTTTCAACAAAATCGAGATTGTTTACATCTATGATAAGCAGCTTTCCCTCTTGGTAACCCTGAATCCATTTTTCATATTTATGATTGAGCTTAGATAAATATTCAATACTAATTCCGGCTTCATACTCGCGACCTCTCTTTGCGATTTGCTCTACCAGCTTGGAGATATCAGCCTTGAGATAAATCAATAGATCGGGTGCTGAGAGAAATGACTTCATCAGGCTAAAAACCGATTTGTAATTATTAAAATCTCTCTCATTGAGCAGTCCCATATCGTTTAGGTTCTCTGCAAAGATGTTCGCATCTTCATAAATGGTTCGATCCTGAATAACATTTTTACCGCTTTCGCGTATCTCTTTAATTTGTTTAAAACGACTTCCGAGAAAGTAAATTTGAAGATTAAATGCCCACTTCGCCATATCGTGATAAAAGTCATTCAAATAAGGGTTATGATCCACATCCTCAAACTGAGCCTCCCATCCGTAATGTTTGGCTAACATCTTTGTAAGCGTAGTTTTCCCCGCTCCTATATTCCCGGTTACAGCAATATGCATATCTTAATTTTTTTGGAGGCGTAAAGATAAAACTTGTGGAGTTGGATTGCAAGCCTATTTTAGCAGACTTATGTACCACTCGCTTCAATCAGCCAAACAGCCTTTTTATGGACGCACCAGAAAAATCTCTTACTTTAATCTTACTTCGTATATCTTAGGCCAATTTTTACCGGTTACTAACATATGATCTCCTTTAAAAGCAATACCATTAAGCACATCATCAGCTCCTTTGGTGTGTATGCTTACATAATCGGAAAAATCATATCTGCCCACCACTTCTCCTTTGCTTGGATCTATCTTTAGAACGATGGGTTGCTGCCACACATTTGCATAGATAAACCCTTTATGATATTCTAATTCATTAATCTGATCATATGCCATCTGAGAACCCGCAACTCCTATTTTTTTTATGACTTTATTCGGATTATTTACATCCAGAAAATAAAGGGTAGATGTTCCATCCGCTGCAATAAGGTTTTTTCCATCATAAGTCAACCCCCAGCCTTCGGTCATCGCTGAAGGATAAGAAAACTCGCCTTCTAATTTCAGGGTATTTTTATTATATATAAATCCTTTGCGATTCTGCCATGTTAACTGGTATACCTTATCTCCTACAATGGTACAACCCTCGGAAAAAAATTCTTGTGCTTGTGTCGCCTGTTGTAATGGATTCGTACTGCCCAGTCTATATTTTAACATTCTGGATTCACCATGCTGACCATCGGATTCATAAACAACATCTCCTTCTAATTGAAAACCCTGAACGAAATTTTTAGGATCATGAGGATATTCGGCTATCTGCTCGTAGAGAAGGTTTTGCTCTGGTTTAGAGGCAAACACATTAATGGTAGCATCCTGATTCACAAGCTTATCATTTTTGAGTTTCATACTAAAGGTTACATTATTTTCTCCCAGTGTGAAGTAGTGTGGATCAATAACCAACGAGTTACTCTGATTATCTCCAAAACTAATACTGATGGTTTCAATGTTGTCGGTGACCTCAGCAGGTAAATTGATTTTATCTCCAAAATGATACCCTTTTTCCTGCATGGTCGCATTGTAGTTCTGAATACTTTTTACGACTGTTTTCTCTTTGTTACAGGCTACTAAAAAAACAAGAGCTATAAGCCCTGTGAATACATTTCTCTTCATTTCTATCTTTAAAATTAAAATATAAATATTTTTTACTCACTTAAAGTTTTCTTCATCTTATAAAAATGCTCTGTGTGCATCTATATGCTCCTCTTTATAAAATGAAAATTTCCCAACAAAACTAAACAATATTTCACGGACGTTCTCTTTATTTATGAAAATTTATGTTTTTTAACTATAAATTTTGAGTAAAAAACGACACTCTTTTATTTACAATCAATACCAGATTAAGCAAAGAGAGAATAAATTTTGAAGGCAAACAACTTTTTTATCCAGCATAAATTCATGTTTAATCTCTAGGCTTACTTTTTCCGTATATACTACTGGAAAAACAGAAAATACACCTCATCCTATTACTGCTTGTTTCTGTGATATTTATTTTTGACTTTCCATCCTCCGGATTTTTGCTGTATATCCCACATTTTTCTGTAAATACTTTTTTTATGGAATAGCTCTGTATGATTTCCTTTTTCAGCGATTTTGCCATTTTCCAAAACCAATATCTGATGGGCATTTTGAATGGTCGCTAATCTATAGGCGATCACAACAACTGTCTTGGATTTTACCAATTTCTGAATAGCCTGCTGAATGTAGATTTCGTTTTCAGGATCAAGACTTGCAGTCGCTTCGTCTAATAAAAGAATAGGTACGTCTTTCAGCAAAGCACGGGAGATGCTGATGCGTTGTTTTTGTCCGCCTGAAAGTTTACTGCCCGCTTCACCAACCTTGGTATCCATTCCTTCGGGAAATTCCGCCACAAAATTCAATACTTGGGCTCTTCCGGCAGCCTCCATAATTTCTTCTTTTGTCACATCGGGTTTACCTATTTTGATGTTTTCGTAAATGCTATCGTCAAACAAATACACTTCCTGAAACACTCCACTGATAAAGTTATAAAACTTATCATGGTTTATGTTGCGGATATCCACACCACCTATTTTAATGCTTCCTGTGTCCACATCCCAAAATCGGGCAATAAGTGAAACAAGGGTTGTTTTTCCAGAACCAGAATGACCTACCAGTGCCAACATTGATTTTTCGGGAACCCTGAAATTTAAATACTGAACCGTCGATTTATCTGAATAGCCAAAACTTACATTTTCAAAAGCGATATCAAAACGGTCTGGCCATTCATTTTTACCCGTTTCCATTGTTGGTTCTTCCATCACATCGATAATACGATTCAAGCTTTCATTCATATAACGAAGCACCAGATAATCTACCATCACTATTTTGAGTGGATTATAAAGGTTATACCCCATGATGAGAAATGTAATGAACACCGGAATCGTAATCGTATTTCCGTTTAGGTAATACAATCCCAATGCTAGCATTGCCAGAAAACCGATTTCAAAAACCACACTTGCCGTTATGATAAAGGGACCAGGAATGGCTTCCATTCTGATGCTTTTCCTGCGTAAATCCTCAAAAGACCGTCTCAAGCTCTTGTTCCTTTCACCGGTTAAGCCATATGATTTCAAATGACGAATACCTTGTACATATTCCAGGAATTTTGCCCCCATTATATTGCGTGCTGCTATTTGCTCTTTACCCAATTTGATTACGAAATAATTTGTCACCCGTAAAAAGGGATAAATTAAAGGTACTGCTGCTAGTAGGCAAAGCGCCAATCGCCAGTCATAAATAAAAAGGAATATGGAGAGGACTACAGTACCGAAAGCTGCTGCTAGTTTGCCTATACTATGACCAAAAATTCCTTCAAAATTAGCTATATCCTGTAACAATATAGAAGCGATTTCTCCGGGATCTTTTTTTTTGAAAAAGCCCAATGAAAATTTTTGAATTCTGTTTCCTAACTTAATTCGTAGTTTGGCCGACAAATCATACACCCATATATTACTGTTTATCATTGATTTGGATGCAATGAAAAACTGAATGATCAGCATGAGTGCCATTATCCCTATAATCATCCATATTTTTTGAACATTAGGATGTTCTGAAAATAGTTCCCAGATGACAGGCAATAAAATTCCAGATGGAGCAGTGATGAAGATACTATGTAGGATTGGCCAAAGTACTACACTCCAGGCTCCTTTTCGGTTGAAGGAGGTAACGTATTTTAAGTTTTTAATCATAATAGCTTATTTGAGGGTGAGCAGTGATTAGTTTCTTTTTAAAACGGATGAATAGTATGATAAAGAAGATGAGATATGCAATGTTAAAAACTGCCGCACCGAGATAGCCTTTAATGTCTGACGAAGGCAACATAAGATGAATGAAGATCTGATATAGGGTGATAAATACCTGACTGATAAAGCCTACCCATTTGGGCAGAATTGTTTTTCCCAGGAACACCAAGATTGAGAAAGTGAGCCAGCCCAGTAGTAACACGATAACGGCGGTACCCCAAGTGATATAATGTAGTTGTATAAATTTGGACGCCGTTTCCAATAAATAAGGATGAGCTGATTTATCGGTGTGATAAATGGCTTTGTGAATTTCTCCTGTGAAGAAGAAAACAGCATGACCTAAAGGCATGAGCAGTACACTAAGCACCAGAAGATAATAGGCTCCCCAAGAGTACCATTTGGACTTATCTTTAAAAAACGGATAAGCCACCCATACTCCAGGCAGAAAAAGCACAGCAGTCATCGCTGCAATCAATGCTCCGAACATCAGCCGGTTTCCTGAAACCCCACCATATACGAGGGTGTATCTCGAACTGTGTCATAAACATTATCTTTAAATATAATATCTTATGGCACAAGAAGAATTTGACTTTGAGTCTTTTAAGAAGGAGGCTATTGCCGGCCTTTATTCTGGAAAAAAAATGACTGGCACCGATGGGGTTCTGGCTCCAATGGTGAAGCACTTTCTGGAATC
>NZ_JAAABJ010000335.1 GCF_009904105.1 Elizabethkingia argenteiflava | reverse complement strand
GTTTTTGAATATTCACCCCCTCTTTTATATACCGTAAAATTAAATCCACAATTTTTACATTTGTATCTTTGAAGATTCCTGACGATACCGTTTTTTATTTTTTCAGACTCATGACATTTTGGACAATTCATAGGTTTTTTTAGTAAAGATAAAAAAAACTACCCTAATTTAGCAATACCGAAATTTTAATTCCCTATTAAAAGGGATATAATGATAAAAATGGTTTTTCAGGGTCGGTTAGGATAAGAGTAATTAAAAATACAAATCTTTAATAACAAAAACAAAGCTCAATACGATAGGTGATAAAATAAATCTAGTTTCTTTTTACACATTTACATGAAGCCATTACTCTAAGCACTAAATTAAGAGTATGCTGAAATCTAAAATCCTATTAAGTTTTTGTATTTTCGCGTTTTAAATTTACAATCAGCGATGAATTACGTTACTGCAGAAAATCTCACCAAATCTTATGGCGCTAAAATTCTATTTCAAAATATAGGATTTAATATTAATGAGGGGGATAAAATTGCTATTGTGGCTAAAAATGGGAGCGGTAAATCTACCCTTTTAAAAATATTAATGGGGGGCGAAATCCCGGATAGCGGTAACATCGTGATCAATAAAAATATTCAGGTAGTTTTTTTCGATCAGGAAATCACTTTTGATCCTTATGTCAGTATTGAAGAATTTATGATGAGCTTAGAATCTCCTCCGATTTTAGCCTTAAAAAAATACAGGGCTTCTCTCCATTCTACCGATACTCATTTTATAGAAGAAGCGCTGGCAGAAATGGAAGTTCATAAAGCTTGGGATTTAGAAAATGAAATGAAGCAAATTCTTTCTCAGCTTAAAATTACAGATTTAAGTGCTAAAATGGGAACTTTATCAGGAGGGCAGGTAAAGAGAGTAGCATTGGCCAAGTTATTAACAGAAACCAGGGCAGAACATCGCCATACACTTCTTATTATGGATGAGCCAACCAATCATCTTGATGTGGGGATGGTAGAGTGGTTGGAAAACTACCTCAGTAAAGCGAAACTTACACTTCTTTTAGTAACCCACGATAGGTATTTTCTCGATAGTGTATGTGATATGATTTGGGAAATAGAAGATCAAACTTTATATCTCCATCAAGGAGCATATGCGACCTATCTGGAGAATAAAATCTTAAGAGAAGATAATCTGAATGCAAATATCGATAAAGCCAATAATCTATATAGAAAAGAGCTGGAATGGATGAGACGCCAGCCTAAAGCGCGAACGACTAAATCCAAGAGCAGGATAGAGTCTTTTTACGAAACAGAAAAAATAGCCAAAACCGATACCCGAAAGCAATCTTTGGAACTGAATTTTGAAATGAAGCGCCTTGGAAATAAAATTCTTGAATTGAAAAACATTAGCAAGAGTTTTGGAGAAAAAGTAGTGCTTAAAGATTTTAGCTATCAATTTCAGCGCGCTGAAAAAGTTGGTATTGTGGGAGATAATGGTACTGGAAAATCCACCTTACTGAATATTATTCAGGGGTTAGAATTTAAAGATGCGGGTGAGATAGAAACTGGAGAAACCATAAGGTTTGGTTATTTTTCTCAGAAAGGTTTAGAGTTTAAGGAAGACGAACGTGTGATTGATTTTATTAAAAACATTTCTGAAAACTTCCCTTTGGGCAATGGACGTACCTTATCTGCAGCTCAGTTTTTACGACTGTTTTTATTTGATGATCAGACCCAGCATTCACCCATTTCAAAATTGTCGGGAGGTGAAAAAAGAAGGTTGCATTTGATGTATGTGCTTTATCAAAATCCAAATTTTTTAATTTTTGATGAACCTACCAATGATTTGGACCTCCCTACGCTTAGTGTTCTAGAGAATTTTTTATTGAATTTCCAAGGAAGTCTTATTATAGTCTCTCACGATCGCTATTTTATGGACAGAATTGTAGATCATATATTGACATTCGAGGGAGAGGGAAAAGTGAAAGATTTTATCGGAAATTTCTCCGAATACAGAGAGCGAAAAAAAAGTTTATCGGTAAAGCTTAAAAATCAAGAAGAGAAAGAGGGGGTCAAGCTTGAGAACGAATTACCTCCTAAAAAGAATACTCCTCGGAAAAAGCTCTCTTTTAAAGAGCAGCGCGAGTTGGAAATAATAGAAAAAGCCCTTCCCGAGTTAGAGAAGCAAAAAGAGAACTTACTTTTAGAATTGAATAATGAAACCCGTTATGAGTATATATCCAAGCTTTCATTAGAATTAGAAGTGTTATCTAAAACTTTAGAAGATCATGAAATGAGATGGCTGGAGTTGCAGGAAAATAGAGAAAATTAATTCAAGACCAGTCAATAAATACAAAGTCTTTATATTTGCATTAAAAAATCTATTATGAGTGTTCATATCAACGCTAAGAAAGGAGAGATAGCAAAAGTAGTACTACAACCCGGAGATCCATTGCGTGCGCAATATATTGCAGATAATTTTTTAGAAAATGTAAAATTGGTGAGTAAAACTAGAAATATTTTTTACTTTACTGGAGAATATAAGGGGAAAACTATATCGGTGGGGGCCAGTGGAATGGGAGCTCCGAGTATAGGAATTTACTCCTATGAATTATTTACGGAATATGAGGTGGATACCATTATTCGGATCGGAACATGTGGGGCTTACACTACGGATCTCAAGCTTTTTGATCTTCTGAATGTAGAAAGTACAGCCAGTGAAAGTACCTATGCTAAATTTGCGTGGGAGATAGAAGATGAAGTGTTGATCCATCAGGGAAACGCTTTCAATATGATCAATCAAGTAGCTCTAGACCAAGGTGTAGAGGCTAAAACTACCAATGTTCACACCAGTGATATCTTTTATCGTAAGGATCCGGGAGTGCCTGATATAGCGCTAAAATATAAATGTACAGCAGTAGAAATGGAGGCTTTTGCTTTGTTTGCCAATGCTCAGTACCTTGGTAAAAATGCAGCGACTATACTTACGGTTTCAGATATCATTCCTACAAAAGAGGAAATTTCTGCTGACGAAAGAGAAAAAGCTTTAAAACCAATGATTCAACTAGCATTGGAGGCTGGTATTCGATTGTAATTTAAGCTGACCTAAAATACAACAGAAAAGCAGAAGATATCTTCTGCTTTTCTGTTGTATTAATATATATCGGACAAATAAACTGTTATACAGAAACTATAGTGCCCCGTTTCGCACTTTCCAGTGCCTGATCGATTAATTTCATATTAAAAATAATCTCTTCTCCGGGTGAGGGCAGTGGCTGCCCTAAGAGAATGTGTTCATAAATCTTTTGATAGTATACCATATAGTCTCCTGCATGACTTTTTAATAAGAGGCGTTGATCGGTATTGTGATCATCCAGATAGTGAATAATACCATCCTCATTCGAAAGAGGTTTTTGCCAGTGCTGTTGAAACTTAGGTAATGTTCCGGCTAATAATTCGGCTTCTTGATGATCACTCCTTTGTTGTAGTAAACTCCCCCTATCACCGTGAAGTTTGTAGGCGAAAGTGTCTTCCTTTACAAATACCGAGGATTTTAGGCGAACTCTTAAATTCCGTGCATAATATAAAATAATTTCAAAGTAGTCATTTGCAGAAGAAGGACCTTTCATAGAAAATATGTCGGCAAATAACTTCTCCGGAAATCCAAAAAGTTGAATAGCCTGGTCTACAAGGTGAGCTCCTAGATCGTGTAAGGCTCCCGCAGCCGGTATATGTGGGTTTTCTTTATGTTCTTTTCCTTTACTTTCTGTTCTAAATCTGTCAAAACGAATTTCTACTTCTTTTATATTTCCGAGTTTTTTTTCAGATAAAATTTTTTTTACTTGGAGGAAATCCCTGTCGAATCTGCGATTTTGATAAACGCTTAAAAACAACCCCTTATCTTGAGCTATACACACTAGTTTGCGCGCTTCATATGCGTTTACAGTAAAGGGCTTTTCAACAATCACATGTTTTCCAGCTTCCAGGGCTTTTAAGGTGTAATCAAAATGAGTTTGTACAGGAGTATTTACCACCACTAAATCTATATCTGCATGTTCTAACATTTGTTCTACTGAGCGGTAGATAGTAGAATATGGATATTTTTCTTGGGACGCGTGTTTGGTTCTTTCCACGATAGCACTCATATGAAATCCTGGATGTTCATTCAGAAAGGGAGCATGAAATACTCGTCCACTCATTCCAAAAGCGCAAAGTCCTGTTTTTATCAATTGCATCTCTGTTATTTTTTTTCAAATATATTATTATTTAAAGTGATATTGATAAGGTAATCAATAATATGTTATACCTGTTGTGCATTTAGAACAGATTCACTTTTAAGCTGTTTAAACTTCTGTTAAAGACAAAAAAATGGAGGTATTGAATTCTGGTAAAAGCAGTTATTTTTGAAGCTATTCTGGAGGCTAAACCTTGAAATGTTTTTGCAAAATGGATATGAATGGAAAATTGTCCACAGAGTTGAGAAATATTGGTTTCAATTCATTTTCGAATTTTTGCTTTTGTGGTTGAAAACCGGGCAAAATGCTGTTGGTTTTACGCCAAGGCACTGAAAGACTGATGTTGGAATGATGGAATAAATCAACCTGAAGAGTTTTGCTTATTAAGCCCTGTTTCCTATTAACAGGTAGTTTTGGAAAGTTTCCTTTATATCGTGCAGGTCATTTACATCATGAACGTTTGCTGGTGAAAAATCAAACGAATGCAAGATGCCATTTTTATCACAAACTGCATGAAGTTTAAAGCTAAAGTAACCTATTTTCTATGCCACACAATATCCAAATTCGGGCTTTATTGGCTCGGTGTAACAACTTGATGAAGGTTTTGCCCGACTCATTTTACAAATTGCAAAAGGGGGTGGAATCCACTACAAAAATAGCTGTGAACCCTGAAAATTTAGAACTTAGGGTCTCTCTTATTTTCTCTATGTACCAGAAAAGTTTTCTTTTTCTTCTATTATTGTATACACTTCTTTCTATTTTATCTTCCAAATCTGTTCCTGAAATACACCTAAATAGTTGTAATTCACAGTTAATAGACCTATATTCCGCAGTAGTATTAAGAGCTACAAGCTCCAGATCAGACCATTTGGGAATCCTAATTTGCCTAGAGGAATCAATATCTGTACAGATATTGGTTAATTCTTTTAAGATAATTTTGTAGTCTTGAATAAGATTGTTCATATATTTAATATAATGGTAATCAATTAAATATACGATTTTTTAATCGGATGAACAATCTTTTTTTCTTTTTTAATTCCTAAATGCACAACAGGTTATGTTATATAAAATTTATCCTGTTTTACAGTTTAATAGAGCTCAATTATAGACTGATTAAACTTGAAATTTGAATAAAATTTACAGGTTTAAATACAGAAAGAATTGTAATAAAAGTATTTTTATACAGTAAATATTTCTTATTTTTGCCATCTAAAAATTTCAATTAATGAAGATTACGAATAAAAATCACGATGAAGTAAGTGCATTACTTACAGTGACACTAGATAAGTCTGATTATAAAGAAAAGGTGGAAAAGACTTTGCTAAACTATGCGAAAACTGCAAATATTCCAGGCTTTAGAAAAGGTAAGGCGCCTTTAAGCCTTATTCGTAGACAATATGAGGCCGGAGTTGCTTATGAAGAGATCAATAAGCAGGTTTCCGAAGCTTTAAATAATTATATTAATGAAAAGAATCTAAGGTTGGTAGGCCAGCCCGTACCGCAGCCAGTAGAAGAGTTAGATTATCATAAAGAAGAAGTAAGTGTTGCATTTGAAGTAGGCTATGAGCCTAATATTACTATTGATTTAGCAAAATATGAAGCTCCTTACTATAAAGTAGAAGCTTCGGATAAAGAAATAGGGAGGAGCATTGAAAACATGCAGAAAAGATTTTCAGAGCGTATACCTCAGGATAAGATAAGCGAGGATTCTTATATAGCCTTAAAGATTGAACAGGTTGTGGAGGAAGGAGCAGAGGGAGAACATCATCATGCGCCTAAAAATGTTACGATTAACAAGGATAATAAGGAGGCCTATGCTGTCGTAAAAGGTAAAAAAGCGGATGAGAGTATTAGCTTAACCAAAGAAGATCTTCAAAAAGATGAAGCTCTGGCCAAAGAATTAGGATTTTCGCAAGAAGAGGTGGAGCATCTTCACCATGATGAGGTTAAAGTGAGCATTACGGAGATCTATACTTTGGATTTAGCCGAACTTAACCGTGATCTTTTTGATAAAGTCTATGGGGAATCTAAGATTAAGTCTGAGGAGGAACTTAAAAATAAAGTGAAAGAAGAATTAGATGAGTACTTCCAACAAAATGCTGATGTGCATTATGTAAATAAAATGTTAGAGCAAATTGTAGAGAAAGAAGATGTTCTTTTACCTGAGACTTTCTTGATCAAGTGGTTGATGTTCAATAATAAAGATATTCAGACTGAAGAGCAAGCCAAAGAAATTCTAGAGAATGAAAAGCCTCAATTGAAATATCAAATTATTGAAGGTAAATTGATGAACGATCATGACATTAAAATCGATTATTCAGATATATTGGGGCAGGCTGAGCAGTTGGTAAGAAATCAATTGGCCATGTATGGTATTCATCATCTCTCCGATGAAGAAGTTCAGAAATATGCGGTAGAAATGTTAAAGGATCAAGAACAAGTGAAACAGATTTCTTCAGAAGTGGCAATGACTAAGCTCAAAGATGTTATCCTTGAAAAAGGTACTAAGAAAGAGGAGGTGATTTCTCATGATCAATTTATGGAAGAATTGAAAAAATAATTGATATCATTTTTCTATTTATAAAAACTCCACCTTCAGGTGGAGTTTTTTTATTAAGATTAAGAATCAAGATCTTGCTATCTCTCTAAAGAGTCAGAGCGTCTATTAGTCTTTTAATTCTTGTTTCCAGGCTATGGCTGCTTCCGTAAGAGTATTGTAGAAGGCTTCTCCATATTTGCGGATCAAAGGTTTCTTCAGGAACTGGTAAACGCTCACTTTTAATTCATCTCCTAAGCTGCAAGCGTCGCTACATATTTTCCAAACATCGTAATTTAGTGCATCAAATGTAGAATAGGAGGTAATTCTGATCGGATATAAATGACATGAAATAGGTTTCTGATAATCTATAACACCTTCCTCATAAGCTTTTTCAATACCACATTTGGTATAGCCTTTTTCGTCGAATATGACGTATGCACACTCTTTATTTTCGACCAAAGGGGTCACTAAGTCACCGTCTATATCTATCACATGAGTGCCTTGTTCTTCAATAGCTTCTACACCTTCGCTTCGCAGATAACTTTTAATTTTTGGATAAATTTCTGCTAAAATATTAATTTCTGCCTCTTCTAGGGGGGCTCCGGCATCGCCTTCTACACAGCATATACCTTTACATTTAGTCAGGTTGCAAACAAAATTTTCGGCAAACACATCTTCTGAAATAATTTTATCGTCAATTTGAATCATAATCTAATTTTTAAAAATAGTAACCTAACTTAAAGAGAATAGAGGATATGATGATTAACCATAATATAAACTCTTTCGTTTGATCGTTAGGGGTAAAGTGTATTCCTCTACTAGCAATAACACTCACTGGAAGGGCTAGCAGTAAAAGAAATTCATATTGGGTATCCATATAAAATACAAGTGTCAGCAATATGCTTACGGAATAAACTACCAACATGATATAGTTGAAATTACTGGAAGTGCTTTTTGAAAAAAAGTAAATACAGATGCTATAAACCGTAAAAAAAGCTGTAGGTAAAAAAAATATAAGCGGGTCTATACGCGAGATTAACTGATCGGATATATAGGGTATAAGTCTTATAAAACAATTGGGGATGTTCAAGATATAGAAAAAGCATATATAATTGATCAGGAGTAGTATAATTCCAAAAAATAGCCTTAAGATGTTAGCTGCAATATTGTTGGAAGTCGCAAAAATATAGATTAAAACAAATACCACAAGCGGCCATGAAGAGGGCATTATCACAAAAGAAAGGCCCGTGAGACATCCTAGTAGTAAATACGAGCTATCATGATTATGGGTGAGTATCAAAATACAAAGATTAGCAATCAAAATACAGAAAGCTAACGATACACTAAGTTGCCCGAAATAAAAAGTAAAAATTAGCAGGCTGTAAATAAAAAAAGGTAAATGCGTATGGCGGTTAAGTCCTATATGGTTGAAGAGAATATAGCCGAGAGCAATGCCTAAAAAAGCGATTATACTTGATATGATATTCAATGCGCTTAAAGTCAGTACATTAAACAGGGAAACAAACCCCAAAAGAATGCCTAAATAAATAGGGATAGAAAAAATGTTGGTTTGTTTAGAAAGTAATCGGAACATTTTTATTAAATTTGCGGCAAAGTTAATATTAAAATAGAAAAAAAATGACGTCTTTTTGGTTATTCTTGAGCAAAGTTTTCAAATGGTCATTCGGGTTTTACGAAGTCTTTGGCAATGTTCTTAACTGGATTCTATTTTTAGTGGCATGTGCATATTTTGTATATTGGTGCTGGATATTGGTGGGGCCGCTTGGAAATAATAAGGATAAACATTACCATTCGGATACAGAGGACAATAATCCATACTATAGAGAAGATTTATATAAACAAGGATAAATAATTTCCTATATAAAAATAAAAAATGCCAACCCATCAGTTGGTGTTTTTTTTATTTTACTTATGAACTGGGATTACCAGTACTGGTATAGGAGAGTTTTTGGTAATAGATTTGGTGAGACTGCCGATAAACACATCGTACATTCCACTTCTGCCGTGAGAGCCTATGACGATATAATCTGCTTTTTTTTCTTCTGCATGATCTAGAATAATGGACGCAGCTTCGCCTTGTTTTAAAATATGATCGCACTCTATTCCTCGATCCCGAACGCGTTGCTCTAAATGGTTAAGCTGTAAAAGTTCCTCTTTAATTTCCGATTTTTCTACCTCTGGGAAATACTGAAATCCCATGTCCCCAATTGCAAAACCTATGTCTAGGGGAGTGACGTGAATCAGACTTAATCTGGCCTTAACCTCTTGAGCAAACTTTATCGCTTCATCAATCAGATATTCAGATTTTTCAGAAAAATCTATGGGAAGGACAATTGTTTTCATAAGCTTACTTTGTTACTAAGATAATAAATTTAATGGATTTTAAGACTAAATAGTTTTTTATTTTCCATATATGCTTCTAAAAAATCGTTTTCTTTAACCTGGCCTACTCCGGCTGGAGTACCTGTAAAAATTAAGTCGCCTACTCTAAGGGTAAAATATCTTGAGATATAGGAGATGAGTTGATCAATGCTAAAAAGCATATCCTTTGAATTTCCTTTTTGCACACTCTTCTGGTTCTTTATCAGTTCAAAATGAATCTCGTCCATATTAAAGCTTTCAGTGGGTATAAAATCACTTACTACCGCTGAACCATCAAAACCCTTAGCTTTTTCCCAAGGTAAACCTTTTTCTTTTAGTGTTTCCTGCAGATCTCGTGCGGTGAAATCTATACCCAGTCCCATTTGTTCGTAATGTTTTTTGGCATTTTCTGCCTGGATATATTTTCCGCCTTTGGAAATTCTAATCACCAATTCTAGTTCATAATGTATATTATTTGAAAATTCAGGAATATAAAAATCAGACCCTTTTAAAACCGCAGTATCCGGCTTAATAAACAATACAGGTTCTGTCGGTGTTTCATGCTTAAGTTCCTGTATATGATTCCGATAATTTCTGCCGACACAAATAATTTTCACCTCTTTTATTTTATAAGATTAACGATTCAATGATCAGTTCTGATGATGCTTAAAGATATAAAGCTGTAAAATTTAAAATTTACTTTTTAGTTTGATAGCGGTTAATATCTTTTTTGTATAGAGCGGAAAATCAGCATTTTGTATCCAGCCGAAATAACCAGGATCTTTACTGAAAACTTCCAGTACTTTTTTTCCTTTATATTTTCCGAAAGAAAAAATTTTCTCTTCATTCTCATTATAAGTAATAAAGCCTGCCAAGTCTGCATTTTTTTTATGAAAAGAAAAATCGCTTAAAGCTTGTGTATGATTTCCCAAGCTTTCATACTTACCCACTTGTGCATCTAAAACCTCAAAGGTAGCTAAAGTATCCGCTTCGGCTGAATGGGCATGCTCTAAAGATTTCCCACAGTAAAACTGATAGGCTGCAGAGAGATTGCGAGGTTCCATTTTATGGAAAATCGTTTGCACGTCGATCGGTCGGTGTTTGGATAAATCAAAATCAAATCCTGCCCGAAGGAGTTCCTCGGCTAATAGCGGAATATCAAATCTATTCGAGTTAAATCCTGCCAGATCTGAATCTTTAATCATATCAATTATTTTGGGAGCGATATCCTTTAGGCGGGGTTTGTCCGCTACCATTTCATCTGTAATGCCATGTATATCGCTAGATTCTTTAGGTATAGGCATTTCCGGATTAATCAACCAGGTTTTGGACTCTCGTGAAGCATCAGGGAAAACTTTTAAAATGCAGATTTCAACGATGCGATCTTTGGATATATTGATGCCTGTAGTTTCAAGGTCGAAAATACATAAGGGCTTGTGTAGTTTTAAATTCATAGACTAGGTTAAACTTTTTTGAAATAATAAAGAGATCAGTACATAATAGAGAATACACAGGGGGATGCCCGTAATTCCAAGTGAAAAAAGCAAAAGCGCACATCCTAATAGCAATACTATTTTAGGGTAATTGTCCTGAAGCTTCCTGGATTTAAATTTGAAGGCAATCATTTTAATGGGACTCACCAACAGCCACGAACAAATTAATGATAAGACGGTGAGCCAAACTTTATTTTCAAAGATATAGGCAAAGGCATTTTCTTCTTTAAAGGCGTAATATAGCCCAAAAATAAATAGGGTAGTACTGGGGGTATTCAAGCCTTTAAAATAATATTTCTGCTCTTCATCAAGATTGAAAATAGCTAGGCGTATACCAGAAAAAAGGCACACCAGTAGGCCTATATATTTAAGATCAAACGTAAGTGCTAAAGGCAGTTGTATGTTTCCCGAGTCCTCTAAGGCTTTATATAAAGTTAAGCCGGGTAAAAAACCGAAACTCACCATGTCTGCAAGAGAGTCTAGCTGTACGCCCAGATTAGAGTTGGCTTTTAAGGCACGGGCAACAAAACCGTCTAAAAAATCCAATACCAGAGAGCCGATAAGACATAATGCTGTGGTTCGATAATCTCCTAGAATAAGCTGTATTGAGCCCACGCAGCCTAAAAAAAGATTTCCAAGTGTTAACACATTGGCAAGATTGTTCTGCACAAAATTCATAGGGCAAAAATAGCAAAGAAAAGTGGATTTTGATAAAAGCAGTCTATTATTTTATAAAAGACAGAGAAGATGGATATTTAATCTTAAAAAGATAAAAATACATAAAATTAAGTATAGGGGTTGTCTGAATAAGATAAATAACTAACTTTAATAGAAATTATAAAGGCATGAAAAAAATAATTTTTAGTTTTGTTACAGTACTCTTTAGTTTGCTTTCCTATGCTCAAATTGAGGGCAGATGGAAGACCATAGATGATGAAACGGGAAAGCCCAAATCCATTGTTGAAATTTTCAAAAAACCGGATGGGAAATATTATGGAAAAGTGGTTCAACTTTTAATAAAGCCCGAAAACGCCAACTGTGTCGAATGTAAAGATGATCGTAAAAATAAGCCTATTTTAGGTATGGAAGTCATCCGAGGTCTTTCCAAAGAAGGAGATGAGTTTACCAAGGGAAATATTACAGATCCTAAAAATGGTAAAACCTATAAATGTACGATTACAAAGGATGGAGAAGATAAGCTTAAAGTAAGAGGTTATGTGGGCTTTTCTATGCTCGGCAGAACACAGACCTGGTATAAAGCACATTAATCTTTTGATTGTCGAGACATCCTATTAAGCTCGGTTCTTTATTTTACTAGGATCTATTAGGGTATATATTCATACAAAGAGGTTCAAAAAATTATAGACTGAATGTGTTCTATTGTATTCGCGTAGTTTAGTTGTTGTTCAGAAATCTTTAGTAAGGCCACTTTTTTGTTGTCTCTAGCGGAGGTTTGTTTGCTGATAACCTACTAACTCTATATGATGTATACTTTTAAAGAAGAGAGGTATAGACTATTCTCTTAATTGTATATAGGCCTTTCATAAACCCTGCTGACATTAAAGAAGCAACCAAAATAGAATAAAATATGCGTAATAAAATGAAAATGGTTATTTTTGTGTCTTCAAATTAATTAAATTATGGCAGAATATACTTTTCGTGAGGTGATTGCACAGGCAATGAGCGAAGAAATGCGCAAGGATCAATCAATATATTTAATGGGAGAGGAGGTTGCTGAATACAATGGAGCTTATAAAGCCTCCAAAGGTATGTTAGCAGAATTTGGTCCGGATAGGATTATTGATACCCCCATTGCTGAGCTTGGTTTTACGGGTATATCTGTAGGAGCAGCAATGAATGGATGTCGCCCTATTGTAGAGTTTATGACTTTCAATTTTTCACTAGTCGGGATCGATCAGATCATCAACAATGCAGCAAAGATTTATCAAATGAGTGGTGGACAATGGAACTGCCCTATTGTTTTTAGGGGCCCTACGGCGTCTGCAGGTCAATTAGGCGCTACCCACTCTCAGGCCTTAGAAAATTGGTTTGCGAACTGTCCGGGGCTTAAAGTAGTGGTGCCCTCCAATCCTTACGATGCAAAAGGACTATTAAAGACAGCGATTCAAGATAATGATCCTGTTATATTTATGGAATCAGAGCAAATGTACAGTGATAAAATGGAGGTTCCTGAAGAAGAATACTATATTCCATTAGGAAAAGCTGATATTAAGAAAGAAGGATCTGATGTCACTCTGGTTTCTTTTGGGAAAATCATGAAACTTGCTATCCAGGCCGCTGAAGAGTTAGAAAAAGAGGGGATCTCCGTTGAGGTAATTGATCTTAGAACCGTGCGCCCACTAGATTACGCGTGTATTTTGAAATCCGTGCAAAAAACAAATCGCTTGGTAGTTTTAGAAGAAGCTTGGCCATTTGCTTCTGTAGCCTCTGAAATTGCTTATATGGTACAGCAAAAAGCTTTCGACTATTTAGATGCACCGATTAAGAGGATTACAACTCCAGATGCACCAGCTCCATATTCTGCTGCATTATTTGCAGAATGGTTTCCTAAGCTGGAAAAAGTAAAAGCAGAAATTAAAAATGCAATGTATGTTAGACAATAATATACTGTTGAAAAGATATCTAAAACCTTCCCTAAATAAAGGAAGGTTTTTAATTTTCTAGATTGAAAAATCACTCTATAGAGTATTTCTTATAAATTTATTATCCTAATTTTACATCTTAAAATATGTTACGACTGAATGGACATATCGATACCAATAAATTAACATTTTTAGGGGTTTTAGTCTCCTTAGGAATTGTTTTTGGGGATATAGGAACCTCTCCACTTTATGTGATGAAAGCTATTGTGAATGCAAGAAAAGAGTCGGGAACATTAGACCCTATTTTCTTAGAAGGAGCACTGTCTTGCATTATTTGGACGTTAACCATACAGACGACTGTAAAATATGTATTGATTTCTCTGCGTGCTCATAATAAGGGAGAAGGAGGAATTTTAGCCCTCTTCTCATTGGTGCGCAATCTAAAGAAAAAATGGCTGTATATCGTAGCTATTGTAGGGGCCGCAGCCTTAATTGCAGATGGTGTTATTACACCATCCTTAACTGTGATGTCTGCTATAGAGGGGCTAAAGATCTATAATCCCGATACCCCTGTTGTTATGTTTACCCTCATACTTTTGGTCGCTATATTTTTTATTCAGCAGTTTGGAACCAGCTTTATAGGTAAATTTTTTGGGCCAGTCATGTTAATGTGGTTTTTAATATTGGGTGTATTCGGGATTGTTCATATTTCCGACTACCCTCAGATATTGAAAGCATTCAATCCCTATTATGCGGTGCGCCTGATTATCACTTCGCCTTCTATCATCGTTATTTTAGGAGCGGTTTTTCTTTGTACTACTGGGGCGGAAGCTCTGTATTCGGATCTGGGACATTGTGGTGTTAAAAATATTCGCGTTAGTTGGCTGTTTGTCAAAATATGTCTGATCCTGAACTATCTTGGACAAGGTGCTTGGTTAGTCGGTAATTATCATCAAGTTTTTGAGGGAGGGAATCCTTTTTTCGCGATGATGCCAGAATGGTTTGTTTTACCCGCTGTAATTTTAGCGGCTGCGGCTGCCATTATAGCCAGTCAGGCATTGATCACCGGTTCATTTACGATATTTTCAGAAGCAATGGCCATTAATTTTTGGCCTTTTCAAGAGATTGATTACCCCTCTGGTGTCAAAGGGCAAATGTATATTCCTAAAGTGAATTGGGGATTGTTGGTATTGTGCCTTTTTGTGGTATTGTATTTCCGAGAATCAGGAAAGATGGAGGCGGCTTATGGATTGTCCATTACGGTCACCATGTTAATGACCACTCTGCTCTTAATATTTTATTTATTTAAAAAGCGTATAAAGAAAGGTCTTATCTTATTATTTGCGTTAGTTTATCTCTCCTTAGAGCTAGGTTTCTTTAGTGCGAATGTTATAAAGTTTTTTGACGGAGGTTGGATTACCGTATTTTTAGCTGGAGTGATAGGGGTATTTATGTATGCATGGTACAATGGGCGGATGATTAAAACTAAGTTTATAAAATTTGTAAAACTGGAGCATTATGTATCTACCATTCAGGATATGAAATTGGATGAGACCATCCCTAAATATGCGACCAACTTAGCCTATTTTAGTAGAGCTAAAAAGCCGCGTGATGTAGAATCTAAAATTATTTATTCTATCATTCGTTCTCAGCCCAAACGAGCGGATCATTATTTTATACTCAATATTATTAACCATGAAGATCCCTATACTTATGAATATAAGATCGACGAAATTCTCCCTGGTACCATTTACAGAATATATTTTATATTAGGTTTCAAGGTAGATCGTTTGATGAATGATTATTTCCAGCAGGTACTAAACGATATGGTCGACGAGGGAATTATTTCCGATAGGAGTAGTCATCCTTCACTCAGGGCTCACAATATTCCCCCTGATCTGAAGTATGTCGTTATAGATAATGTTTATATTAATGATTACCTGTTGACCATCCGTGAGAAAATTATTATGAATGTTTACAATTTTGTTAGAAAAATGGGGAGTGACGATTTTACTGCTTTTGGATTAGCCTCTCATAATGTGGTGGTAGAGTCTGCACCATTGTTTTATAATCCGGTACGCGAGCATAAAATTAAACAAGTTGGTTTTAACCGTTTTGGTGAAGATTAATTTTTAAGTTGTAAATTTGTAATATGATGGAGCAAAAGCAAAAAAATATAGAAACGGTAAAAAATGTGTTAAAGCAATACCTGCAGGAGAAAGGTTATCGCAATACACCCGAGAGATATGCTATTATTGAAGAGATTTATAATTTAGAGCATCATTTTAATGTAGACGATTTATATTTGCTAATGATTCAGAAAAAATATCAAGTTTCAAAGGCGACCATCTACAATACCATTGAAATTTTTTTGGATGCCGGATTGATACGCAAGCACCAATTTGGAGAAAAGACTTTGTCATCCTCGTCCTATGAGAAATCCTATTTTGATAAGCAACACGACCACTTGGTGATTTATAAAGCAGGTTCAGATAAGGAAATTGAGGAAATTATTGAGTTTTGTGACCCACGGATCCAAGGTATAAAAGATGCTATAGAAGATGCCTTTGATGTAGATATAGATCGTCATTCACTTTATTTTTACGGCTATAAAAAAAGATAATTAATGGAGTTAAGGAGATTTCTTCTCCTTGAATTCTTGAGTTTAATCGAGTTTCCCCTATTCATGAAAAAAATCCTTTTTCTGTTTCTTTTTATCTCCATTTCTGTTGCCGCACAAAAGGTTACTGATGAACCTTTAAAAAAGGATGCTTTTTTTACTACGGGCAATGTTTCTAAAGGTAAAACAGGAGATGTACCCGATAAGATTAAGCTTATCCATGCAGATAGTACTAGTGCAAGACCAGATCTTTACAATGGGAACCCTTTTTTAAAAGGGAAGGTGGAAGTACACCATCAAGGGAGTATTCTTAAAGCTGACGAAGTAATTTTGTATCAAAAGGAAAACTTTATAAAGGGTAAGGGAAATGTTGATATAACCAATCCTGATGGTACCCATCTTACATCAGATGAGGCAGAGTATGATGCCAATACTCAAAAAGCAATCGCCAAAGGCAATGTGGTTTTAACAGATCCTAAGCAGAGTATTAAAACCGAAACCTTATACTATGATAGAAAATCCAATACGGCGTATTTTAACGATGGAGGAATTATTAATGTACATCAAGATAATAGTGTGATTACGACTAAAATTGGAACGTATTATATTAAAGAGCAACGTATCGTTTTCGATTCCAATTATAAGATGGCCAACGAGGAGTATATCACCGAAGGTCAGAATGTAAATTACCTACGGGGGGAGGGAATAGCCATATTTAATGGAGCCACAACGGTTACCAATAAGCAAAACCCTTCCAACTATGTATATACAGAGAGTGGAAAGTACTTTATGAATGCAAAGGAAGTATATTTAAATAAAAACTCGCGTATTCATTATAGAGGGAAAATATTGACAGGTGATGATATGTATTACAATCAACTCACAGGTTTTGGGAAGGCTAAAGGGAATGTGAAATTAAATGATCCTGCTGAAAATAGATTTATATATGGAGGATATGGTGAAATTTTTGAAAAAAAAGACTCGGCAGTTATCACGGATAAACCCTATGCCATCAAAATATTGAAAAGCGATTCCATATATATTGCTGCAAAAAAAATTATAGCTTATCAAAAATTAGATACTACAGGAGGTAAAAAAAGCTTTTTAAGAGCTTTTAAGCAGGCCCGAATGTTTAAAAATAATGCGCAGGGACGCTCCGATTCACTGGCTTATAACGAGACTGATGGCGTGATGAACTTTGTAGGTAAGCCTATTTTCTGGGGAGGAGAGCGTCAGGTAACCGGGGATACCATCAAGGCTTACTCAAATGCGGAGATGAAACGTTTAGACTCTATTCATGTCATTGGGAATGCTTTTGCGATTAGCAAAGTGGACTCTTTAAATATGAAGGATGAATTTAATCAGATAAAAGGAAATTTGATGATGCTTTATTTTAAAGAGGGGCAGATCAGTCAGGCTAAAGTTAAAGGCAATGCTCAGGCGATTACCTATGCCGATAATGAAAATGACAAAACCAAGCAACTCGAAAGAATTGGAATAGCTTACTCTACTTGTGGTGAGATTATTGCCGATTTTGAACAGAAAAGAGTCCAGACCATCAGCTGTAACATAGGGGCTCTTACCGATTTATATCCCATGAGTCAAGTTTCACAGAAAAAAAGATTTTTCTCTGATTTTAATTGGAATACCTCCGACAGGCTTCAGCGATGGAAGGATATATTTTTAAACACGCCCAATTATCCTCAGAAAGAGTACACTTCTGACAATACATTATATGAGGTGGCCGAAAGTTTAAAAAAAATGAAAAAAGATGAAAATCAGGAAAAAGAGCCTCAGCGGAGGCGTAAAGAGTAAGAATAGTATCTTATTTTAATATGAAGAACGACTTTTTTAAATACCAAGCCCAAACAACACCTTTTGCCTCAGGATTTGAGGTTGATCGGGCAGAAGGATGTTACATTTACGGAAAAGACAGTAGAGCTTATTTAGATTTTGTAGCCGGCGTTTCCGCTAACACTTTAGGTCATTCTCACCCTAAAATTGTGCAGGCGATAAAAGATCAGGCAGATCGCTATTTACACGTAATGGTGTATGGCGAATATGCTCAGCAAAAACCCGTTGCATTGTGTGAACTTTTGGCAAAAGTCACCCCAGAGCCTTTAGAAGTTACCTATTTAGTAAATTCGGGAGCAGAAGCCATAGATGGAGCCCTTAAACTAGCCAAGCGGTATACCGGAAGAGAAGAGATAATCTCTTTTAAAGATTCTTATCATGGTAATACACACGGGGCACTGAGTGTATCTGGAAATGAAGTTCATAAGAGAGCGTTTCGACCTTTATTACCTGGGATTCATTTCATTGAATTTAATCAAGAAAAGGATCTTGAGCATATTACCCAGAAAACAGCCGGTGTAATTGTGGAAACGATTCAAGGAGCTGCGGGATTCATCATGCCTGAAAATGATTTTTTTACCAAATTAAAGCGAAGATGTGAAGATGTCGGCGCCTTACTTATTTTAGATGAAATTCAGCCTGGTTTTGGGAGAACAGGAAAACTATTTGCTTTCGAACATTTTGGCGTTGTACCCGATATATTAGTGATGGGGAAAGGTATGGGAGGAGGAGTGCCCGTAGGTGCTTTTATGGCGAGTAGGGAAGTGATGCAATCTCTGTCTCACTCCCCTAAATTAGGGCACATTACTACATTCGGAGGAAATCCGTTGATCGCAGCAGCTTCCTACACTACTCTATTAGAAGTACTCGAATCGGGTATTATGGGCAGCATTCAAGCTAAAGAAAAGTGTTTTAGAGATCTTCTTGTGCACCCTGCTATAAAAAAAATTAACGGTATGGGGCTGATGTTGGCTCTAGATCTGGGGACTCCAGAATATTGTCTCCAAGTGGCCAAAAGATGTATGGAAAAAGGGCTTATCGTATTTTGGCAATTGTATAAGAATAATTTCATGCGAATCACTCCTCCGCTAACAATTTCGGAGAACGAGATTGAAGAAGGTTGTAAAATAATAATAGATGTACTTAATGGAAAATAATTGATATTTTCTTCCCCTACTGTTGTTAAAGTTTAAACTAATTTATATATTGCGCAACCAAAAGTTGGTGATATATGGCGAAATTAAAAGTACATTTTGAGTATCCAATGCACTGTCAATCAGAGATTTTGTATGAGTATTTAGCAAGTGCTGAAGGACTAGCGGAATGGTTTGCAGATGAAGTTGTAGAAAAGGGAGATGATTTCTATTTCAGTTGGAATGGAGGCGAGCCTGAACGGGCTACCATGATTCGTTATAAGCCAGAGAGTTTTGTACGTTATAGATGGGAGGCAGATGAAGGAACTAAGAATTTTTTTGAAATGACGATAGTCATTGATGAAATTACAAACGATTTATCTCTTAATATTACAGATTTTGCAGATGAGGGAGATGAAGAGGATGTAAAGCAGTATTGGGATAATCTTATAGAAAATCTTCAGATCAAATTGGGAGCGGCTTAACACATGATTAATAAATTTCAAAATATACAAAAAGACCCGGCCAACCGGGCTTTTTTGTTCGGTGATGGGGTATGGATTTCTTTTTACGTGAGAAGAGGGCAATTGATACTTGCCGAGGAGAGCTATTTCTATCTTATGGCCTCGATGCGTAAACTGAGAATGCATATTCCACAATCCTATACATTGGATTTTTTTAAACAGCTTTTTCAGGCAGAGGTGTTAATGAAAGAAATTAAAAATGCGGTCATTAAATTTTTTGCTTATCGTGGGGGAAGAGAAGGGGACTTAGTGCGTCAGGCTGTAGAATATTATTTTGAGGTAGAAGAAGTGAGCGATGTTTTAGCCAAACGTAAAGATTATAAACTAGATCTTATTAAAGAGATACATGTTAATACTAATCTGCTGAGTAATATTCATGTGCATTCTACTGAAAATATATACGCGGGTATTTATGCCAGTGAGAATGATCTGGATGATGTAATACTCCTGAACCCCAATAAAAGAATTGCAAGAACCTCCCAGGGAAATATTCTGTTGTTGATAGGGAATACCTTTCGTATCCCTAAGCAGACTGAAGGCGCTTATATCTCTCCATTATTGGAATCATTTGCGACCTTTCTGACCAAAAAAAATCTTGGCTTTATTGAAGAAGCAGAAATTATAGCCTTTGAAACTCAGAAGGCCGAAGAAGTGCTCATGATCTCAGAAAGCCATGGTATTCATGTGGTCAAAAAAATTAGAAATAAAGAATTTTCCGATACCAAGCTGATGGCTTTTTTAGAAGCATGGCAAAAAAGTTTTGAGTAGAGAATCTTCTTATTTTAGATTTCCGGTGACAATGTTATATCATTTATTATAGAGACTATTTTTTTCCATTGTTGAATGAAGCGTGTATTATACACGATACCCCTTATTTCTCTAGTTTAGAGAAATATCTAGTGGGGCATTTGCCCACAGTAAGAACTCACCCCCAAGTCCCTTCATTATTTTTTTCCACAGGTCCTGATCATTAGATTCTGTATAATCCAGATTAATAATATCCAATACCGTCCACATTTTATTTTGGATTTCATTTTCTAATTGTTGAGATGACCAGCCAGAGTAACCACAAAACATTTTGAAATCCTCAGGAGCGAGTTCTCTATTAGCAATGAGCTCAATAATTTCCTCTATATTATCACTAAGAAAATAATGCTCATTTATAGGGGTAGCCAAGGTAAGAGCGCTTTTCCCGCGAATAATGAAAAAGAATTTATCCTGAGCTACTGGTCCACCTTCGTAAACCTCAATATTTCTTTGTATAATTTTATTAAAACGTTCGCTTAAGAAATGGTTTTTTTTATTGAGGATAAGACCAAAAGCTCCAGCCTCTCCGTGTTCAATAATAAGTACTACAGAGCGGGAAAATATATCTCCCGAAACGTCTGGTGTGGAGATTAAAACCTTACCTTTGTAGGAGTTATTCATACTCAAAAATAATATTTTTTCAATGGAAAATCTACACAATATAAGAAAAGTTTATCAAAAATCAGAGTTGGTCGAAGACCAGGTTAAAGAATCACCTTTTGAAATGTTTAAATTGTGGTTAGATGACGCAAAAAATGATGCTGATGTGGCAGAATTTACGGCGATGAATGTATCTACGATAGACGAAGATGCTTGTCCTAGGACCCGTGTTATTTTATTAAAAGAATTTTCTGAAGAAGGTTTTGTCTTTTATACCAATTACAATAGCAAAAAAGGGATATCAATAGCTTCTAACCCCAAAGCTTGTCTTCATTTCTTTTGGCCTTCTCAGGAGCGTCAGATTACCATTAAAGCCGTGTTAGAGAAGACTTCAGCCGCAGAATCCGATTTGTATTTTTATTCTCGACCTAGAGGTAGCCAGTTGGGGGCTATTGTTTCTCCTCAGAGCAGCGTAATACCTGGTCGGGATTTTTTGAGAGAAAGATTGGAGGAAGTAGAAAAAAAATTTGAAGATAAAAAAATACAAAGGCCGCCATATTGGGGAGGATATATGGCAAAGCCTTATGAAATAGAATTTTGGCAAGGGCGTCCTAATCGGCTACACGATCGCCTTGTATACTATAGAACAGAAGAGGGGGATTGGAGAATAGAACGTTTGGCTCCCTAAAAAGAAGAAAGCTGCCTCAGGCAGCTTTTTATTTTTAAGAAAACTACAAATTATTTCTTTTTCCCATTTACAGCTTCTGATAACTCAGAACCAGCTTTAAACTTAGCAACTTTTTTTGCAGCGATTTTAATTGGTTTTTTAGTAGATGGATTGATACCTTGTCTAGCAGCTCTCTCAGCTACGGAAAAAGTTCCGAAACCTACTAAAGAGACTTTACCATCTTTTTTCTTTAATGTAGCAGATACGTGCGAGATAAAAGATTCTAATGCTTTTTTCGCTGCTACTTTAGTAATATCAGCATCCTTTGCAATTGCATCGATTAATTCAGACTTGTTCATAGTGAAAATATTTAAAGTTTAATTTAACTGGTAACAAATATAAAACAAAATTTGTTTTACGCAAATCTTTAGTGTTTTTTTCGATAAAAATAGATTTATTTATATTAATATTTTGAAAATTAATAAATCTTATTTTTACCAAAAATGTAGGTTTTTCACCCACAAAAAGCCTTTTAAAAGTCTATATAGCCGCGTTTTTGTTATATATTTTATAGATTATTTTGAATTATCAAATTTTAATTTTTTTTCATTTTTGTAAGTTTTGTTGAAAAATTCCTATGAAAAGATGGTAAAATTTATATACCAGTGGTTTATAGTTTTATACACTCGGGTTAATGAATTTAGGAATAGATTTCAGGATAATAATAAATAGATGACTAAGCGGTCCATGTTAAGTATTTTGATCTGCCTTCCTTATAGTGTTGAGTCAGTTTTTTCTTTACTAAAAGCGATAATCTTACAGGGGATAGTCTTATCAAGACTACTTTTATCTGAAGAGGCATAATAAAAGTATTTTTACGCTATAATTATCTATGTAATCTTATAACGACTAGAGCATATTTTATTTTTCAAAAAAAGTAAAGTTAAATCAACCTGATTTAAGCTATCTTATATAAAGTATTTTGTCTAAAATAGAGCATCAGTCTTAGGCATAATAGGTGTTTTTTTTAAGATGATACTTTCTTTGCGGAAGTGTTTTGGCTTTTATAGGAAACCAGTAAATTTGCAGCATGTTAATAGAAGTTTTTAAATCAAAAATTCATAGGGTTAGAGTTACAGAATCTGATCTTAACTACATTGGAAGTATTACCATTGACGAAGATCTTATCGATGCTGCAGGTCTCATAGTAGGTGAGCGGGTTTACATCGTAAATGTCAATAATGGAGAACGATTTGATACCTATGTAATCAAGGGAAAAAGAAAGTCCGGGCAGATTTGCCTTAACGGTCCAGCAGCACGTAAAGTGCAAAGAGGAGATGTTATCATTATCATCGCTTATGCTCAGATGACTCCTGAAGAAGCGCAGACCTTTAGGCCTAAGATTGTTTTTCCAAATGAAGCAACGAATTTGTTGACATAAATCCATTATGGCAGAGGTAAAAAAAAAGTATATATTAAAGACATTGCTCACGCTCATAATATCCTTGGGGTGTGCGTTCTTATTCATGTGGTTGGCGATAAGGGGGCTCGATTTTGCTACCATAAAAAAAGTATTTATTAGAGCCGATTATTGTTGGGTTTTTGTGGCTTTTGTATTTGGGATTATGGCGTATGGATTCCGTGCTTTACGTTGGAATATGTTATTGGAACCACAAGGTTATAGTATAGCCTCTTCGAACGCTTTTTGGGCCATATCTTTCGGCTATTTAATCAATCTTACCATTCCCAGAAGCGGAGAGATTGCTCGAGCAACCGCTCTATATGGGGTAGAAAAAGTTCCTGTAGAGAAAGCATTTGGGACGATTATTTTAGAAAGGCTGGTGGATGTTTTTTTTATGTTGTTATTTTTGCTATTAACCGCTTTTTTTAAATACGCTGCTCTCATCTCATTTTATGATTATGTGTTGCACCAAAAAAATCATACACACAACGATCAATCATTTCCTTGGCTATTTTGTCTATTCCTATTCGGTATAATCGGTATGGGGGGATTGTTGCTCTTTCAAAAAAAAATTAAAAATTCTGGTTTATATACTAAAATTATAAAATTTTGGTGCGGGTTGCTAGAAGGTTTTAAATCTATTATTAACATAAAAAATAAATTAAAATTTTGTTTATATTCTGTGGCGATATGGTTGTGTTATTATTTAGCCACCTATTTGGTTTGCTTTGCTTTACCCGAAACATCATCATTTGGTATGGTAGATGGTTTATTTCTCATCACCATAGGTACGCTAGGTATGCTTGTACCCGCTTCAGGAGGTATAGGAGCTTATCATTTAGCATTGAAGTTGGGAATTATGGGGCTTTTTTTAGCCGGGGGTGAAAATCCAGAATTAGGAGCCCAAGTGGGATTAAGCTACGCCTTTTTATCTCATACTCTCCAATTGTTTATCATGTTGTGTATGGGGCTGATGTCCATACCCATTTTAGCCGATAGAAGGAATAACATAAAGAAATAAAAATAGCATCCAATAAAAGCGATGTATATTTTATCCTAAAACAGAAAAGGCTGTCCCTAGGGACAGCCTTTTCTGTTTTAGGAGCCGAAAGCCCGTTTTAGAAGACTTTCTATCTTAGGCTCTGTGCCTCGAAAATATTTATAGAGCTCCATAGGATCTTTGGTTCCCCCAGAGGCCAGTAAGAGCTTATATTTGGCAATAGTGTCTGGGTTAAAAAGTCCTGTTTCTTTAAAATAGGCAAAAGCATCAGCATCCAAAACTTCAGCCCACTTGTAAGAATAGTAGCCCGAAGCATAGCCACCTTGGAAAACATGTGAAAAACTAGGGCTTATCGCTGTTTCTGAATTCAAAGGGTAAAGCTGTGTAGCTTGCGTATTTTGGTCCTCGAAACTTTTAATATCTTTTATATCATCGCTATGTGTATGGTAAGCGATATCTAAGAGTCCAAAACCTATTTGTCGTAAGGTCTGATAGCCCTGCATAAAGTTTTTTGAGGCTTCTATCTTTTGTATTTTTTCATCCTTTAGCACTTCCCCGGTTTGATAATGGTGTGCAAAAGTTCTCAGAAAATCAGCCTCATAGCAGAAGTTTTCCAGAAATTGGGAAGGAAGCTCTACAAAATCCCACTTAACAGACGTTCCCGATATATTAGGATATTGGGTGTTCGCTAAAATGCCATGAATTGCATGTCCAAATTCATGAAACAGAGTGGTGACTTCCTGGAAGGTTAATAAACTCGGGATCTCTCCGTGGGGTTTATTAAAATTACAAACCACAGAAATATGAGGGCGTACATTTTTTCCTCCTTTTTTATACTGATTTTTATAGCTTGTCATCCAGGCTCCGGCTCGTTTACCCTTTCGTGGAAAATAATCGACATAGAGTACAGCTTTATAAAGCCCATTTTCCTGAACCTCATAGGTCTTCACCTCTGGATGGTATTTAGGAATATCTTTTCTCTCTTCAAAAGTTAATCCAAAAAGCTTTCCGGCTAATTCAAAAACAGCCTCTTGTACTTTTGCTAAGGGAAAATAGGGCTTAAGTTCCTCATCATTGAGATCGTATTTTTGTTTTCTCAGTTTTTCAGCATAGAAGGCATGATCATAGCTTTGCATCACCTCTATACCATCTTTTTTTGCTAAGGCTTTTAGTGCTTCGATTTCTTGTAGCGCGTGAGGAGTGGCTTTATCGAGTAATTCCTTAAGAAAGTGTTGAACTTTTTTTGGAGATTTGGCCATACGTTCTTCCAATACAAAGGTGGCAAAATTTTCATAACCTAGTAATTGGGCTTTCTGAGCTCTAAGTTTTATAATATCCTTAATCAGTTGCTGGTTATCGAACTGACCTCCGTCAAAAGCTTTTTTACCATTTGCGAGTGCTAATTCTTGCCTTAGGGTTCTGTTTTCAGCATATGTCATAAAAGGAACATAGCTCGGGTAGTGTAAGCTGACCACCCATCCCTCAAGACCTCTTTCCTTTGCTTCTTCTGCATATTGAGAAAGTACAGCTTCTGGGATCCCGTTTAAATCTTCTTTTAGGGTAATATGCTTTATGTAATCATTGGTAGCGGCGAGGGTGTTCTCTCCGAATTGTAGTTGCTTTGTAGATAAAGCTATATTGATTTCTTTTAACTTTTCTTTTTCTTCTGGTGTTAGCAAGGCCCCGCTTCTTACAAAACCTTTATAGGTTTCATAAAGTAAAGTTTGCTGTTCTTCATTCAGCGTGTAACTCTCTCTTTCCTCATATACCTTTTGGATGCGCTCAAAAAGTTTTTCGTTTTGTGATATCTTAGAGGAGTATTCGGTTAATATAGGGGAAACTTTTTGAGCAATTCGTTGGATTTCATCATTCGTTTCTGCAGAGTTTAGATTGAAAAAAATATGGGAAATGGTTTCCAAGTCCTCCCCAGCATAGGCTAAAGCTTCTATAGTATTAATAAACGTCGCGGGTTCTGGGTTCATAGCGATGCCCTCTACCTCAGCTTCCGATTTTTTTATAATTTCCTGAAAGGCGGGTAGATAATCTTCATTTTTTATTTGCTCAAAAGGAGGCGTATCAAAGGCTGTTTTAAAGGGTCTTAATAAAATATTATCCATTATTTAGAATTCAAATTTTTAGGGCTATAAATCTACAAAAATTAGCCTAATAATATAGATTTGTCTATGGGTTCTGCTTTAGGAGTCGTTTTATCCTGTCCAATTTTTGTACAAGAGAATACTTAAAAATTTATATTTTTTTAAACTTATTCAGTATATTTATAAAAAGAGCTTAGAGAATTTTTAATGTATCTATTTACGTATGCTGCTTCACGTATTAAGTTTTTACTTATTTTTGCTGGGTATTGATTGTGCTGTTCAGAAGATGCCTATAGATACATTATAATAACTAAAGAAAAAAATGATGAAGACCCCTGCGGAAGTTTTAGAAGAAATCATAAAATCGAGAAGAAGTGTTTTTCCAAAAGATTATAGTACGGAGCCTATACCTCAGGAAGTCCTGGAAAAAATAAGAGAATCTGCACAGTGGGCTCCTAGCCATAAAAAGACAGATCCCGGTAGATTTAAGCTTTTTCAAGGAGCGGAAAAAAATGAGCTGGGACAGGTATTGGCGGAACTGTATAGAGCGATTACGCCCCCTGAAGTTTTCTTGCAAAAGAAATATCAAGATATTTCCAATAAAATAGATAAGTCCTATGCTGTATTTAGCATAGTGGTCCATTTCAGTGGTAAGGTGCCAGAATGGGAGGAACTTGCTTCTACGGCTATGGCTGTGCAAAATATGTATTTGATGGCCACTGCCTATCATGTAGGATGCTATTGGAGCTCACCAGAGATAATTCAACAGATTGGGAGTTATTTACAATTAGCCGAAAATGAAAAATGTTTAGGTTTCTTTTATCTGGGCAATACCTAAATAAAAACTTAGACCAACGAAACTTCCTTTCCTGTAGAGTTTAGTTAGGGAAATAAAATAAATAGCCACATTTGTAGGGATAGATTTTAATCTAAGGTTAGTCTGTGCAATTCCGAGAGGTTACCGTTAAAAATATTCACGTCTACGTGGGTATTAACCCCGTTTATAATTCCTTTTTCGGTGAACTGCCAGAAATCCCATAATGTTTCCACTGCGGGAGTATCTACATCATTATAATTGGCTAACCAAAGAGGATAATCCTTAAAATCATCTTGAAGGTAATCTCGGTAAAAATAATAATAAGTGTAGATAATTGGTTTTTTCCCATAAGTTTCTTCCACAATTTTTAACCAAACTTTCAAATCATTTTTGAATTCTTTGAGTTTTTTAGGAGACGGAATTTTCTCAACATCTAATACTGGTAGCAGGTCGCCGGATTCTAATTTTACGGTTTCCAGGAAATTGTTTGCCTGTTGTACAGGGTTCTCCCGCGGGCGATAGAAGTGGTATGCGCCTCGGATCAATGCGCTTCTTTTAGCACTTTTCCAATATTCCTGGAAATAATGATCTTTAGCATTTTCACCCATACTGGCCCTTAGTAGGATAAACTGAATATTGATTGCGCCATTCGCCATGGTGAGTTTATGCCAATTAATATCCTTTTTACGTTGGTAATGCGAAATATCAATTCCGAAAGTTTTATCGACATGAAGAGATACAATTCTATGGATTCTATCCTCCTCTAATTTCGTGTTTTTTAAAAGGTGAATTTCCTCGCTTTTAAAATGTATAGCATAATATAAAAGCATTTGGTTTTTCATATAAAAGCCTATGGCTAACAGAGAAGTAATGAGAATAAAAAATAATACCCAAAGTTTTTTCCGGGTACTAGCGCGTTTTTTCAGCATTCTTTTTCTTCTCTTTCGGGGCGCTTTTTTATACATAATTATACTGCAAATCTATTAAAAGCATTTTGTTCTTGGAAATTAAGAACCGTATCTCTTGCTTATTTTTTCGTAAATTTGAAGCGTAAAAAACAGTGTTTTATCCTTATACTTTTATAATATGAGTGAAAAAATTCTTATAATAGGCGGAGGCTTTGCAGGTCTTCGTCTCGCGAGAAAGCTAAATCAACATCCTAATAAGCTTATTACCCTTATCGATAGGGTCAACCATCATATGTTTCAGCCCTTGTTCTATCAAGTGGCCAGTGGGCGTATTGAGCCTTCGAATATTTCTTTCCCTTTCCGGAAGATTTTTCAAAAATCAAAAAACATACAGTTTCGGATGGCAAATATTGTAAAAATTGTGCCCGAAGAAAATAAAGTAGTTAGCCGTAATGCAGAATTTCATTATGATAAACTGATTATAGCGACTGGTTGTAAAACAAATTTTTATGGGAATGATGAGCTGGAGGAACAAGCGTATGGAATGAAAAATACCCAGGAAGCAATCAGTATTCGCAATCAGGTATTGACGACTTTTGAACGATTGATTATAGAGCGTCAGAATCCTAGGGAAGGGGATTGGAATTTGGTGATTGTAGGAGGAGGACCCACCGGAGTGGAATTAGCCGGAGCATTTGCAGAGATGAAGCGTTACGTGCTTCCTCGAGACTATCCTAAAATGAATTTTGAGTCTCTGAATATTATCTTGATCAATGCTACGGATCATGTATTAGCTTCCATGAGTGAGGAGTCTCAAAAGAGATCTGAGTTATACTTAGAGCAATTAGGGGTTACTTTACTCAACAATGCAAGGGTAGATGCTTATGATGGAAAAACCATACATTTAAGCAGTGGACATAGTCTTTCCTGCAACAATGTAATATGGGCTGCTGGCGTTACTGGCAATATCATAGATGGTATAGCTTCGGAACATATTTCTAAAAATCGCTATATTGTAGATGAATACAATAGAGTTAAAGGATATCAAAATATATTCGCAATTGGGGATATTGCTTATATGGAAACTCCTGAGTATCCCCATGGCCATCCCCAGCTGGCGAGTGTAGCGATAGACCAGGGTCAGCATCTAGGGGGTAATTTACTTAGAGATAAAACCTCAGGTTGGCTTCCTTTTAAATACAAGGATAAAGGATCTATGGCAACTATAGGCAAACATCGGGCTGTGGTTGATTTACCAAAGTTAAAATTCCAGGGTAGATTTGCGTGGTACTTCTGGATGTTTTTGCACCTTATGCTTATATTGAGCGTTAGAAATAAAATAGCTATTTTTTATAATTGGGCTTGGTCCTATTTTAATAAAGATTCATCTTTAAGGCTTATTATTGTCCCATATAAAAAAAATAAAACAGAACAATGAGAATAGATATTATATCGGTTCTGCCAGAACTTATGGAAAGCCCCTTTAAGGCATCCATTCTTAAACGGGCAATGCAGAAGGAATTAGTAGAGGTATATTTTCACCACCTAAGGGATTGGGGATTTGGTAAGCACCGGCAGATAGATGATGAACCTTATGGAGGAGGTGCTGGTATGGTCATGATGGTAGAACCTATTGATCATTGTATTGCTACATTAAAGGCAGAACGGGAATATGATGAGGTAATTTATTTAACTCCAGATGGACAGACTTTAAACCAAAAAATAGCCAATGGTCTCTCACTTCGAAATAATTTGATTTTCCTGTGTGGTCATTATAAGGGAATTGACCAAAGAGTTAGAGATTTACATATTACCAAGGAAATCTCCATTGGAGATTATGTTTTGACGGGAGGTGAGCTGGCAGCTTGTGTGCTTGCCGATGCTGTCATCCGTCTCATTCCAGGTGTGCTCAATGACGAACAATCTGCTCTAACGGATAGTTTTCAGGATGATTTACTATCGCCGCCGATTTATACTCGCCCTGAAGAATATAAAGGACTTACAGTCCCTCAAGTATTACTTAGCGGGAATGCTCAAGTTATAGAAGATTGGCGTTATAATGAAGCCCTCAAAATTACACAGGAAAAAAGACCCGACTTATTGAGTAAATAAGCCTGGATATTTTAAAAATCGCGAGTCAGTTTTTCCAAAATCATCCCTTTTTTCAGGGTGCTTATAGAATTCAATATATCCCAGTGTATGTGGGAAATTGAGCTTTTATAGATGATTTGCAATCCTACTGTATACCTGTGAAGAAACCGAATATAAAGTTTGAGGTTTGCCTTTTTATTTTTGTGTTATATACTCCAAATTGGTTTTTTTTTATTACTAAAAATAATTTTTCTTTAAAATAGTAATCAATATTGGATATATGTGTATCTTTATCAAGATTAATGAATGTATTCTTTAATGGTGAATTATTGTTGTTTTACCTTTAATATAAAAAGTATTAAGTGGTTGTAAATTAAATGAAAAGGAATTGGAAGGGCTCTCTATAGCGCCGGAATTGGTAGTGTTTTACAATACGGAAAATTTTTATGCGCCTCAGCTGAAACAATACCCTAGAAGTGATATTCCGAAATCTGGGCTTAGAAATTGGAATGAGGCCCGTTACCAGAATAAACTTCTTAAGTTTACCCAAGTCTTTAACTATCTTCGTCTAGAGGAGGGGCTTTTGCCTATGCTGATAGGATTGGCGGAAATAGAAACTAATCAGGTTCTTGAGGACATAGTGAACCAGGATGTTTTCAAAGGTAATTATGCTTTTGTACATTATGATTCACCTGATCAGCGAGGGGTGGACACGGCATTGTTATATGATAAAACAAAGCTTGAATTGTTATATTCTGAAGTTTATTCCGAAATTTTTGAGGGTGAAATAGGAATGCTCCCTGTACCGAGTACCACAAGAGATATTTTATATGCCCGTTTTAGATATGGGCCCGTCGAATTGAGTATTTACGTATTGCATCTACCCTCCAAAAGACAAAAAGAGGTGGGGATGGCTAAGCGTAAAATTATTCTGGATAAGTTGCAGCGTAAAATCCGGGATAAGCTTTTGCAAAATCCTTTAGAGAATATAGTGGTGATGGGCGACTTTAATGAAAACCCAACAGAAGCTAATTTGCAAGATTTTGTAGCATTTAATAATAAAAGTGAAATTGTATTGATAAATTTTTTCGAAGAACTCTATAATAAAAAAAAATTTTCCACGTTTCATAGGAGCGAAGGATTATTGTTCGATCAAATAATCTTATCCCCAGCATTTTTGGAACAAGAAAATAGCATTGAGTTTCTCCATGCAAAGGTTTTTGACTCTAGACATCTCATCGAAAGAAGTCCTCATAACAAAAAAAGAGGCCATCCATTTAGAACATATGCTGGAACTCGATATTTGGGGGGGTATAGCGATCATTTTCCAGTTTTTATAAAGATAAAGATTAAAGTAAAATAAAATGTATATGAAAAATTTGGCTACAGAAGCTTATCATCTTGATATGATTGATAAGGAAATTATTTATTTGTTGATGGATAATGCTAAAACCTCTTTAGCACATATATCATCGCGTGTAGGGATTTCTACGACAGCTGTACATCAGAGAATTAAGAAATTGGAACAAGCTGGGGTAATTGAGAACTCAATGTCTTTCCTAAATCCAAGAAAAGTTGGCTATAAGGTAACCTCATATATGGGGGTGTACTTAGATCATCCAGGTCATTATAATGAAATTGTGAAATCGTTAAGACAGATTAATCAGATTGTCGAAGCTCATTATACAACAGGAGATTATACGATATTCCTAAAAGTATTGGCAAAAGATAATGATCACCTGATGGAAATATTAAGTCAAGTCCAGAAACTAAAGGGTGTGATGAGAACAGAGACTTTTATATCTTTGGAACAAAGCATTTCAAGACAGCTTAAAGTATAAGCTTATGAAAGATATAAAGGATTATTTGGATTCTACTTACTTGGCGCTGCCTCAGCAGTCTGGCTTTACAGAAGAACAGACGAGTAAAAGAGTTGATGAATTGGTACGAGAAGCTATAGAGCAAAAGTTTTTTGCAGTGATGCTTCGCCCAGACTATGTGAAAAAAGCAAAAAACACTATTCTCGAGCACAGATCTTCGGTAAAGGTAGGTACGGTTATAGGATTTCATGAAGGGACTACTTCCATTGAGGAAAAATTGGCAGAAGCTCAGAAAGCTATTGAAGATGGAGTAGACGAATTGGATTTTGTTATCAATTTTGAAGCTTATAAAAACGGGAATATAGAATTAGTAAAAGAAGAAGTTAAGCGTTGTACTCAGCGAGCTCTTAAAAATGCTAAAATTGCAAAATGGATCATCGAAATTGCAGCTTTGGACAATGAGCAAATAGCAGATATTACTAAACGCATAGCACTTTGGACTGAAGAGAATTTCCCTGAAAGTACAGATAAGGTTTTTATAAAATCTTCTACAGGATTTTATAAAACGCAAGATGGAAAGCCAGCCGGAGCGACGGTAGAAGGTATCCAGATTATGCTCGAAAATGCAGGACGTTTACCGGTAAAAGCTGCTGGTGGTGTAAAATCACCAGAAGAAGCCATACGCATGATAGAACTAGGGGTACAGCGTATCGGGACCTCTTCGGCCTCGTCCTTAGCGAAAGGTGATATCATTAAGGGACCTTATTAGTAGGATATTATAATTATAAAAAGAGCTGCTCCATTGATGCAGCTCTTTTTGTATGAAAAAATAAAAAAGTTATAATAAAAAAGAAATCATAAAACAATAGGTTTACCACCTCAGGATGGCTAAATTTGTTCTACAACTTTAAAGTGGTTCAGAGATGAATTTTGATAGAAATAGAAAATTGCGTAAAAACCAGTCTATTAGAGACTTATTGAGGGAAACTACCTTAACTACTGATGATTTTGTACTTCCTATTTTCGTTATGGAGGGGTCGGAAAAAAAGGAAGCTATACCTTCTATGCCAGGGGTATATAGATACTCTTTAGATTTATTAAAAAATGAAATTAAGGATCTCTATAGTCATGGTATCAAGGCGGTTAATATCTATGTTAAGGTAGGAGACCATCTTAAGGACAACACCGGTAAAGAATCCTGGAATCCTGGAGGATTAATGCAGGATACGATAAAATTGATAAAAGATACAGAACCCAATATACTGGTGATGCCCGATGTTGCTCTTGATCCTTACTCCATATATGGGCATGATGGTATTGTTCAGCAAGGTAGGGTGGTGAATGATGCTACAGTAGAGGCTTTGGTAAAGATGAGCCTTTCACATGCAGAAGCAGGGGCTGATTTTGTTGCTCCCTCGGATATGATGGATGGGCGTGTATTTGCGATCCGACAGGCTTTTGAGCAAAATGGTTTTGATCACGTAGGTATCGTAGCCTATGCAGCTAAGTATGCGAGTGCTTTTTATGGACCTTTTAGAAGTGCTTTGGATAGTGCTCCAGTGGAGGATAAAGACATCCCCATGGATAAAAAAACCTATCAGATGGATTTCTCCAATAGCCGTGAAGCAATTCGTGAAGTTCTTAGCGATGTACAGGAAGGGGCGGATATTATTATGATAAAGCCAGGGCTATCTAATCTAGATATTGTAGCCAAAGTGAGAGAGCTTATTACTCATCCTATTGCTGTATATCAGGTAAGTGGGGAATATGCCATGCTAAAAGCGGCTTCTCAGAATGGATGGTTGGATCACGATAAGATCGTCTTAGAAACGTTGCAAAGTATCAAAAGGGCAGGGGCCGATCTCATCTTTACTTATTTTGCCAAAGAGGCTTCGGTGCTCTTAAATAAATAATTAGATAATTGTATAAATAAGGCTGCTACCAATAAGTAACAGCCTTTATATTTTTATAGAACGTTCACTTCTCGTTCTAACTGAATGTTGAATTTTTCTTTAACAGAATCAATAATATCAGATGAGAAATTATAAACCTCTTGTCCTGTAGCCTTGCCGTTGCTATTGATAATAACCAAGGCTTGAAGTGGGTGGCATCCTACGTTTCCTAAAGTTTTGCCCTTCCATCCGCATTGCTCAATAAGCCAGCCTGCGGGTATTTTTATTTCCTGATGGCTAGGGTAGTTTGGTATATTTTCAAAATTTCTTTTTAGAATATTGAATTGTTCTATTGGGATAACCGGATTTTTAAAAAAACTTCCCGCATTTCCAGTGATTTGTGGATCGGGCAATTTACTTTGCCTAATGGCAATAACAGCTTCAGAAATATCTTTTATTGACGGGTTTTTTATATTCTTTTGTTCCAATTGCTGCTGGATGGCGCCATAAGATGCGGAAATCTGATGGTGGTCAGTGGTCAGTAGAAAGCTTACCTCTAATATAATATAGCGGCCTTTTTCCGAATTCTTAAAAATAGAATCCCGATACCCAAAATGGCAGTCTTCTACATGAAGCGTTTTAACACTTCCATCTAGCGTATCGAGTACTTTGCAGCTGTGGAAAGCGTCTTTTATCTCTACACCGTAGGCTCCGATATTTTGAATAGGGGAGGTGCCCACATTTCCTGGAATTAAAGACAGATTTTCCAGACCACCATAATTTTTAGTAGTGCAGTAGCGAACAAATTGATGCCAGTTTTCACCAGCTTTAGCCGTTACTACAATATGATTTTCATCTATTCTTTGTTCAGAAATCCCACTTAAGCGCAAGGCAATAACAATACCTTTAAAATCCTGTGTCAAGAGTATATTGCTTCCACCTCCCAAGATAAAATAGGATAGGTTTTTGTCTTTCGCAAAATCTAAAGCTTCCGTTAATTCCTCAAGGGTGTAAACTTCTGTGAAAAAAGATGCTTTTGCATCAACCTGAAAAGTATTATGTTTTCTGAGTGAAAAATTTTTCTGTAACTGCATTACTGTTTTATAGAAGTTCTATGAGATAAAAAATAGGAGTTTTTATTATGTAGTGAAGCTGTAGATCATAGATTTATACAGGCTAGAGGAAAAGATTTCATCTCAACCCAAATAGATAAAGAAATTTTATTTATGCAGGATACTTTTCAAGCGCGTCTTTTAAAATTTCCACAGACTTTCTAAGATCTTCCTCCTTTAATACATAAGCGACTCTTACCTGTTTTTTTCCTAGAGCAGGGTCTGAATAAAAACCTCCTCCAGGCGCTATCATAACTGTTTCTCCGTCTAGATGATAGGACTCTAATAGCCATTGAGCAAAGTCATCCGTATCTTTTACAGGGAGCTCGACCATACAGTAAAACGCACCTTTAGGATTTGGGCATACTACGCCTGGAATTTCGTTTAATAATTTGACCAAAAGGTCTCTTCGTTTGGTGTATTCCTCGCGTACCGAGCGGATATAGGCTTCATCTTTAACATGGGCTGCAGAGGCAATAATTTGTCCAATCAGTACAGGACTGAGTCGTGCTTGTGCAAATTTCATAGCTGCTTCCAAAATTTTCTGTGAACGGGTGACCATACAGCCTACTCTTACTCCGCACATACTATAACGTTTGGATTCCGAATCGATTACAACACAATGATCTCTTAGTTCAGGGAAAGAAAGCACAGATACTTGGCTTTCTCCATCATAGACATATTCGCGGTAAACCTCATCGGAAATAATAGCCAGGTCGTATTTTAAAGCTATTTTGGCAAGCTGTTCAAGTTCTTGTCTGGTATAGAGGTAACCCGTAGGGTTTCCTGGATTACAGATTAAGATAGCCTTGGTTTTAGAGGTGATTTGTTGATCAAATGCATCTATAGGAGGTAGAGCAAATCCGCTCTCAATAGAAGATGGGATGGATTTTACTTTCACGCCTAAAGCAGTGGAAAATCCATTATAATTAGCATAATAAGGTTCTGGTATAATGATTTCGTCCTCTGGATCACAGAGTACCGATAGGGTGAAATTTAAAGCTTCAGATCCGCCGTTGGTAACGATGAAATTTTGGGCACTAATATCCCCAAACCCTAGTTTATTATAATATTTTGCTAGTTGATCTCGGTACTCAATATTTCCTTCTGACAGTGAGTATTCTAGTACCTTTAAATGAATATCCTTTAGAGCAGCTAAAGCAGAATCAGGGGTCTCAATATCAGGTTGCCCAATATTGAGGTGGTAAACCTTAATACCTTTTTGTTTGGCAGCAAGGGAGTAGGGAACTAATTTTCGAATGGGTGAAGCCGGCATGTTTTCGGCTCTATGTGATAATTTTGGCATTTTTAAGATCTCATTTTAATAGCAAATTTACTAAATTCTATTAGAATATTTTGAGGGTATCATGAAATACATTTTAGAATCAAAAAATAAATAGGGGCTCTATATTTTTCCTATCTATCTATTTTATATCTTAAATAAAAAAAAGCCCACAGGCTTTTTTTAAGGAAGTTCAGTGGGCTATATTCTTCTTATGTCGGCGCCTAAGGCTCTTAGCCTATCGTCAATATTCTCATATCCTCGATCGATCTGTTCAATATTGTAGATAAGAGATTCTCCTTCTGCAGAAAGGGCAGCGATCAATAGTGCGTTTCCAGCACGGATATCTGGGGAGGTCATCGTGGTACCCCTTAAAGGAGATTCATGATTAAGCCCCACGACGGTAGCTCTATGAGGATCGCACAGTATAATCTGAGCGCCCATGTCGATTAATTTGTCCACAAAGAATAATCGGGATTCGAACATTTTCTGATGAACAAGGAGAGTTCCCTTCGCTTGTGTAGCGACCACCAATATAATGGATAATAAGTCAGGTGTAAAACCAGGCCATGGAGCATCTGAAATGGTTAATATGGAACCATCGATAAATTTATTTATTGTATAAAACTCTTGTGCTGGAACGTATATATCTTCTCCATCTTTCTCTACCTTTATACCTAACTTTCTGAAAGTTTCAGGAATAACACCTAATTGATTCCAGTTGACATTTTTAATGGAGATGGCCGATTTCGTCATCGCGGCAAGACCTATCCAAGAACCTATTTCTACCATATCAGGAAGCATGGTATGATCGGTTCCGCTAAGATGGTTTACTCCTTCTATGGTCAGTAGGTTTGATCCGATGCCGGATATTTGAGCCCCCATTCTATTGAGCATTTTACACAACTGTTGAAGGTAAGGTTCGCAGGCTGCATTGTAAATTCTCGTTTTTCCTTTTGCCAGTACGGCTGCCATTAATATATTGGCCGTGCCTGTTACCGATGCCTCTTCTAAAAGAATGAATTTACCATGAAGTTCTTTAGCTTGCAGAGAATAGAAACTTTCTATTTCATCGAAATGGAACTCAGCACCCAGCTCTACAAAACCTTGGAAATGAGTATCAAGTCTTCTCCTTCCGATTTTATCACCACCCGGAGTAGGCAGATAGGCCTCTCCATATCGGGCTAATAAGGGACCTAAAATCATCACAGATCCCCTTAATTTTGTTGCATTTTTTTTAAATTCAGGAGATTTTATGTAGTCAAAGTTAATATTATCAGCTTTAAAACTATAGTCACCTTTTCCATTTTTAGTGATGATAACGCCCATGTCTTTAAGAATATCGATCAGCTGATTGACATCTTTAATATCCGGGATATTTTTTATCCTTACTTCATCGCTCGTCAAAAGCACGGCACATAAAATCTGCAATGCTTCGTTCTTTGCCCCTTGGGGAGTTATTTCGCCGGACAAAGGTTTTCCTCCCCGTATTTGAAATGCGTTACTCATTAATTTTTGCGGTTATTTTTATGGTTTTGGAAATTTTTCCTTTTCTGTTGGTTATTTTTATGGTTTTGATTTTTATTTCTATGGTTATTGGAATGGTATATTTTACTCTTCTCTAAAGAATCTATTCCTGTTATATAGAGTTGATTTTTGGAAAGCTCTTTTAGGTGTCTAAAGATAACTTCATCCTGTACATGTTCTTTGTTATAAACATTATAGGATTTTTTCATATTGTTAGCGATCACCTGTATTAAGGTTTCTTTTTCTTCTCCTTCGGGTAGCGCTATGGCTTTATCGATGAGCTGAAGAATGCTCTTTCCATAGAACTTATACTCATTGTCATAAGAGGGGTATTCTATTTTTTTAGGTTTTTGCTGCATCTCTTCCCGAGTGGGAATAGGGTAAGGAGAATCTACATCTAAATCGTAATCCGCCAAGATAAAGAGATGATCCCAAAGCTTGTGTTTATAATTTTCTTCACTTCTAAGATGTGGATTTCTCTGTCCGATAAAAGAAATAATGGAATGAGCGATTTCATTACGTTCTTCTTTTGTGGTAAGTGTCTTGCAGTGTTCTACTAAGGATTGTATTAAGCGCCCATATTCGGGCATATAGAGGTGAGATCTTTTCGTATTGTATTCCATGAATCTAATAGGTATAAAACAGGCTCCAAAGATAGTATTTTTATTTTGGTTTTTATCGTTGTGTTACCGAGGGGGCAGGATTAAAATAAGATAGGATCGGTCAGAAATTTTTCTCGCTCCTTGTGGGTTAATATAGGGCAACTTTTAACGTTCATCTTCTTTCGATTTCGAGAGACAAAATCATAAAGTTTATCACAAATAAATCTAGGAAAAAACCTTAACCAGGATAAAGGCAGGTAAATCCCCCCAATTAAAGAGAGTATTTTAAAAATAGCGGTAGATTTTATCAAGTAATATTCGTGGGGTTTGAGTAAATAAATAGTGGTGAATTGGCGGTGATCTAAATTTCTCTTCTTCAAAAAATCCTGACCAAAATCCGATTGCAAAGTTGCAAACATAAATTTATCCTGATTGTCATGATTCAGGATAAATTTCACCCAATAGTTACAATAAGGGCAATCCCCATCATACAGTACAATATGTTTATTCTGTAAATGCATTTTCGCGGTCTTTGTATCAAAGTTATAAAAAATATTATAGTTACTCCTACTAATATATTTAATTTTACCCTAGCTTTAAGGCATAATGAGAGAAGGCTTTTATAAATTTGCGACTTCTGGAAAGGTAGTTTTTATATAAAAAAAACAAAACTTATACTATCAACTAAATTTATATCTTTGCAAAAAAAAAATTTTGGGCTCCAATCGTTGGAGTAACCCATTAATAATCAAAAATTATTAAACAAAATTTTCATGTCGAATATCGTTGCAATCGTTGGGAGACCCAACGTAGGAAAATCCACACTATTTAATAGACTTTTAGAGAGACGAGAAGCGATTGTAGACTCTACGGCTGGGGTTACCCGGGACAGGCACTATGGCAAATCTGAGTGGAACGGTATCGAATTTACTGTAATTGATACCGGAGGATATGATGTAGGTTCACAGGATATTTTTGAAGAAGAAATTCGTAAACAAGTACAATTGGCCATTGATGAGGCGACTTCTATTATCTTTATGATGAACGTAGAAGAGGGATTGACAGATACAGATACTGAAATCTATAATTTGCTCAGAAGATCCAATAAACCCATTTATATTGTGGTGAATAAGGTAGATTCTTCGAAAGAAGAACTTCCGGCGACTGAATTTTATCAGCTAGGAATTGATAAATATTATACGCTCTCCTCGGCTACAGGCTCGGGAACGGGAGATTTGTTAGATGATATAGTAAAGGAGTTTCCTACCACCGGATATAAAGATCCTTTTGAGGGGCTTCCTAAAATTACAATTGTGGGGCGTCCTAATGTAGGAAAATCTACCATGACCAATGCTTTGTTGGATAATGAGCGTAATATTGTAACCGACATCGCAGGCACGACCAGAGACAGTATTCAGAGTTTATATAAAAAATTTGGACATGAATTTGTTTTGGTGGATACCGCAGGAATGCGACGGAAAAATAGAGTTTCTGAAGATTTGGAATTTTATTCTGTAATGCGTTCTGTTAGAGCGATTGAAAATTCCGATGTGGTAGTCATTATGGTAGATGCTACCTTAGGTTGGGAGGCTCAGGATATGAGTATTTTTGGAATTGCTCAGAGAAATAGAAAAGGCATTGTGATTTTGGTTAACAAATGGGATTTGGTGGAAAATAAACAAACCAATACCATGCGTGATTTTGAGAAAGCCATTCGCCATAAAATTGGACAGTTTTCTGATATTCCTATATTATTTGTATCTGCACTTACCAAACAAAGGATTCTTAAAGCGGTAGAAGTGGTGATGGAAGTATATGAAAATCGTAAGAAGAAAATTAAAACTTCTAAACTTAATGAAGTTATGCTTCCGATTTTTGAAGGAACGCCGCCTCCAGCCATTAAAGGTAAGTATATCAAAATTAAATATTGCGTTCAGCTGCCCACCCCTTCACCTCAATTTGTGTTTTTCTGTAATCTCCCTCAGTACGTTAAGGAGCCTTACAAGAGATTTACCGAAAACCAACTTCGAAAAGAGTTTGGATTTACAGGGGTTCCAATAGAAGTATATTTTAGGCAAAAATAAAATAAAAAACCTTTCAAAGTAACCAATCTTTGAAAGGTTTTTTTTAGCCCTATAGGGGGGAGCCTATTTAAATATAGAAGTTTCTTAACTCGAGATGTCATCTTAATTTTTGTAGAGATACGAGGGGGTGATTCGGCTTTTTAATTGTATTTTTGCGCCACTCAAAAATAGAAAAACATGCTTTATATTTTATCAGAAAACTTCTCTCTTGTCAACTCGTGGATCAATGATTTAAGAGATGTTGAGGTACAGCGAGATAGGATGAGATTCCGCAGAAATATGGAACGCATCGGAGAGGTTGCTGCACTTGAGATTAGCAAGAGACTCGAGCAGAAAGAAATTGAAATTATTACACCTCTCGAATCAATTAAAGCAAAAGAAATAGCAGTACAACCGGTATTAACTACCATACTACGAGCCGGAGTGCCCTTATTTCAGGGTGTTTTAAATTATTTTGACAAAGCGGATTGCGGTTTTGTTGCGGCCTACCGTAAACATGATTCAAACGATTATTTCTCCATTAAGCAAGATTACCTCACCTGTCCCGACTTAACAGGGCGACCTTTAATTGTAGTCGATCCTATGCTAGCCACTGGAGCATCTCTTATTGAAGCCGTTAAGGATTTGCTTACCCACGGCAAACCTTCTCAAATGCATATTGTATCTGCTGTTGCTAGTGAACAAGGTATTGAAGTGATTCGAAACGCTTACCCAGATGCCTATCTATGGATAGGGGCGGTAGATGGGGCTTTAACAGACAAAGGCTATATTAAGCCTGGATTAGGGGATGCTGGAGATCTTTCTTATGGTGAAAAATTACAGCGATAAATATATTAAGATCAATCTATCGCCATTACCAGAATACTAATGCTGTTGTTGGAGGCTTCTAATATTTTCCATGCACATCCGGCCATAGTATTTCCTGTAGTGCAAATATCATCTATGAGGAGAAAATGAGTATTGCACCTAGCCAAAGGTACCGTGAAAATTTCGGTGTTGTGTTGGCGACTTAGCCTGTTTTTTCCGGCTTGAGGCTTATGATGCGTTATTCTTTTTAAATAATGATGATCAAAAGGTATTCCCCAGGCATGTGATAGCGTTTCCGTATAGAGGTGAAGTTGATTGTAGCCTCTCTTTTTCATTTTCCTGGGATGAAGAGGAATATTAATCAGCAAATCGGGTTTTATGTGGAGTTTTATTTTTTTTACAGTCCATTTAGCTAATTGCCGCCCAATATTTTCCCGGTGTTTGTACTTAAGGTGATGAATGATTTTCCTGCAAAGTCCTTGCTTTTCAAAATGCATTAGAGCATAAGTTTCCCTTACCGGAAAAAGTGTGTTGAGCTTCAGTTTTAATGGATTCTGCTTTAAGGCCTCCCAGTGAGTGAAATTGATTTGATCATAGCATTGTTCACAAATAATATCCTGATTATAAATAATATGATTACAATTGAGGCAACGGTTGGGAAATAATAGATCTGTGACAAAGTTCATAAACTTATAGATTTAGGAGGTGCTGAATATTCTGTTTTTAAGCTGTTTTAATTTTTCTTCTACCGACAGTTGTATTTCTTCGTTCAAGGCGCGTTTTTCAAGTTTTAAGGGGGCTATTTGGCGAACTTCACAGTCTTTAATCGAGCAGCATTCACAAGTAACACCTACATTTTCTCTGGGAATATTCTTTAAGAATTTTATCTGTTTTGTCGTTTCCGGATCCAGTAAAATCCCAAGACAGTAACTTCTATTATTCCCATCGGAGAAAGGATCTCTTTGTGAGGTCGAAATGACTAAATAATTAAGTCCAGAATTTTCGTATTCCGATATCTGTATGGAGGTAAGCCTTTTTGAATGGAATAGATTCTGCATGTTTTTTATTGCAATCCAACGCCGGCAATAATGTTCTTTGGCCGTATTCGCATGGGGTGCTTGGCGTCGATTAAGATGTAGTTCCTTATGAATATCTATTTTATCCTGATTCCTTGATTTAACAAAGCATATATAGAAAATATCCTTCATCCCAAAATATTCGGGAAGAATATTGGTTAGTCTGTAGAACAGCGTTTCGGGAGATTGGGTATTTCTTTCAATGAGGTAATCAAAATATTCATTAGACCATTCTTTTCTACTCAGGATGTTTTTGGTTTCCTGTATCAATTCATCTTTAGGAATTAATAAACAACCAGCAAAATAAGCCGCATAAAAATTGTTAAGCAAACTGTCGAAATTCGTAAACTTTAGCCATGTATAGGTATTGGGGCGGGGTTGTAATTGTAAAAATTCGAAGCCTATTTCTTTTGCAAGTATAAAGAGTTTTTGTTGCTCTGCCAGCTTTTGGTTGATAGAGAGGATTTTATTTTCGGAACAAAATAAAGAGCGCAGGTGCTTTAAGGGGCCTTGTCTTTCATAATCCTCATAATAGATATGGTATGCACAATCTCGTTGTAAAATATCCTCTAGCAAGGCGATATTAATGCTTTGCAGCTTGTATTTTTTAGTAAACTCAATCGCTTTATCTTCAATTTCTGGGAAATAATTATTATAGAGTTCCTGTAGTGAGCGCAGTACCGACAGATAAAAAAGATCTTTATCCAGATCGTAGGTATGGGCCACTTCTATAAGAGTGTTGATAAATGCATTGACTTTCTTGGGAGCTTCGCTTACGATATTGATAAGAGAATTCTTATTGATTCCAAACAGTTCTAAAGGGAGTTCACGAAAGAAATCTTTCCTTATCAGATCTCCTATGGGAGCTAGATTTTTATCCAGTTGGGTAGAGACCAGGTCGTTAAAACTACAGCCTAGAGCATTGGAAAGCGCTAGTATCTTGTCATGTTTGGGGTATTTTTTCCCCTTTTCAATCTCGTTTAAATAGGATTTTGACATCCCTGTTTTTTCAGATACCTCATGTAGAGACCAGTTTTTTTTTTGACGTAATTGCTTCAGTTTTACCCCGAAAATAGTGCGGATATAATCACTCTCAATATTCATGAAATAAAGATAAAAAATATAAGCTATTATTCGACTAATATTTATTTCCTAGTTTTAGCGAAAATTCGCTTTCAGTGAAAATTTATTTATTTACATTAGTGAAAAATTAAGGCATGAAAAATTTTAGTATTCAACATGCTAAAAAATACAGTGATATTTATTCTTCTGATTTACAGAATTTTTTAGTAGCTCTTCACGAAAAATTTAATGCAACACGGAGATTACTGCTCAAGCGTAGGGAATCTCAACAAAAATATTTTGATGATGGAATTCTACCTGCATTTTTGGATGAGACTAGAGAAATACGGAATGGTGATTGGATTTGCGATGCCTTACCCAAGACCTTGTGGGATAGACGGGTATAAATTACGGGCCCCGTGGATAGGAAGATGATTATTAATGCCATGAATTCTGGAGCCAATTGTTTTATGGCTGATTTTGAAGATAGCAATGCACCTACCTGGGAGAATATAATGGAGGGGCAGCAGAACCTTCGAGATCTCATTGATGGAAACATAAATTTCGAAAACGATGGGAAAAAATATAGTTTAGGTGAAAAGCTCGCTACCTTATTCGTGCGTGTTCGAGGTTTACATCTGAATGAAAAACATATTTTAATTCAGGGTGAAGAAGCCTCCGGTTCTCTGATCGATTTTGGAATTTTTTTCTTTTTAAACGCTAAAAAGCAGATTCAACAGGGCTATGGACCTTATTTCTACCTGCCTAAATTGGAAAATTATTATGAATCTTCATGGTGGAGTGAAGTCTTTATATTTTCTGAAAACTATATGAAAATTCCGCCTCACACTATAAAAGCAACAGTTTTAATAGAGACCATAACGGCTGCCTTCCAGATGGATGAAATTATTTATAGCTTAAAAGAGCATATGGCGGGGCTTAATTGCGGGCGTTGGGATTATATTTTTTCTTTTATTAAAAAATTTAGAAAGATTTCACGATTTATTCTTCCGGATAGGGATTGGGTTACCATGACCACTCATTTTATGAGTTCCTACTCAAAGCTGTTGGTGAAGACTTGTCATAAAAGAGGGGTTTCTGCTATCGGAGGTATGGCAGCTCAGATTCCCGTGAAAAATAATGAAGAGGCTAATAAAATTGCTTTTGATCAAGTACGGGCTGATCAAGAACGTGAAGTAAAAAATGGTCATGATGGCACCTGGGTCGCCCATCCTGCTTTGGTTGGTATTGCTAAGGAGACTTTTGATGCAGGGATGCCCACTTTTAATCAGATCTACAATAAAAAAGAAGAATATAAAATTTCAGAAGCCGATTTGTTGCGTATTCCTCAAGGCAGCCTTACCCAAGTGGGTATGCGTAAGAATATAAATGTGAGTATTTTATACATAGAATCATGGTTGAGTGGAGTAGGGGCTGCGGCCATTTATAATTTAATGGAGGATGCGGCTACCGCAGAAATATCGAGAACATAACTATGGCAGGTCTTTCACATGGCGATTCCCTTAGAGGAGGGTCAGTATCTAACTCAAGAAAACTACTTGAAATGGCAGGATGAAGAGTTAGAAAAAATAAAAAAATATGTAGGTGAATCCCGATATACCAGTGGAAAATTTGGTTTAGCAACTCAGCTTTTACAGAATATGGTGTTTGAGGCGAAGTTTGAAGATTTTTTAACACTTAAAGCCTATGAATATATTTAGAATATACCACTCAGCCTGGCTATAACGATAAATCAAAAAATAGAAACATGGAAAAAATTCAACACTTACAAAAAGATTGGGACAGTAACCCTAGATGGAAAGGTATTGTACGTCCTTATACCCCATCAGAGGTATTTCGGTTACGCGGGAGCTATAAAATAGAATATAGCATAGCCCATTTAATGGCAGAAAAATTCTGGCACCAGCTAAACCATCAGTCCTATGTAGCGGCATTAGGCGCTTTAACGGGGAATCAAGCTGTTCAGGAAGTAGATGCCGGATTGGAAGCCATTTATCTCAGCGGTTGGCAAGTGGCAGCGGACGCCAACCTTTCAGGAGAAATGTACCCAGACCAGTCATTGTACCCTTCTAACTCTGTTCCAGCAGTGGTAAAGAAAATCAATAATGCTTTATTAAGAGCAGATCAAATTCAGTCCGTTAACAAAGAAAAAGAAACCACATCTAGACAATATCTAGTGCCTATTGTTGCGGATGCGGAGGCGGGATTTGGGGGAACACTCAATGCTTATGAGCTCATGAAACAAATGATAGAGGCGGGAGCTGCGGCAGTTCACTTTGAAGATCAATTGTCTTCTGCTAAAAAGTGTGGTCACTTGGGAGGTAAGGTTTTGGTACCCACTCAAGAAGCGGTTAATAAATTAATTGCCGCAAGATTAGCTGCAGATGTATGTGGGGTTCCTACTATAATTATTGCTAGGACCGATGCCGATGCCGCCGAGCTATTAACCTCTGATATTGACGACAGGGACAAATCTTTTATCACCGGAGAGCGAACCTCAGAAGGCTTTTTTAAAGTAGAGGCGGGGTTATACCAGGCTATATCCAGGGGCTTGGCTTATGCTCCTTATGCGGATATGCTCTGGATGGAGACCTCTCATCCCAATTTAGATCAGGCACGGCAATTTGCAGAAGCAATTCATGCAGAATACCCCGGTAAATTATTGGCTTATAACTGTTCACCATCTTTTAATTGGGCGGCTAAATTGAACCAACGAGAGATGCAAACCTTCCGTGAAGATCTTGCGGCATTAGGCTTTAAATTTCAGTTTATCACCTTAGCAGGATTTCACGCGCTTAATCATTCTATGTTTGAATTGGCGAAATCTTACCGTCAATATGGAATGGCAGGCTATTCTCAATTGCAGGAGAAAGAGTTTGCGCTACAGCAAGAAGGATTCCGTGCTGTAAGGCGGCACCAGTCCTTTGTAGGTACAGGATTTTTTGATGAAATTCAAACGATTATTAGCGCAGGACAAGCGACAACGGTAGCCTTAAAAGATTCTACTGAAATTGCTCAATTTTAAGTTAATGAGGATAATCACCAGCAACATAAATTTACAATCATAATCTATACATGTTACATGACTCTCTGAATATACCAAGAGACTAAAATGGAAAAAATAAAGAAAGACCTGAAAAGGTTTTAATCAGTCGATTTTCATCACATTGGTGCTGTTTTCGAAAATTTTGAACCTCTGAAGATACCATCATAAACCATTTAAAAAGCCCTATCTTTTGATAGGGCTTTTTATATCAATTAGCGACTAACTCTATCCATAGTAGTTTTAAAGATTTATTTTGGAGTACAAAACTATTTAACAAATCTTTAAAAAGATCATACGGTGAATTCTAAAGGCATGAATCTGACACTTGAGAAAATAGAAGGAAAAATGTAAACACAAACCTTGTGATATTTTTCAACAAAAGGCATAATATAGAACCTTTCGAGCTGCATATTTTTTTTCCAACAGTTAAATTGATAATTTGAGTTTTAACATATTTAAATAAAACCTGTATTCGGCTTCTTAATATAGGTTTCTTTACCATAGATTTTAAGGCTTATGCTCTAATGACTATCTCCGTGATCTCACCACAAATTATCAAATTGATGTTCATCTCTTTAAAAAAAGCTTCGCGAATATCTATGATGAAGACTCCTATATCTGTAAAATGGCTATAAAACTAAAGTAACGAAGCCGCTATACCCACTTGGAAAAATCTACGGGTAACCGATTTGGTAATCCTGTCTGAACGGATAGAAAAACTTATATTAAGATCCTGTTTAAATTTTATTGATTAATAATTTTATAGCAGATAATTTGGTCATATTTTCGGAGGATTCATGTAAGAGTTGATAATTCCTGCAAAGCCTTCTATCATTATCAAACCATGAAAAGG
>NZ_JAAABJ010000334.1 GCF_009904105.1 Elizabethkingia argenteiflava | reverse complement strand
TGTACCCTGGTTTTAGGAAATACAGCCTCAACCGCTTCGGGGAAACCTTTCAGGCCGTCTATGCAGGCAATCATAATATCTTCCACACCGCGTTTCTTCAGATCAGTGAGAACTCCAAGCCAGAATTGGACCCTTCATTTTCTGAACTATAAAGCCCAAGTACATCCTTTTTTCCTGCGATATCAACCCCGAGGATATTATAGATCGCACGGGTTTCAACAGCACCATTCACCCTTACCTTGAAAAACATACAATACAGAAATACAAATGGATAGACGGTTTCAAGAGGACGGTTTCTCCAT
>NZ_JAAABJ010000333.1 GCF_009904105.1 Elizabethkingia argenteiflava | reverse complement strand
TGTCTCCTGTGAAATACAGAGAAAAGGAAAAACAGAAACTTGCTGTTATAAATTAACAGAAAATAAATTGGGTACAATATGAAAAATTGTCTAATTTTAAATCGTACTAAAAAAGGGAAGCCTACAGGATAGTAAACCTATTGCAAAAGAGAAATTATTGGAAACTCTTGCAGTGGAACAAAAAATCCTTACTTTGGGAAGTAAGGATAATATTGAATAACTGATAATTATTTTAACTCTTAACTGTCAGATTAAGTCGGGGCTAGTACAACTTAAGTTCCTAATTCCAATTGGTTTTTTATTAATTTATAATACACTCTTTTTTTGTCAATCAATTCTCTGTGTGTTCCTATTTCGGCTATTTCACCATCCTTTAAAACAATAATCTGGTCAGCATTTTTCACAGTAGATAGTCGGTGAGCAACTACAACAACTGTTTTCCCAACAAAAAAAGACTGTAAATTGTCATGGATAATCTTTTCGTTTTCTGCGTCTAAAGAAGAAGTGGCTTCGTCAAAGAAAATATAACGTGGATTTTTATAAATTGCTCTTGCTATTAAAAGTCGTTGCTTTTGCCCACCAGACAAGCCATTTTCTGCAGTACCAATTTTAGTATTAAAACCTAATGGTAACTCGTCGATGTAAGATTCAATATTGGCTAATCTAACAGCGTTTCTAAGTTTATCTATATTAGGATTTTCCTCCCCACAAATAATATTTTGTTTAATTGTATCAGAAAAAATGTAACCTTCTTGGAGTACTACACCACATTGAGCTCTCCATTCATTCGGGTCAAAACTATTTAAGGTATCTTCCCCAAACAAAATTTCCCCTTCAGTAGGTTGATAAAATTTTAATAATAATTTTAATAGTGTTGTTTTTCCACTTCCACTACCACCAACAATAGCTGTAATCTTTCCGTGAGGGATAGTAAAGGATAGTCCTGATAGTATTTTTTTTGATGTAGGACTTCCATATTGAAAATACAACTTATTTACACAAATATCTCTTTTTATTACTTTTTGAACTAACCCCTTCTGAATTTCATGAACTTCACTCTCTTCTGATATGTTTTGAACTTCATTTAGCCTGTCTAAACTCAGTTTCGCTTCTTGATATCCTCTTATAAATGTCATTAATTGACTTATGGGGGAATTCATAAGACCAACAATAAAGGCTATACTCAGCATTGCTCCTATACTCAGATTTCCGTTAATTACCTCTTTTGCAGAAAGAAATGTTACAAAAATATTTTTTAATTGGTTAATGAGATCAAATCCTATTGTTTGAAACTGAATTGTTTTTAAAACTCTGATATTTGCTCCAAAAAGTTTTAATTGTACTTTTTCCCAAATAGACCTTTTGTACTCTTCTAGGTTATTGAGTTTAATTTCTTCAATACCTTTTACAAATTCATATATTGTGTCTTGGTTTTCAGACCGTAGCTGAAATTTATTGTAATCTAAAGTTTTTAGTTTATTTATAAATAATAAAGACCAAACTACTGCCAATACAGTAAGTAGTGAATATGCTAGTGCAATAACTTTACTATAATAAATTAGGACGCCTAAGAATACAACGAAATTAACAATTGAAAAAATTGTTATAATACTCTGTGTGGTTAAAAATGTTTCAATTCTTTGTTGGTCTAAGATCCTTTGATTAAAGTCTCCTTTTTGTTTAGATTCAAAAAAAGAGATTGGAAGACGAAGTGCTTTTTTTAAGAAATCAGAAATTATTTCTATATTTATTTTTGTGCCTAAATATAGTGTTAACCAGTTTCTTATAACATCCACTACTGTTGCACCAATATATATAAATGCATGTGCCAATAGTAAACTTGCAACCAAAGTAATATCTTTTCGGCTAATTCCTTTATCAACAACTGCTTGGGTTATAAAGGGAAAAATTAAAGTGCAACAACTTGTAATGAAGACCGCAATAAAGATTGTGATTATCCGCCAGCGATAAGTTTTGAGTTTCCCTTTAATATATTTTAAAGTGTTAAGATCATCGTCATTACACTTGATGCTATGAAAATCTTCTGATAACTTAAAAGTAATCATTATACCTTCTTCATTCGTATTTAGCCAACACTTTACAAATTCACTTTCTTTAACTGACATAATTCCGTATCCGGGATCAGCTATTTTAAAAATACGTTTACCTCGTTTGTATTTTATGTCAATTAATACTACAAAGTGATTTTGATTCCAATGTAAGATAGATGGTCCTTGCTTTGAAATTTCTTCTAACTCTTGCAAAGTCAATTTAAAAACACTAGGTGTTAATCCAACTGATTTTGCCGCATGACTAATCCCCGCAACACTGACTCCTTCTTTATTTAAAAAGGATTTATTTCTTATGTATTGAAGTGAACATTTTTTTCCATAATATCTCACTATCATACTTAAGCAAGCTGGACCGCAGTCCATTTGGTCATGTTGAGAGATGAACTTTAATTTCATTTATTTACCTGCTCTATTTTGTTCCTCTATACTTCCGCTTTGTTGTTTTTGTTTGTTTTTTAAGTCCGTATTTCCAAATTTATATCTAAATGACAGCTTAAATAATCGAGTATCATTATACCTTGTAAACCCTAAATCTTGATTAGGGTATTGTATATTAACTATACTTCTGTTTGTATATAATAGATCGTGTGCTGAAAATGATAATGTTGCTTTGTCTTGAAGTAGCTTAACATTGATAGCAGTACTCATGTCAAAGAAATTACCAATTTGGTAAAATCCTTGAATTGATGGGGAACGGTATCTTCCAGACAACTCTGCGGAAATATTTTCATTAATTTTAAAAGTATTCGAGGTGTTTATAAGCCAAAATACTTTATTAAGTTTTTGTTGAATATCTTCATGAGATAAATTATAATTTTGATTCATTACCAAAAATGTATTAGATATGTCCCACCATGGTGTTACTTTAACTGGCACAATAGCCTGTATACCAATGTTATTTCCTTTTCCAATGTTATCGAATGTATAACGTGTTTCATCTGTATTATTTACTCGTATAGGGAATTCTGAAAAATATTTTGACGTAGTGTTTCCAAATATTGTTAAAATATATTTATTATTAAATATACTACTTATTTCCAGAGAATTAGTAAATGAAGGTCTTAGCAATGGATTTCCTACATTTGAGAAAAGTGGACTTTGGTAGGATATAAATGGATTTAAGTAATCAAAAGAAGGACGACTAATACGTCTGGAATATGACAAATTCAATGAATAGTTTTTCTCATCGGGTTTATATTGAAAATACGCTGTTGGAAATAATTGAAAATAATTGTAATCTGTTTCCGTTCCTGTAGTTCTTGATAAACCTTTTGTTCTAGTATATTCTCCTCTTAAACCAACTTGAAAAGACATTTGATCAGATAGCTGACTGTTAAATGAGAAGTAACCGGCTGTATTCGTTTCTTTGTAATCGAATTGATTGCTTAATGAATTATTATTCTCCCATTGACCGGATAAAAAATTCTGAAATAGGAAGTCGTTTTCCGTTTCAGTGTGAGCCATCTTTATCCCTGTTTCTAAAGTAAACTTATCATAAGGTAATTTAAAGTCTATATTACCAGAGTATATTTTTGTTTTGTTATCAAAGAAACTTCTTAGTTTGGATTCATCTTCGAAAACTTGGTTTGTATAAAACCTATTCGTAAGGTTTTGCTTGTCATCAACTTTAAAATTTGATATACTTGCATTAACATTCATCACCTTTCCCAAGGTATCTAATTTTTGGTTGAAATATAAATCTATAGCATAATTCAAAAGATTTAATTTATGATCATTATAAGAAGCAAAAGAAGTGTTGTTTGTCGATTCTGTTTCATTGTCTGAAGGTCTTGGACTATTGTTAGAATATAGATTCCCTGAAATGCCTATGTTAGAATACTCACTTAATTTTACATCTAATTGCCCTGTAAGAGTATGATAAACTTCCTTACGTTTTTCATAATTTAAAGAAGAGTATTTCGTTATATCCCCTGAATTAGGGTTGACAAAACTATTAGTTTGTTCAATTTCTTCGAAAGAACGAACATCACCAACAGCATAATTTGAAATAAAATCAATCCTGTCACTTTTATAGTTAAATCCTGCATTACCAATTAACCTACTATATTTTCCTTGATAACCAGTAAGTCCTACGTTAGCGTTCCATCCGTGTTGCCTTCCCTTTTTAGTGATTATGTTAATAATTCCAGCATTACCCTGTGCATCATATTTAGATGAAGGGGTTGTGATTACCTCTAAAGATTTTATATTATCTGCACCCATACTTTTCAAAAAAGCAGTAAGTTCATTTGGATTTAAATTTAATACTCTGTCATCAACCATGACTTTTACTCCTGACTTTCCCATTATATTAATGGATTCGTTATTACCTAAGTAAACTCCTGGTGCATTTTTTATAGCATCAAATGCATTTCCTCCTGAGAGGAGTGGGCTATTTTCAATATTGAATACAAAACGGTCAACTTTTCTTTCAATTAATTTCTTTGTTGATGTAATAGTTATCCCCTCTAAAACAGTAGCACTATTTACTGTTATTATTCCTAAATTCATATTATCCATTACATTGATATCTTCTTCAAATAAAACGGAACCATATCTATTGGATGACAATTTATAGAAACCTTTCTTTAAGTTTAAATTAAAAACGCCTATGGAATCTGTTAGAACTCTTTGAACTACTACATTTGTAGAATCAGTTGCAGAAACTTCAGAATAGTCGATTGGGAAACCATCTTCTCCTTGCAATATCCCTGACACTTGATATGTATTATCCTGAGCTATTAATTTGACAGAACAAATACAAAAAAGGGTGATAATAAATAAAATCTTTTTCAACGGCATATTTTTCTGTTTTCAATTATACAATTTCAATAGTTCTTTTGTCATAAAGAAGACTTAAGATATATAGGCCAACGGAATCTGGCCATTCATTCGGAAGTGCTTTTAGGAGTTCCTTTGTCTCTAATTCCTTTCCAGAATTTAGTAGCTCTAGTAACGTTTCAATTCCTTTATGATAGCGAAACTTTAGTTTAGATCCTCTAGCAAAGATAATTATTTCACTCTCGTCTAGTGATTTCCTAAAGTAGATTTTAAAAGGCTTAACTAACTTCAATACTCGATCTCTTAGGATTTCATAATTATTTACATCATATAAATTTTCATCAGATAACGAAATTGTTCTTGTCTTCCATCCAGCATTACTAAATAAAGCTAATTTGAAATCATCATGCAATAATTTGAAAAGCTCCGAAAAAGGAAGATCAAGTAGATTTTCTTCATCTTGAAATAACCCAAGTAATTCATGTAATGTTTCTTGACTATTAGGATCTTTAACAGGTGAGAATACTTCCTTCAATCTGTCATCGGTAATCATATACTGTTTAGTTAATGAAGAAAAAATACTATCGAATAGTTTTGCTTTGGGAGGATTATTGAACCATACTGTGACGCCAATTGACAATCCATCTGTTTTTCCTAAATGATACTTATCCCACGGCATGAAGTAAATATCAGTAGATTCAAAAGGAAATTTTTCTGCATGTTGAATCAAATCTTCATATTCTTTGTCTTCATTTTTTCTTTTTCCATCTATTTCTTCATATACCTCATCTGTCCAGTTGTACATTTCTTTACCGCTAGGTCCAAGATGAAAATGAATAACGTTTTCACCTCTATTATCCTTATGAATACCTAAAGGTGTGTATCCATAATTTCCCACAAACGTATGAACACTAAGACCTGTTAATGGGATACCAACCTTTTCTATTAAAGGAGTTAGTAATTGCAGAAGTTTTCTTGAAAGAGGATCGGAGAATTTTTCACAACCATTTATTATCATTCCGAACTCCTTATTTGAGAAAACACGTTCAGCGTATTTCACAACATCTTCCCCTTCAAGTGGAGGATTGTCAAATATATAGTTAAGTTTGTCGTCTCCTACAATTTTTCCATCAATGTAGGCTCTGTAGCCATATTTGTTTGTTCTTAATCTACATAGATGTTTTAAAACATTTAAAATTTCTGTAGATAAAATATTAGCATCCTCTATTGAAAAAGCATTCTTGGATACGGTTGTCTGTGTAAGATTATTACTGACGGTTAAAAAATTATCCTACCACTCAGGCTGTGCCATCGGTGAGTCAGATGTTGTAATTACTGAATTCATAATATTTATTTTTGATATTTATACTTAGATATAAAGATTACCCCAATAAAGGGGTAATCTTCATTTTAGCTTATTCATTAGAATAATGAAAAGCTTTAATCTTAAGGAGTAACAGTTACGACCTTCACAACAGTGGTAACAACAGTTTCTACAGTTACAGAATCATCAGCAGCGGCAATACCACCTACTAATTTTTCCTGCTCTAATGGAGAAACCACTTTTGCTCCTAAGAATTCTTCTGGATTGAATTTTTTCTCTTCCATAATAAAGAATTTTGAATATTAAACGAAATACAAAGAACCTTCGCCCTCTTTGTTTAGACGTTGAACTTGTTTAAACTATTAGTTTTCTGAGGAATAAAATAACAAAAGCAATATAATGCAAATAATTCCAAGTTATTACAGAAGTTTCAAATCGTATAAATAATGCTTTAAAACTATCTTGCTAAGCATTTGCTTTCTCTATTTTGAACCTTCGTTTATATAATTCTTAGCTGTTTTATTATTCCTGAGATGGTTTTAATATTGGCGATTATTTTTTCTTTTTCTAACATTTGTCTTAAATTTTCACTGTCAAATCCTGTATCAGCATTGAGAAACAATCCTTTATGATCTATTTCTGCTTCGCTTAGAAGTGACAGAATTTCTTTCAAACTACCTTCTATTTGGTATAAATCGTGATGATCGCCACTTTTTGGACTTCCCATTGCCAACATTTGTCCCCGGTGATCACACAGAAAAATGCTGTTGGTGGTTTTTGCCTTTTTTCTACCCTGATAGCCTAGCTTTTCACCTCCCATTCGGCTTGGGGTG
>NZ_JAAABJ010000035.1 GCF_009904105.1 Elizabethkingia argenteiflava | reverse complement strand
CCATATTATTTTGTAATCCTCTATTGATTACTGCTTCATCAATATTTCCTTTAAGTCCTGTTTGAAAATAGGAATTTAAAAAAGCATGTTTTAAAATTCTTAAGTCTTCTTCTCCGTTAATATCTAAATATTTTTCTAAAACAATTTTATCTTCTGTTAAAGTTCCTGTTTTATCTGTACATAAATTATTCATTGCTCCAAAACTTTGAATAGAATCGAGTTTTTTTACAATTGTTTTTTTCTTTGACATTTTAATAGCACCTTTTGATAATGTAGAAGATAAAATAACTGGTAATAATAAAGGTGTAAT
>NZ_JAAABJ010000332.1 GCF_009904105.1 Elizabethkingia argenteiflava | reverse complement strand
TTTATAAGCACTTTTTAAAATCGACAACTCGCAAAGATTTTTTAAAAAATCGGAAAACCCTTTGTGGGATAGGGTTTCCCGATTGCTCCTCCTGCTGGGCTCGAACCAGCGACCCTCTGATTAACAGAGAGGAATCCTGCGAGTTGTTTAAAAATATACTTTGATTATCAATTGGTTATATATTTATTTTGAGTGTTTTTTTTTACGTG
>NZ_JAAABJ010000331.1 GCF_009904105.1 Elizabethkingia argenteiflava | reverse complement strand
CGCGTAATCTTATGGCTTCTTTAATATTAATTGTAATAGCCCCGACTTAATCTGACAGTTAAGTGTTAAAATAATTATCAGTTATTCAATATTATCATTACTTCGAGAAGTAAGGATTTTTTGTACCACTGCAAGAGATTCAAAAAATTTCTCTTTTGAAATAGTTTTAATATCCAAAAACGTCTGCATCGGTGTTTTAACATAACAATTTTTTACAGTATTCGTTCTTTCATTGTTGTAATAGTACATCAAACTGTTTAAGTCTAATTGCAGTTCTTCAATAATTCTGTAAATTTTCTTTCTAAAAGCTATGTCATAAAACTCGTGCTTTATCGTTCTGTGAAAACGTTCACAAATGCCATTGGTCTGAGGACTTTTAGCCTTGGTCTTTGTGTGATCAATATCTTCAATGGCTAAATAAAGCTGGTATTCATGCTGTTCTCTTATTCCACAGTATTCCGTTGCTCTGACTGTTAAAATTCTGAGTAAACGAAGTTCCTGCTGATCAAAGATATGGACTTACTGATCTTTAAGCATGTCATCAGCAATAAGAGCATTTTTACGGTCATATAGTTTTGCTAATACTACTTTGGAATACGTGTCAATAAAAGTTTGTTGATAAATATGTCCAACT
>NZ_JAAABJ010000330.1 GCF_009904105.1 Elizabethkingia argenteiflava | reverse complement strand
TTTCTCCTGTTGAGGGAATACAGATCCCCGTATACAGAGGAAACCAAAGCGTAGTCGGAGACTCTAGACCATTAAGCCCCGAGGAAATCAGGATGCTTACCGCAAGGGATCCTATTACAAATTTAAATCAATTCTTTAGGTGCCTAGATAGATATAAACCAGCTAAGCTGACCGTTTATGCAGACAGGAATGGTATTGGCCATGCTTTTATAACCATCACCCAAGGGAGTAATGTTCTTACTTTTGGTTTTTACCCAAAACTAGAAGCTTTAGCTAAAAGGGGAATAGGTCCGGGTATTTTAAATAATGATAGCCAACATGTTTTCAGTACTTATCTTAATGTAGGTAGCATCTCGCCTGCTCAATTAACTCAAATTATTAATTTAGCTGAACGATATCAGAACAGCTGGTATAATCTAGCAACTCATAACTGCACCACATTTACTAAGGATGTTATGAACATATTAGGGAAAAACATGCAAGGATTAGATATTCCTAGGTTTTTTGCAGATACACTGGTGCAAATGGGAGGGGTAAATAGACCAGGATTTGGTCCCTATACGCGAAGATCTTGTAATTAAATAATAAGTTAAGATGGAAAGCAATAGATTATTTAGAGTATTGAAAACTTCAGCCGTAATTTCTTTCATTTTTATTAGCGGTTTTAATGAAAATGCTTATCCTTTTTTTATAGTATTTCAAAACAATTTGTTATATCTTTTGTATGGTTTAATAGATATTCATCATTTGCTTTCACTGGTTATCTTTTTAAATTTAATTATTTTTTCGATCTCTAAGAGATATAAAGATCGATATAGTTTCCTTTTATGTTTTATTGCTTTATTATCGGGGATTACATGTTACTATAGCTATGTTTTTTATACACATCCCAATGATAGCCGAATATTGAAGCGCTTTTTTATTATACCTACATCAATATTTATTCTACTCTCTATAGGGATTATAATATTAAATTTTTATCCAAAAGATAAATCCAAGAACTCTGATTAATATAAGGCTAGTGGATTGTTTTCAAAATTTTTTATACTTCACAATCCTAAAACTTAATCCATTAAATTAATTAAAATGATTAATTTAGATGATCAATATCGCAACATCTGGTCCTTTATAGTAAGCCTTTGTACCTCATTTAATCAGCAGCTTATGAACATATGAGGGAAAAATCACAATACGAACAATCTTTTAATTAAATAGTAAGATGAAAAGCAATAGATTATTTAGAGTATTGAAAACTTTAGCGGTAATTTCTTTCTTTTACACTGGAGATTTATCTGAAAATTCTTATCCTTTTTTTATAGTATTTCAGTTCAATGTGGTGTATCTTTTTAGTGTATTAATAGAATTGGATTTTGATTATATATATATTGATACATTGCTTTCACTGTTTATCTTTTTAAATTTAATTATTTTTATGACCTCTAAGAGATATAAAGATCGATATAGTTTCCTATTATGTTTTATTACCTTATTATTGGGGATGACGTGTTTCTGTATACAGGATTTTTCTAGATTGCATAATGATATTCCAATATTAAATACCTTTAGTATACCCTTTTCAATATTTATTCTACTCTCTATAGGAATTATGATATTAAATTTTTATCCAAAGGAGCAGTCTAAATAAAGCGACCATAAAGAAAATGTTTAGATGAAGTGAAGCGCTCCCCATATGGGGGAGCGCTCTTTTTGTAATGATTTATCTTCTAATTTTTCAGTTTTTCATACCATTGCTTAACTTCTTTGTAGCCAAAAGGGTTCTGGCTGTAATTGCCGGTGATCACCTGTCTGGTGGCTAGGAGTGAGGGCTTAGCGGATAGCTTGTTTTTTTTCCAGTAATAGAGAGCTGAAGTAAATT
>NZ_JAAABJ010000329.1 GCF_009904105.1 Elizabethkingia argenteiflava | reverse complement strand
TTTGATGGCTTTAAGAACAGAATATTATCTAAGATAATGGCACTGATTGTTATACAATGCATTAATAAACTAAACAATAGAAATATTAACAACTTAAAAACTCGTATTGCTTAAATCCACCACGGGTTAATATAGTATTGGTTTTACGAAAATCACAGTTCAAAATCATCCCGATCGGCCAAAAAAGGAAACTTCATTCTGTGTTGGTGGAGTAACTCTTGATCCAATTCTGCAGAAATAAAAGTATCTTCAATTCTTCCAACCTCTCTTCCATCTGCAAAAAAGCAATGAGAAGATCCTGTATAATGCAATTTTTCGCCATCTTCACCTAATCGGTTGAGACCAAATACATAACATTGATTTTCTAAGGCTCTAGCTTTTAGAAGGCTATCCCATGCATCTATTCTGCTGGAAGGCCAGTTGGCAATATTAAGCATAAGATGATAGTCGTCGGTATTTCTTGAAAATACCGGAAATCTCAAATCATAGCAAACCTGCAAACAGATTTTCCATCCTAAGTATTCGATGACCACTCTTTTTTTTCCCGGAGTATAATATTGATCTTCCCGGGCATACGAAAAAAGATGTCTTTTATCATAATGATGAGTTTTACCACCTTTTTCTACAAAGTAAAAACGATTGTAAAACTTTTGGTGATGCTCTATAGCCACGCTTCCTCCCACAGCCACCTTATGTTGAATCGCAAATGATCTCATCCAAGATAGGATTTCCTCTTTTTTATCAGCTATTTGCTGTGCATCCATACAAAAACCGGTAGCAAACATTTCGGGCAGCAGAAAAATATCGGGTTTTTCTTTTGTGGAGAAAAGCGATTCTATTCGCTCCAAATTCTTAACTTTATCCCGCCATTGAATATTGTGCTGTAAGCCCAGTATTTTCAATTTTCTCATTGTATATAAGAATAAATTTATTGAAATAATCGTTAGTAAAGTTATTAATAATAAAAAAATAATCTAGTTTTTTATGAAAAAAATATTTTTTTCACTCTTCACCATATGTGCAATTCAAATAACCAGTGCCCAGGCCTGGGACGGTACTGGAGATCAGAAGGTGCAAGCCGGAATCAATGTATGGGGTAACGGAGGATTTGGGGTTAAAGTTTCCTATGATTATGGTATTGCAGAGGCGATATCCATAGGGAGCAGCCTGGGGGTTTTTTCCGAAGGAAAGACGGTAGACGGCCAAAAGAAAACAGCCATCTCCATAGTAACGCGAGCCAATTATCACTTAAAGGACATTTTAGACCTGCCCGAGCATTTTGATATTTATCCTGGCATTAGTCTGGGTTTGATGGGTAGTGCCTTTGATTTTGGTGCACATATCGGGTTTAGATACTTCTTTACACCATCAATAGGAGCTTTCGCTGAAGTGGGAAACAGAGGGGGAATAGGTGTTGTTTTTAATTTAGATTAAAAAAATATAAAATTAAACCATTTTAAATTGTGAAAAAAACATTAAAATCTTTATTTCTTGTTGGGGGCCTATTCATGGGAACAATAGGCATAGGTGCGCAGACCTATAAAAATAGCTTAGGACTATCCATAGATTTCGGAGATGGATACACCGCAGCAGGACCAGTCTTTAAGCATTTTTTTAATAGAAATAATGCAGGGCAGGCAGAAATAATCTTCGGCAATCATGCGACCTTAGTTCAGGCATTTTATTCTTATAATGAAAAAATAACAAATACGAAAGGGCTGAATTGGTATGTGGGAATAGGACCTGCTCTAGAATTTATTGAAGGAGGAGATACCTATTTTGGCATACGCCCTATGTTAGGGTTGGAATACAAAATTACCCAAACTCCAGTCATACTATCCTTTGACTGGAGACCTGCTTTCTTGTTAACGGATGGGGGCAGTTCTCAAGTCGGTAGATTTGGATTAGGGCTTAAGTTTAACCTCTAAAATAAAAAATAAAATAAAAAGTTACCCTCTTCTTAGGTAGCTTTTTATTTTTAAGGCTCGAAAATATTGCTATTTTTGCATTTCAAACATTATAAATGGAGTTATTTAATCAAATATTTCAATTCGTTTTAAGCATCTCAATATTAATAGGCTTACATGAATTAGGGCACTTTATTCCTGCAAAATATTTTAAAACTAGAGTAGAAAAATTTTACCTCTTTTTTGATCCTTGGTTCTCAATTCTAAAAAAGAAAATTGGAGAAACAGAATATGGGATAGGGTGGCTCCCATTAGGAGGCTACGTTAAAATTGCAGGTATGGTAGACGAGAGTATGGATACCGAGCAGTTAAAAAAGCCCGCACAGGCTTGGGAATTTCGTTCTAAACCAGCTTGGCAGCGGCTTATTATTATGCTAGGAGGGGTTACGGTTAACTTTTTTCTGGCGTGGCTTATTTATGCCTGCTTATCTTACTTTAAAGGAGAAACTTATTCGGATAATGCAAAATTTGAAAATGGGATATATGTATCCGCCGAAGGACAAAAAATGGGATTGGAGACCGGAGATAAAATTTTAAAAATCAATGGTAAACCCGCAAAAAGGATGGAAGAATCCATGCTCAATATGCTCTTTGCGGATAATGTAACGGTGTTGCGTAATGGAAAAGAAATTACTTTTCCTATAGATGAGAATGGTGTAGCAGAAGTGATGAAAGCTAATGAAGTAAGAGCTTATTTCTCACCTAGGTTTGTTCCTGTTGTAGATTCTATTCTTCCTCATTCCGGAGCTCAGGCAGCGGGACTACAGAAAGGAGATCAAATACTTGCGGTAAATGGAAAGCCGACCCTTTATTATGATGAAGTCAACAAAGAAATCACCTCCCATGCGAGTGGGCAGATAAAACTCGGAGTTAAAAGAAATGCTCAGCATATAGATGTACAGGTACAGGTAAATAAAGATGGAAAAATAGGTTTTTCTCCGGATCCCAAATTTTTATTAGCAAGCTATGAAAAGACAAGAGTTACCGAACAATATGGCTTATTAGAAGCCATTCCCAGAGGGTTCACCCGTACCATAGATATATTGGTCATGCAGGTGAAGCAGTTTAAAATTATTTTTAATCAAAAAACAAAAGGCTATACAAAGGTAGCAGGCCCCATAGGTATTGTAAAGCAAATGCCCACCCATATAGATTGGCCCGCCTTTTGGTCCTTTACGGCCATGTTTTCTGTTTGGTTAGCTTTTCTAAACCTTATTCCCATTCCGGGATTGGATGGAGGCCATGTTTTTTTTACCTTGTGGGAAATGATTACAGGCAAAGCTGTTCCGCAGAAAGTATTGGAAAATGCCCAGATGATAGGCGTAATATTCTTGCTCGGGCTAACGGTTCTTATCTTTGGAAGTGATATTTATAAATTGATTTTCAAATGATAAAAAGATTTCAGTAAAAAAATATTAAGAAATATTTGCAGTGAATATTAAATGTGTGTATATTTGCACCACTTAAAACAAAGGACCTTCCTCCTTAGCTCAGTTGGTTAGAGCATCTGACTGTTAATCAGAGGGTCGCTGGTTCGAGCCCAGCAGGAGGAGCAATCGGGAAACCCTATCCCACAAAGGGTTTTCCGATTTTTTAAAAAATCTTTGCGAGTTGTCGATTTTAAAAAGTGCTTATAAA
>NZ_JAAABJ010000328.1 GCF_009904105.1 Elizabethkingia argenteiflava | reverse complement strand
GCCTCTTTTTCCTTTGCTTAAATGAGGTAAAATCCATCTTTCTATTTTATCTTTGCTGATGAGTTCCAGATTATTATTTATTTGATTTGTAATACAAAATTGCTAATTTTCTCGGAACTCTTTTTGTCTTAAAAAGTTTAAACAACTTCTTGGTTAAAATTTTGAAATTTAAAATTTATTTTTGTCATACAATCCCTGACATAGGTTTTGCTGATCAGCGTTATATTTAAATTAAAATCTCTAAAACTTACTTAAATTTAACATATTAAACATGAACTTTAGTTAATTATTTTCGTAAGCTACCCAATTTTGTAACCCTTCTAAATGATAGATTCTTTCATTTTTTGTTTATATTTTTTAGGGCTTATATTCCCTAATGCTTCGTGCGGTCTGTTATAATTGTATTCAATCCACCACTGATTAGCTTTTTCTTCAGCCTCCTGTAGATTCTTGAAGACATACATATTAAGAAGCTCATTCCTACAGCTTTTATTCAGTCTTTCAATAAGGCTGTTTTGTGTTGGTTTCCCAAGTTGTATATAGTGAATTTCTATTTTATTTTCCTGAGCCCATAGCTGAAGATTTTTAGATATGAACTCAGGACCATTATCAACTCTTATGCGTTTAGGCTTACGTCCCTGTTGTTTTAAATGATCTAAAACTTACCACTCTTGCAGAACAGATACTTGTATCAATTTCCATAGAAAGTAGTTCTCGGTTATAAGCATCAGCAATATTTAATATCCTGAATCTTCTTCCATCATACAAACTGTCACTCATAAAATCCATACTCCAGCACTCATCTGGCTCCAAAGGAATACTGATGTTTTCTTGGATTCTGGCGGGAAGCCTTTTTCTTACCCTTCTTCAAATGCTCATTTTTAATGTCACATAAACTCTGTGGACACGTTTATGATTACAAATATACCCCAAGTTCCGAAGTTTATCATACAGCTTCCAAAAACCATAACCTGGTTGTTCTTGTGAAAGTTTTGTTAGAGCCTCTATTAATTCATCGTCATTTTTTCTACTTTTATAACGGTAGCTGCGCCTACTGATACCAATTGTTAAACAACTTTTTCGTTCGCTTAAATGGTATTTTTTACGAATAAAGTTGACAATTTCACGCCGTCCAGTAGGCTTTACCACTTTTTTGACAGAACATTTTTTAGAGCTTCAATTTCTAAGCAGCGTTCGGCATAGAGTTTTTTAAGTTTGGAATTTTCGGATTCCAGATCACGCAGATTTTGAATATCCGAACTTTCCATACCAGAATAGATAAAAAGTACCTTGTGTAATATTATGATTACGACATATTTCTATTACGCTCTTTCCATGTGCCTGTTCTTTCAAAATTCCAAAAACCTGACGCTCTGAATACTTACTTTTTTTCATATTTAAATTTAAAGTTTTTTCAAGAAAAAACTCTATCTTTAAATGCATACATTTGGAATGTTTACACTCAGAAAACTATAAGTTTAAACAACTTCTATATTATTTTCAAATCACAAAATGTTAATATTATGCAATACAAAGAAAAACAAAGAGTTAATCAATTATGGATATGGGGGATTTTAATATTCATCCTTATTGTTTTAGTATTTGGCACTTATAAACAGGTGTTTGAGGGTAATAACTTTGGAAGCAAGCCAGTTAGTAACTTGACACTTATAATTATAACTGTATTTTTCTTATTGTTTGCTTTATTTATATCTGCAATTAAGCTTATAACAAATATTGATAAAACTGGAATTCAAATTCAATTTATTCCCTTTTTTATTGTAAAGAAATATGAGTGGGATCAAATATCAAAAGTTTATATTAAAGAATATTCACCACTACGAGATTTTGGAGGCTGGGGAATTAGATATAGTTCACAAGGAAAAGCTTTTAGTTTGAGGGGAAGATATGGATTACAATTAGAATTAATATCTGGAGATAAAATACTTATTGGTACACAAAAAAAAGAAGATTTACAAAATATATTACAAGTTGTTTCAAATTTTAAGAAACAATAAAATCATAAATATCATTAAGTACTTTATCATTAACAATAGATTTTATTTTGTATTCTTCAGGAGACATTGTACCATCACTCTTCATGAATAAATGATTTAAATCTGGATAAAATTTTAGAGAAACATTATTTTTATTTTTAAGCAACTTTTCAAATTTTAAATATTCATCCTTTCCTATTTGGTAATCTTTTCCTCCTTGCATTATCATTAGCGGAATATTTATTGTACGTAAATTTGTTTGAATATTGTATTTCTTCAATGATAACCAGTAGCTTGTAGGTACTGATAGTAGTTCTTTTTTTTTAAAGTCATCTATATTTTTATCTAATTTATTTATCTCATCAATATCTTTTTTTACTTTTTGAACCAAAATGTTTCCGTTATTATCATTGTTTAGATAGTTTATTTGCTTCAATATAATATCTTGCAATGGAGAAACATATCCTGCCATAATAATACCTTTATATATATTATTTTTGGAAACATTAATTATCATAGGAACAATGGTCCCTCCTTGACTATGTCCTATTAATACGATTTTTTTTCCTTTGTTATTGAAAAAGCTTATAATTGCTAGTAAATCATTTGTATATTCCTTATCTATAGTAATGTTTTGAACATCTTCATTTTTTATTTTTTTATCATATCTGTATGAGGAAATTCCTTTTTTATATAAGTGTTCTGCAATATCTTTATATGGTTTATTAGAAAATATTGTACCATCTCTATCTTGAGACCCAGAACCTGGTATAATAATTACCAAAAAGTTACTTGATTTATTTTCAATGTATGTACCATTAATTTCTTTATTATTTCCATTAATAATAATATTTTCACCAAATGACATACTTTTATTAGAATTATCTTTGGTTTCTATACTATGATTTGGTAAGACATGAAAACCTATAATTTCATCATTTTGATCAAAACTTATTTCAATATACTGTTGAACCTTCTCAAATATTGCTTTATAATATATATTGCTTGCTTGTACATCGATTTTTTCAAATTTTTTCAAATTTCCATATTCATTTCCTAGGGCCGTTATTGCATTGGAAAGTATATTTTCGGTGATATAGCCATCCTCTATCAGTTTCTTGTTAAAGAATAACAAACTTCCTTTATAGTCTTTTTCAATAAAAACTTTATTGATAAATTGTTCTGATTTTTTTTCTTTCCCTTCCTGAGAAAAAAGAAAAATTGAAATCATGGAAAATAATATAACGAGTCTCATCTTTTTTTCTTTAATAAAAATTGTATTTGTAAATCTTTAGGAATCAGATATATAATAACAGTAGCTGTCATAGCTATAAAAAAGGTTACTAATCCAAAGAAAAATGCTATTAGAAAATGAAATCCGACGGCATAGTAAATAAGTTTTTTCCTTTTTTGATATTCCATAAATATAGCTCCAGCCATTAATAATTCAAAAATAATAACACTCCAATTAATAATAAAAAGCAGCTTTGGAGTATTTATAATTGGGAAAAAAATAGGTCTTAAATACTCTGCCATTCCAAATAAGTTACTGTTAAGCCAGTAATAAATTGCAGACCCATCTACCCATTCATCTACCTTATATAATTTTTCTACTCCAGCTTGGAGATATAATACAGAAATTTGAATACTAATCATGCAAAACAATACGTGTGCTATGAAATTTTTATATAAATTATTATTTATACTAACTGTATTAATCCAATGATTTTTTCTACTATCCATAAGGGTAATTGGAATCAATAATAATAAAACATTATTGGTTATTTGATCTCCACCTTCAACAATTGTACAAGCATTAAGAAAACTGAAGCTGACCCACCATTGTAATACGCCAAAATATCTTGGAAAATATCCCATTACACAAATAATCAGAATTACTATTGCTATTATTTTAGAATAAATTAATCCGTCATAACCGAAAATATGGAATAAGTTAATATTTGAAAAAGCTATCAATATTTCTTTTTTCTTATATGTAAGAGGAGAAAAAAGAGATTCAGTGCTATTAAATATTAAACTAAACAAAGTTACTAATGCATACAAACTTCTGGATAAACCATATACATTTGTAAAATAATTATGGGAAGCCTTTTCTTCACAAATAATTATTAAACCTTGAAATCTAGTTTTTAATACATCTAACATGGATAAAAGTTTTTTCTTTTTTTTTGAAGTCACGCCATAAGTAGGGTGGTACTTCATCACGAATGATAATATATTCTCCTTCTTTAAGATAGTTTAAACCATTACACTTTACCTTATATATCGCATGATCATTCTTTAAATTATTAATACTCTGATATGGGATTTTTTTTATTTGTCCCAAAATCATTGAGTTTTCAAATGCAATCATTCTACTTTTCTTTGACAACCCAAATAAATTAACATAATGATCACTTGTATATATCATATTTTCTAAATTCCCATTATTATATTTATAACAATATACATTAGCTTCTCTTGGATCTTTAGTGAAAAAACCCCACCCTTGGGGTAGGATTGTATTAACTAATCTTGTAGTGTGGAAACTTCCACTGTATAAATTATGCTTTATAGAATTTGTAAAAGTTATAAATAGTAAAATTATTGATATTAGTATTACAGAAGTATAAAAGCATTTTCTCATCAGTTAATAATTATTTATAATTGCCGCCACTACTTCCTCATTAGTAAGACTTGAGGTTGAGGAATCACTCTCTTGCACACCGAAAAATTTGGCATATTTCCAAACAAAAACAGTTACTGCTGCTACCACATTAGCTGCTGCTGCTACTTCCCAAGCTACCACTGCTACTACCGATACTGTTGCAAGACAGGCTGCTGCTTCAGGCATCATAGCTTGAGATCTTTCTACTAAAGCTTGCTTTTTAAGATCATTTTCTAAATTTAATTTTAAATTTTCTAAATCTTTAGCTGTCTTTAAGCTTGCAGATTTATATTTATCCTTATATATTTTCATAGCTGAATTATACCTCTTTTTTTCAGAAGAATTTTTAATTGCAGTAACAATATCTTCAGCACCTTGTTTCAAAGATTGATCTATAATATATGGATCTTTACTTTTCATCTTAGACTCAAAATCATTGAAATAATTTGAATTATTCTGCTTTAATATATTTACTATTTCATTTATATACTTTTCTGAAGCAGACTTTTCTTTTGAACTTAAGTCCTCAATCTTTTCAAGATTATAACTATACGTAGGTATAGATTTCAAAACATTTGCCTCCCCACCTTGTAGAAAGAATATTTGTCTAAATATATTTTCTCCTGTTATTTTTGTCACCTGTTGTACTTCTTCTTTATTTGGTGATTCTTCTCTAGAGCAACTTGCCAATAAAACAATAGAAGAAAAAGAGGTCAAAACAATTTTGTTTTGCATAAAAAATCTAATTTTTTTCATGTTAGTAAATTTTAAATTAATATTTTGCTTTTGCCATACAATCCCTGACATGGGTTTTTTGGTGGTCACCCAATATAAATGGGCATATTTCTTAATTTACTATTTCATGTATTATATTCAATAGTAGTAATTGTTAAAAATTTGATAAATAATAGTTAAAATTAGTATTAATAAATTTAGTTTTCATTTGTATTGCTAATCTATTTATAAAGAAGTTGTTTAAACTTATTTATATAAGAAAGATTTCGGATAAAAATAGCAAATTTGAATTGCGAATCAAATAACTAATAATCTGGAAATCATAATTAAAGATAAAATAAAAAAGTGGATTTTACCTCATTTAAGTAAAGGAAAAAGAGGATTTTCGACAAGATATGATCTGGTAAAAATAATTCAGCTTATTGTAAAACGCCTGAAAACAGGCTGTCAGGCGGGAATTAAGTTTGAAAGAATATTTTGGCAAAGAGAAAATCTACTGACAAAGCATTTACTATTATTTCAATAAATGGAGCAAAGACGGCTCTTTCAGAAAGGTTTGGATAGGTCTTTTGCTCCTTAATAAAAGAAAATTGGAATGAATATGGGGAACGAGTAGAAACAAGAAGAGAGCATCTTTTATCTATACAACTCAACTTTAAAATCAATTCTTTCTCGAGAGATTAAAATCCTGATTTTACAACAATTTATATATTATGCATAGCATAACACTGCCAACCCGAAAATATCTGCATTCAGTTTCGTTTTTTCGTTTTCCTCCCACCCAGCACCTGAAAATATGCCTAAAATAGCGCTTTAGGAAAAAAGTATACGGAGGTCTATCCTTATATTATGTTAATATCATTGAGATGAATTTTCGTTTAATTCAGGAAAGACTTTAGAATATAAAAAACCTCCTAAGTTATTTCAGTGCCTGTTTCATTTTCAAACCAAACCTTTCGCTGATAATTTTTTGATTTCTCGTGGCTATATAGCTAAGAAAACATTTTCATGAGAGTATCAATAATTTCTTCTTGTGTGTGCTTATCCAAACTGGCCATCTT
>NZ_JAAABJ010000327.1 GCF_009904105.1 Elizabethkingia argenteiflava | reverse complement strand
TTGGAGAGAGAATTCTCAAGGAAAAAAACAGCTTTTGAGGAGCATTAATTTAGAACCTGACACAGTTCGGGTGACACTCCTTTTTCTGAGGAATAAAATAACAAAAGCAATATAATGCAAAGAATTCCATGTTATTACAGAAGTTTCAAATCGTATAAATAATGCTTTGAAACTATCCAACCAAGCACCAAGCATGTGCTTTCTCTATATTGAACCTTCGTGTATATAATTCTTCATCAATATAATAATAATTCTTGGCTGTTTTATTATTCCTGAGATGGGTTTTAATATTGGCGATTATTTTTTCTTTTTTCTAACATTTGTCTTAAATTCTCACTGTCAAATCCTGCATCAGCATTGATAAACAATCCTTTATGATCTATTTCTGCTTCGCTTAAATGAGGTAAAATCCATCTTTCTATTTTATTTTTGCTGATGAGTTCCAGATTATTAGTTATTTGATTTGCAATACAAATTTGCTAATTTTCT
>NZ_JAAABJ010000326.1 GCF_009904105.1 Elizabethkingia argenteiflava | reverse complement strand
TTGAGGATATTTTTTCAGCATAATCAAAGCTCCGATGGGATTGGCTCTTTTCCATTCAAAAGATCTCCTGTCGCTTTTGGAGAGCGACTCGGGTAAAATAAAATAACCGTAAATAAAATTTACCAATTTTATAAAAACTGGTTCAATCAAGTGACGTTATTTTGCTTCTTTTCCTTGGTCACTGTGTGGAAATAAAAGAAGTCATTACCCATTATAACAAATGGGATAATGAATATCCCACGCAAAACTCCCAATTTAATAGCTGTGCTATCTGTTCGATTGCTTTCCAGTTGGTAGGCGACCACCTTTGCAGGCAGTC
>NZ_JAAABJ010000325.1 GCF_009904105.1 Elizabethkingia argenteiflava | reverse complement strand
TAAAACCAGGGTACAACTTTGCGTGGTTCATCAAATCCGCTCCTCCATGCGCTATGTTCCTGACAGGGATAAAAAAGCGGTTATGGAGGATATGAAGCCAATCTACAATGCGAATAATGAAGAGCAGGGATATCAAAGGCTGCTTGCCTTTGAAGATAAGTTGGCAAAAAAATATCCACTGAACTGCAAATCCTGGATGTACAATTTGTTAAATCTCTCAGCATTCTTCGAGTACGATGAGGTAGTAAGAAAAATCATATATACTACCAATCCAATTGAAGGGGTACATCGCCAGATACGCAAAATCACCAAAACTAAAGGTG
>NZ_JAAABJ010000324.1 GCF_009904105.1 Elizabethkingia argenteiflava | reverse complement strand
TGCGTAGTTTTTCCAAAATTAAGTCGAAGTAACCTGCTTCTACCCAACGGATATAGTAATAATAAACCAATTGCCATTTCGGAAAGTTCTTTGGCAGCATACGCCATTGACAGCCTGTTTTTATCAGATACATTAACGCATTCCAAATCAGGATCAAAGGATGTTTTCGCTTTCTATCTTTCAGATTCAGCGTTTTCTTTATATATT
>NZ_JAAABJ010000034.1 GCF_009904105.1 Elizabethkingia argenteiflava | reverse complement strand
ATTTTTAAAGTTTAGGAATAAGCTTTAAGAGATATTGATAAGAGAGTGTTGCTTGAAAAAAAAAATTTAAAAAAAGTTTTGATAATTCGAAAAAAGTTTTTATCTTTGCACACGCAAAACAGGAACAACGACAGAGAGTTTATGTTGGAAGCTAAAAGAGTATAAGATCATTGAAATCAAGAAAAAACAACCAAGTACGGAAAAAACAAAGCGTCAATTTTAAATTGAGTTGAGTTTAAGGGAAACAAACATACAATGGAGAGTTTGATCCTGGCTCAGGATGAACGCTAGCGGGAGGCCTAACACATGCAAGCCGAGCGGTATAGATTCTT
>NZ_JAAABJ010000323.1 GCF_009904105.1 Elizabethkingia argenteiflava | reverse complement strand
CCTGATAGCCTAGCTTTTCACCTCCCATTCGGCTTGGGGTGTGGCTGCCGTCCAACTGAACGCTTGACATATCCAATTTTCTTTTATTAAGAAGCAAAAGACCTATCCAAACCTTTCTGAAAGAGCCGTCTTTGCTCCATTTATTGAAATAATAGTAAATGCTTTGCCAGCAGATTTTCTCTTTGACAAAGTATTCTTTCAAACTTAATTCACGCTACTGACAGTCTGTTTTCAGGCGTTTTACAATAAGCTGAATTATTTTTACCAGATCGTATCTCGTCGAAAACCCTCTTTTTCCTTTCCTTAAATGAAGTAAAATCCATCTTTCTATTTTATCTTTGCTGGAGATTTCCAGATTATTAGTTATTTAAATTGCAATTCAGATTTGCTGTTTTTCTCGGAACTCTTTCTTATATAAATAAGTTTAAACAACTTCTATATTTATTTATATTAGCACATACACAAAAATGAAATACAGATGGCTTATTCTATACAGAAAGTACGTTTCTCAATAGCGGAATCCGACTACTATTTTAAGGAGATTTTGGTTAAAAGCTTACTTCATAATCCTTTCTATTCTATTGTCAAAAACTGCAATAATGGGCACGAGCTTATAAGTCAATTGTACTTTCGCCAGGAGAGCATTTTTCTTATAGACCTTTATATGCCCATAATGAGTGGTATAGAAGCAATTAAATTCATACGACAATCGGGTAATCTTACTCCTATTATAACCTATTCTGCAACCTTTCAGGAGGATATGTTTTCAATGCTGAAAGATTTACCTGCGGTTTATTATTGCCAAAAGAAAAGCATCATAATATTGGAAGTATTAAAGAAATATGTTTTGACAGTTTCAAAAAACTATGATGAATATCTCAATGAGTGGAAAGCACAGCCGCTTGTCGTGCAAGAATATATGGAGCGTCAACAAAAGGGATGGTATATGCCTTCTTTAATTGAAATTCAGATTATGAAATTGTGTTACGAGGGACTGAGTAACAAAGAAATAGGACAATACCTTAATTTAAGTACTAGAACAATTGATACCTATATTACAAGGCTAGCGCAAAGACTGGGCTTAAGAAATAAGATTGATCTTATTCGCTTTTGCGTAGAACAGGGCTACTATAATTCTAGTACATGAGAATTGGTTTTTATTTCACCAAAGGTGATGTTTAATTTCGTTGCAGCTGAATTTTAACCAAAATTTCAAAGAACACCATTTTCACATTCGTATTTCATTCACAAATCAAATAAATTTATGCGAATTGAGCAAATAATTTTTGAAAAAAATATTCTCTTATATTTTATAGTTTGTTATATTTGAATATTTTTTTGTCGGTTTTTTGTAATATATTTTTAATTAATAAATGATTATTTTTATCATTTTATTATGCGCTTAATTTTGAAAATATAAGACCTTTTTATTAAAAAATGAAAGGGTGTTTTTACTCTTATTTTGAAAGGAAGTTAAAGTCCTGTTTTTACTAATAATAAGTGTTTATTATGGATTATATAAAATAATTAAGAATAAAGCGGAATAGCCTGACCCTTAGTCTTAATCGTTCATAATAGTCAATTTTGAACACCATATCAATTAAAGAAGCATAAATAGATTGACAATATTATTTTGATTTTAATATATTTTTTACAATTGAAAATCTGTGTTTTAGGAAGCTGTTTTATAAAAAAGTATAAGTTTGTTTGTAAGAAGTAAAAAAAACTATATCTTTGCACCAGTTAAAAATGAAAGTTCTTTATTGAGCGCTGGCCATCGGGGTCTGGTACAATTAATTTAAGAGCAAGAGGAGGTAGGTGGTGATAGGAGTCTTTTCCGTTACTAATTCTAAAATTTTTAACGCTTAAAATGATCCGGTAGTTCAGCTGGTTAGAATGCCGCCCTGTCACGGCGGAGGTCGCGGGTTCGAGTCCCGTCCGGATCGCAACTATTAAATCAAAATAGTACAAAATACTGTAAAATAGATCTTTTACAGTATTTTTTTTGTGCCCGTTCCAAATGGAGCTAAAAAACGACAATCTTTTAAGAGAGTCTCCAGAATTTTGTGTAAATGATAATATAGCGGTATCTTATATTAAGATTCTATTTTCACATATATCCATAAATTGGTTTAATACAATAGGCCAATTTCTAATAGGCATTGTCCATTTTCTTTCAATTTCACTGATAGCTAAGTATACAGACTTCTTCAAATCATGATCAGTAGGGGAAGAGAGTTTATTTTTGGTTTATTTACGGATATTTTCATTCCCACTTTTCTTCAAAATAATGCAGAGCTGATTCTTCCTGTTCTCTATTAACAGCTGTATATATTTCTTTCATATCTTCCGTAACTTCCTTCAGTTATTTCCACACTACATAGCGACAGGAATTTCTGATTTGTTGTACTACACATATTTGTGTAGTAGATTGCGGGGAAACAGCTCTTATAGTGTCTGTAAATCCATTAAGATTATCTGTACAGGTAATAAGAATATCTTCAACACCACGTGCCTTTAGATCAGTCAAAACACTCATCCAAAAAGGAGAACTTTCTGTCTTACCAATCCACATGCCGAGAACCTCTTTGTAGGCTTTCATATTAAGACCGATGCAGAGATAAACTGTTTTATTGACAACTTTTTCTGCTTCTCTGACTTTGAAAATAATACCATCCATCTAGGCAATCAGGTACAATGATTCCAGAGGGCGCTTCTGCCATTCTGTAGCTGATTGCGTAACTTTATTTGTAATAATAGATATAGTAGAACAGGAAAGGTTGATACCATAAATCTCACGCAGCTCATCTTCAATATCGGAGGTACTAAGCCCCTTGGCATAAAGAGAGATAACTAATCTTTCTATGGAAAGCCCTCGGCTCTGATGTTTGGGAATAACAACGGGCTCAAAAGAACCCTCCCTGTCTCTGGGGACTTCAATGTGGTTTCCTCCATGCTCTTTATGGATAGTCTTCGAATAACTCCCATTACCAGAATTACCACTTCCTGAATCTTTCCCTGAATACTTTTGATAAACCAAAGGAGCATTCATCTCACTTTGGAGAATTTATTCCACCACCTGAGTATGAAGTGTCTTGAGAAAATTACTAACATCCTCTTCTGTCTTGAATTGGCTTAAAAAATCCTTACTCAATACATCTTGAGGACTTGACCTTCAAAATTTTTGTTTGATTCCATTTTGATCATGTTTTTATATTAAAATTAATAATCCGAAGATAAACTCCCGAATTACCATTTACACAATCTTATGGACGGTGCCACTGTGTGATATTCTTAGGATTATGTGTTAACCTCAACTGGATTTCAGAACAGTATATACGAAACTCTTCTTTTTATGTTGGATTACCTATTGTTGTTCCAATTGTTTTGATTGCAGCTATATTTTTAGGTATATATTTAAATCTTTCTATTTGGTATAAACTTTCTGACAAAACTAGGTTTGGTGCATATATTTCAATTATTGGTGCAATCGTAACAATAAGTATTAATTACTTTTTTATTCCCTCATATGGTTACTGGGCTAGTTCTTGGGCTACATTTGCCTCATACTTAATAATGATGATAATTTCTTACTTTTTAGGGCAAAAGTATTAGAGCCTGTTTAAATTTTATTGATTAATAATTTTATAGCAGATAATTTGGTCATATTTTCGGAGGATTCATGTAAGAGTTGATAATTCCTGCAAAGCCTTCTATCATTATCAAACCATGAAAAGGT
>NZ_JAAABJ010000322.1 GCF_009904105.1 Elizabethkingia argenteiflava | reverse complement strand
TTTTTTTTGATTGTTTTTGAATATTCACCCCCTCTTTTATATACCGTAAAATTAAATCCACAATTTTTACATTTGTATCTTTGAAGATTCCTGATGATACCGTTTTTTATTTTTTCAGACTCATGACATTTTGGACAATTCATTATTCTTTTTATTAAAGAGAAAAAAACTATCCTTATCTATCGGTCCACAATATCCTGATTGATCGAGAGTTTTTCCAATTCCTCAATCTGCTTTTTTTAATTCATATAAAGCAGATTACTTCTACCCATTTTGATAAGATACTAAATTCTCTAATTTATTTTTGTGGAATACTTACTTTTAAGAGACTGTTTAAATTTCTATAGAAAAATTTTGCTGATAGGCATTCAGAGGTTGGATATTTGAAAAAAATAATGAATACCCAACTGATCTAACTGGAAACCAAAGCCAATTATTTTTACGACCTCCTTGGTAACAATAAGGACAGCAGTATTTTTTAAGGCAGCATTTCTCTTTATTGTTTTTGAAAATAATTGGGTATTTAAAATTAAAAACCATTATTTGATCTTACTTTTAAAAAAAATAGCTATTATGATATTAAATTGTAAAATATAATTTAATATATTTATAAAATGAAATTTGATTTTTCACTTGACGCTGAAATGCACAAAACTTTAATAAGAAAATTATGGTACAATGAAAAAAACAGAGAAGATCCAAAAGAAAATTAAACACTTGAATTTTATGTGTATAGAACAGATAGAGCTAGCAGATGCCACAAAAGCAATAGCTCCAGCTTTAATTCAAAGAAGTACGGATTTAAAAAGTCAAAAAAGGAAAATGCAACATTATACCAAAGGCAGGTCTTATAAAGCATTTTTTAATTAAAATTTACTTAGACTGTCTGAATATTCAGGTATAAGAGTAATTACTTTTATATGAGTCTATCTAAAAAAAACAAAAAACATTCACTAAAGCATTTAAATATATAAAAATGAAAAAAACAAAAAAAACAAGGTCCATAGGCATCATAGGCTTAATGCTCATTTCTACCACTCTCTTTTTTCTAGCCTGCCGTAGCACGTCTGATAATTTAACAGATACGGGAGGACAAACAGGAGCGCAGACGGCAATAATAAAAATTAATATGCTTGGAGCGGCATTTGAAGATTTATACACATTAGGACCAAAGGCTTCTTTAAAAAAAACAAGAAAATCAGTAAATCGTCCCAGAAACCTGCGAGAAGAGATCCCTTTCTCCGATGATTATAATTTGATAGCAGAACTCAATCCTGTTATTTCTTCAAATAAAATGCATAAAATGGCAGCAAATCAAGATCAGAAAACATCGGAATCTGCTGAAATACAGCTGTTACCCCCCGGGATTAAATACAAAGTGGTGGTATATAAAGATGCTGGAGAATATGTTACAGAAAGAGATTATATAAGAGGGAAAGAAAAAGATACTGAGAAACTGATTCTCAATGATGGAGAGACTTATACCTTTATAGCTTATTCTATAAACTCTTCTAGCGTTCCGCCAGTTAATTTTTCTAATCCCTCTCGTAAAACTTTGGAAACATCTAGGTTGAATAATTTAGATGGTAGTACGGACTTTATGTACTTTAGAACCGATATTAAGGTAGATGGAGGTAAAACCAATTATATTCATGTCGTACTAAAGCATCAATTTTCGCAAATTATAGCAAAAATAAATAGCTCTGATACAGGGTATCAAATTTCTGAACTTAAGTCTCATATCAATGCGCATTATGCTGCTTCTAACATAGAGTTGGCAGATGGTTATAATAACTATTTGGGAACCAGAGAGAATAAGGATTTTCCTTTGTCGGGATTGAATACATATGAAGTAAATGGAAAAGCTATTTTTAATGCAGATACTGATAAAGCATCTTTAATAATTTCTTCCATTAGTGTGGGGCCCATAAAAAAAACTAATCTGACTTTATTTCCTGACCAGATAAAAATTATTCCAGGTCTCAAGTATAGCCTCACCGTACGTCTTAATCCTAAAGACATATTACTTACTTATAAAGGGCAATCCGCAGCTCGAATTAATGGGAAAATATGGATGAGACACAATCTAGGAGCCAATACTAGTTTAGACCCTGACCAGTCCCCAAGTGTTGCAGGTCTTCATGGGAATTATTACCAATATGGTCGTAATGCATTTGTAGCAGGAGGTACGGATACACGGATGAACGGCAATTTTAATGGACATTCTGCCTCTCCAAGAGATTGGAATAGTGGGACTGAACTAGCTCCTATTAAAACGGATAAAGATCCTTGCCCAGAAGGATACCGGGTTCCAACTTATAAAGAATTTAGTGAACTAATAGATGCTACAATTCAGTCCAGTCATGGACAATGGTCTAGGGGATATGCTAATTATACTGCTGCAAAAGTTTTCACCAGTAAGGACAATAAAAATGTGAAGTTGACTTTTCCATCTCAGGGAGTTTTCAGTGTTACAGGCGTTGCTAATGTTGAACCTTATCGTCAATCGGGGCTTCAAGACAGGGGGATTGCGGGAATATATTGGGCTTCTACAATAGATGGTAATATTCACTATTTATATCATTTACAGAATAGGTCTACTGTTGGCGTGTTGGGAGGAAATACTGCATTTAGGGCTCAGGCCAGAAACGTTCGATGTATTGCGGAAAAGTAGTTCTATGTACAATAATCTATGTTCACGAATCAAAATGTAACCTTTGGTATTTTGGTCATTTTTCATATTCGATGATAGCTGTCTCTTTGGGACGTATTGATTCTAAACCCTTAGAAGAGATAAGCATTGGGCAGTACCTAAAAAGTATTGTTTTGAGGGGTGAAAAAAATGCTTAGTAAGTTATTGTACATAAGTATTTTTTGTACTAAAATCAAAAGACTCTTGTAATATTACAAGAGTCTTTTTCTATCAGGTTAAGATCAATAAAAAAACAAGAATAAAATATAAAAACATCTTATTTATTCTCTCTTGAGAACTTTTTTAAATTTTATTGAGATTCCACAATTTATATTGTCCAATGCAGAACAACTCTAAATATATTTTTTTGATGTATATTTGGGCATTAAAAAACTTTTGGTAAAAAATCTAAGTTTTGGTCTCTAATAAATTCAAACAAAAAAAATTAATGAAAAGAGTTGTTTTACTCACGGTACTACTGTTCTCTTTAATGAGTATAGTAAGATGTGTTGTGGCTCAAGATTTGAACTATAAGTTACAGAGAAAGTGGATGTTGGTTTCGTTGAAGGAGTTTTCTAAGGCGGAATTGATACATGCCAAAGCCTGTATAGATTTAACTTCTCAGGCTAAAGCTGCCTCTGCATATGTTGCATTTATGGGGTGTAATAACCTGAGCTTTCAGTTAAAAGAAGGGAAGGGGAATAAAATCTCTATTTCTCATATAGGGGGTACACGGAAATTTTGTAGCGATCATTTGGATTTAGAAAATCAGTTTATATCCGTCTTTTCCCGTATGCATTCTTATGCTATTAATGGTCACTTTCTAACCCTCACCAACAAAGAAGGGGAGAAAATGGTCTTTGTAGCAGCAGACTGGGATTAACCATAACATCAGATTGAACCTGTATGTTTTTTTAAGATTAAGCACAGATCATATTAGAAATGCAGAAGTAAAGTAAACATATTTTATATATATTTAAGGCTGCAGATTTTATTTCCAATTTTTATTTTTGTATATGTTAGAAAAGAAAGAGCATCACTATGAAAGAGCTGTTTTGGTAGGCTTGATTACCAGAGATCAGAATGAGGAAAAATTACAAGAATATATGGATGAGCTCGAATTTCTAGCTTACACTGCTGGTGCCAGCGTAGAGAAACGATTTACACAGAAAATGTCTCAGCCGGATTCAAAAACTTTCGTAGGAAAGGGAAAAGTAGAAGAAATCAGAGAATTTGTAAAAGAGCACGACATTACCACCCTTATTTTTGATGATGAACTTTCTCCTTCTCAACTTAAAAATCTGGAGCGTGAAATCGAAATTAAAATTCTTGACAGGACCAACCTTATTTTGGATATTTTTGCACAGCGTGCACAAACTTCATATGCAAGAACACAAGTAGAATTAGCACAATATGAATATTTGCTTCCCCGTTTGACCAGAATGTGGACCCACTTGGAGCGGCAGAGAGGGGGTATAGGAATGAGAGGTCCTGGGGAAACAGAAATCGAGACCGATCGACGCATTATACGGGATCGGATATCACTCTTGAAAGAAAAATTAAAAACCATAGACCGCCAGATGTCTACTCAGCGTAATAACAGGGGTAAAATGGTTCGAGTTGCATTGGTAGGTTATACCAATGTGGGCAAATCTACTTTAATGAACGCATTATCTAAATCAGAGGTGTTTGCAGAAAATAAACTCTTTGCCACTTTAGATACTACTGTAAGAAAAGTTGTGATTGGAAATCTACCTTTTCTTTTAACGGATACGGTAGGCTTTATCAGAAAACTCCCTACTCAGCTTGTAGAATCCTTTAAGTCTACTCTGGATGAGGTAAGGGAAGCTGATTTACTGGTGCATGTAGTGGATATCTCTCATGAGAGCTTTGAAGATCATATAAAGTCCGTTAATGAAATATTACAGGAAATAGAAGCGCATAAAAAACCCGTAGTAATGGTTTTTAATAAGATTGATGACTTCAGTTATGATCAGAAAGGAGAAGACGATCTGAGCCCTGTGACCAAAAAAAATATTTCTTTAGAAGAATGGGAAAAAACATGGATGGCAAAATCTAAATTTCCGACAGTCTTCGTTTCTGCTATAACCAAGAAAAATTTTTCCGAAATGAAGAAAATGTTGTATGAAGAGGTCTTGAAAATCCATATTTCTCGTTTCCCTTATAATGATTTTCTTTTCGAATATTACGATGATATCGAATAGAATTAATAAAAAATATACTCAAAAAGAATGGAATTATATTATTCATTTTCAGTCCTTATTGTACTAGCTGCTATATTTGCTTATATTAACTATAGATTTCTTAGGTTACCAAGTGCTATAGGGATTATGGTTATCGCTATTGTCGTTTCCACTTTTTTAATTCTTTTTGGAGAAATCATTTTACCCAGAACTTTTGTAAAATTAAACCGATTGATGGATAGTATAGATTTTACAGAAGTCTTAATGGGAGCCATGCTTAATTTTCTCTTGTTTGCAGGAGGGATACACATTAATATCAACGATCTTAGAGAGCAATTTCGTCCCGTTTTTATCTTTTCCACTGTAGGAGTGGTTATTTCTACTTTTGTAGTGGGTTTTGGGGTTTATTATCTCTTTCCTCTAGTCGGAATGCATATTCCTTTTCTATATTGTCTTGTTTTTGGAGCCCTTATATCTCCCACTGATCCGGTCGCTGTATTGAGTATTTTAAAACAGGCCAATGTTTCCAAATCACTAGAGACCAAGGTGGCAGGTGAATCATTATTTAATGATGGGATGGCGGTGGTTGTTTTCAGCGTTATGTTGCAGTTAGCCGCTGGTAAAGAAGTCGATCTGGGACTAGAAAACATTTCCATGATGTTGCTTCATGAAGCAGGAGGGGGAATACTGTTGGGAATTATACTGGGTTGGGTTACATCAAGGCTCATGCGGGAAGTGGATGATTATATTATTTCGGTATTGGTTACTTTAGCCGTGGTAATGGGGGGCTATCTTATAGCGCGCCAACTTCATATTTCGGGTCCATTAACCATGGTGGCTGCTGGCTTATTTATGGGTAACTTTAATGTTAATTTTAAAATGAAATCCGTTACTCAGGATTATCTGATTAAATTTTGGGAATTGATCGATGAGATTCTCAATGCTGTTCTATTCCTCTTTATAGGCTTTGAATTGCTGATGATCAAAGATCTTAGTGATTTTATTATTCCTGGAATAGGGGCTATTGTAGTCGTGTTATTGGCTAGATTTATATCCATATGGGGGCCTACAAAGTTTATGTCCTTAAAGTCTAGATTTAGTCCGCAGACGGTTAAAGTTTTGGTTTGGGGAGGTATTCGAGGGGGTGTTTCAATTGCCTTGGCCATGTCCATACCTAAGAGCGAATATAGCACGGCTATCCTCAGTGTTACTTATTTTGTAGTAGTATTTTCTATTATTGTACAAGGTTTAACGATTGCTCGAGTCGCGAATCCTACAAAAATGATTAAAGAAGAACGGGAGCAAATATTATAAAGCAATTTATCGCTTCAGGTAAACTGGGGTAGAGCGATCGAAAGTTAAAGATCTTCTAATGCAAGTGAGCTTATATTTAATTTACCTTCCTTGCATTTTCCATTTTATAAGACATCAGGTTGGCTATGTTTTGGGCCTTATAGATGGCTAAATCGGCTATTTTTCCCGAAAAATTCTCTTTAATTGTTTCCGTCCATAATTTTAGCCAACGCTCAAAATGTTCTTTCTCCATGGCTTTTGTTTCGTTAATTGGGAAGTGAACTTGCATAGGGTTGCCCTTATAAGTGGTTTTACCAAAAAGCAAACATTCCCAAAAATCGAACATTTTAGGTAAATGCTCATTCCATTTTACTTGTGCGATTTCATTAAAGAAGATACTAATTTTATCATCTTTCTGAACTTTCCTATAAAAACCGTCTACTAAAAGCTCTATATCAATCCTATTTTGTATGTCTTTCACTTCTTTCATCTCTACTGTTTTACCTCAAATATACAATGAAAAATCTTTATTTGACAAAATCTGAGTGGATATTGGTATGATATTCTTAATTTTGAAATCTTGTTCAAGTTATATATGGATTTAAAATATTATAAAACCCAGGCCAAGCTCAAGAAAAAAGAAAACCAGAAGTTTTTAGAAACGCTGAAAAAGAAACCTCCCAAGAATTTAGATTACGTAGCAGAAGAAATTCATAATGAAGTGTTTGAGCAAATAAACTGTTTAGAGTGTGCGAATTGCTGCAAAACCACGGGCCCTCTCTTTACTGAAAAAGATATAGAAAGGATTAGTAAGCATCTTCGTCTAAAGCCTTCCGAATTTGAGGATAAGTTTTTGAGAGTGGACGAAGATCAAGATAAGGTATTACAGTCCCTTCCTTGCGCTTTTTTACTCCAAGATAATGAATGTGCTATCTATCAGGTACGTCCAAAGGCTTGCCGGGAATATCCACATACTAATCGAAAAAAAATATACCAGATTAATGTAATCACTCTAAAAAATGCAGAAATATGCCCAGCTGTATACCTATTTATGGAGAAATTTAAGGTAAATTTAGAAAAAAAATAAATTTCCATAATAAGTATTAAAAAAAGCCAAATAGCGTTAAATTTAAGAGAGATAGATAATTTTAATGAGAGACAGTCGTTTTTTTATTGAACACTAAAATTAATTTTAAAACGTAAGATTATGAAAAAGTTATTTTTCTCCGCACTTTTATTAGCGGTAGGTACTGGTGCTAGCTTTGCACAAGCTACCAAACAAGATAGCACCAAGGCTAATTCGGAGACCCTAGTGCCGGTATCTCCAAATGTAAATGTAGATGAAGGCTCCAAATCCCATTTAGAGGCCAACTCAGAAGTTGTATCTCCACGTGTAAAAAAAGAAGATGAGCAAAGCGTTACCCAAGATCCAAAAGCGGGAGCTCGCGATGAAAAGACAGAAAAAGAAGTGGAATAGGTTACGCTAATAAGTTCACATAAGCTAGTTTAAAAAAACAGGGCTGATTTTCATAAAATCAGCCCTGTTTTTTTTACATCAATTTACAATATCCTCAGCGAATAGGGGAGGGCTTTTACACCCCTGTATGCTATATCAGATATTTTTATAGATATAAGAGCCTGTTTAAATTTTGTCCAATAAATGTTTTATAGCGGCCACTTTAACCATTTCTTCTTCATTTTCGATTAGCAGTTCATAAATTCGGCATAGTCTTCGATGGTTATCAAACCAAGCAAATGTTCTTTCAATAATCCATCTTTTATGGATAGGCTGAAAATTCTTTT
>NZ_JAAABJ010000321.1 GCF_009904105.1 Elizabethkingia argenteiflava | reverse complement strand
CAGAAGAAAGCCAGTATTAAAGAATCGTGTAGATGAAGTTATTGAAAAGGCTGTTGTTGATATAGCCATTGAAAACCCTGCTTTGGGGCAGCTTAGAGTAAGTAATGAACTTAAAAAGCAAGGTTTCTTTGTATCACCAGGTGGAGTCAGAAGTATTTGGTTAAGACACGATCTACATAGGTTTAAACTAAGATTAAAAGCCCTAGAATCCAAATCTGCTCAAGATGGTGTAGTCCTTACAGAATCTCAACTTTCAGCACTATAAAGGGCTAAGGAAGAGAAAAAAGCTCATGGAGAAATTGAAACTCATCATCCTGGATATTTAGGAGCTCAAGACACTTATTACGTAGGCAATATCAAAGGAGTTGGACATATTTATCAACAAACTTT
>NZ_JAAABJ010000320.1 GCF_009904105.1 Elizabethkingia argenteiflava | reverse complement strand
GTTATTCTTTGCATTTTAGTGATTTTTTTATTTTATTCCTCAGAAAACTAATAGTTTAAACAAGTTCAATACTATTTTTTATGTTATTAATCGTTTTTTATTTTGTCTATTAAGGATTTGTATAATATTGATAGTCTTATATATTTTACCCCTTATTCTAATTCCAACTCAAGTTACTCCTGAATTTTAATAGCAAATATATAATATTTCACCTATTAGACCAATTTTTTTATTTTTTTCTAAAAAACACTTTCAAATAGAGATAACCCCTTAAAAAAGCCCTGCATATACCTGATTTTTT
>NZ_JAAABJ010000319.1 GCF_009904105.1 Elizabethkingia argenteiflava | reverse complement strand
TTAAAGCCATCAAAGGATTTCGCATAGTTTCTTCTAATCATAAACTGATCACATAATTGCGAAAATAAGGTTTCGATGCGCTTTCGGGATTTTCTAAAAATATAAGGCTGCGGCTTATATCCATGTTTATTTTTTCGCATAGGTACTTCCATATTAATCTGGTTGTAAGTAAATAAGTCTCTTTGATAATCAATACTCAGATAAGCTTTGTCTCCTAATATTGTACAATTTTGAAACAAGTGCTTAATATCTTTG
>NZ_JAAABJ010000318.1 GCF_009904105.1 Elizabethkingia argenteiflava | reverse complement strand
TATGTGTTGCCAATATTCATGACAGTAAGGCTGGACTACTTTTACTTAGAATGCTAAATGAAGGACTTATGAAGTTTAAATGTATCCTTGCTGATGCTGGGTATAGAGGAGAATTTATAGAGAAAGCCGATAAGTTTTATTCCTATCTGATAAAAGTAGTAAGCAGGGACAAAGAAAAGCTGGCAAAAAAGGAGTTTAAACCTGTAAGTAAACGATGGGTAATAGAAAGAACCTTTTCATGGTTTGATAATGATAGAAGGCT
>NZ_JAAABJ010000317.1 GCF_009904105.1 Elizabethkingia argenteiflava | reverse complement strand
TGCGAAAAAATCAACATGGATATAATCCGCAGCCTTATATTTTTAGAAAATACCGAAAGCCCATCGAAACCTTATTTTCGCAATTATGTGATCAGTTTATGATTAGAAGAAACTATTCGAAATCCTTTGATGGCTTTAAGAACAGAATATTATCTAAGATAATGGCTATGACTGTAATACAATGCATTAATAAACAAAACAATAGAAATATTAACAACTAAAAAACTCGTATAGATTAAATGCACCACTGGTAAAGTGTAATAAAACTACTACACTTTTATGCGTTTATACAGATCAAACTTATCATGATCTTCAAGAAAATTGAAGCCTGCATTCATGCTTACATGAGAAGAACCTGATATTCATAATACGGACAGGATTTTGGAGCAATATGATAGAATTTATATAAAAACAGCTCCCATTTAGGGAGCACAAACCTTAATACGGCAAATTAAGAATTCATAAAAAAGAGCTGCTATCGTATATCGGACGCTATTTTGATCAGTTCAAAACTGTTTTTTTATTTTTTACTAGCATATTAGCTAATCGTATAAGTAGTTCCGTCTTTCCCATCTTTTAGCTCTATACCTTTTTCAATAAGAAGGTCTCTGATCTCATTCTATAAAGGCCAGTTTTTGGCTTTTCTAGCCTGATTTCGCTGTTCATTGAGTAATTGCAAAGTGTCATCGAGCTTTTGGTTCGCTGTTTTTTCTATTCGCTGTAAAC
>NZ_JAAABJ010000316.1 GCF_009904105.1 Elizabethkingia argenteiflava | reverse complement strand
TAATAGTATATGCTTTGCCAGCAGATTTTCTCTCTGCCAAAATATTCTTTCATACTTAATTCACGCCTCTGACAGCCTGTTTTCAGGCGTTTTACAATTAGCTGAATTATTTTTACCAGATAATATCTCGTCGAAAAGCCTCTTTTTCCTTTGTTTAAATGATGTAAAATCCATTGTTCTTTTTTATCTTTGATGATGATTTCCAGATTATTAGTTATTTAAATTGCAATACAAAATTGCTGATTTTCTCGGAACTCTTTTACTTTTTATGAGAATATTAAAAAAAGAAAATCTTAATATGAGAGAAAAAGTATTTTTAAGAGATTTGATTGCGAAGATGTTTAAGCGTATTTACACAAAAAGAGGTCGGAGAAAAATAGCAAGTT
>NZ_JAAABJ010000315.1 GCF_009904105.1 Elizabethkingia argenteiflava | reverse complement strand
TGCGAAATCCTTTGATGGCTTTAAGAACAGAATATTATCTAAGATAATGGCACTGACTGTTATACAATGCATTAATAAACTAAACAATAGAAATATTAACAACTTAAAAACTCGTATTGCTTAAATGAACCACGGGTTCTATTAAATAAGATAAAATTAAAACAGAATCAATACAAGGCTTTTGGCTTTTTTAATTCTGATTATCTTTGTGGTACAATACATAAATTTTTAAAATAATACATTTATGAAAACTTACGCAGGGATTCCCGAAGAGCATGCAATATTAGAAAACTCAAAAGTAATGCTGGTGACTGTACCTTATGATGGGACTTCCACCTGGGGAAAGGGTGCCGACAAAGGACCCGCACTTTTTCTCGACGCTTCCGAAAACATGGAGCTTTACGATATTGAAACTGGAACCCAACCTTATCTAAATGGAGTATACTTGGCAGAGGAGGTCTCTGAAAACTCTACACCTGAAGCCATGACTCAGGCTGTATACCAGAAGACTAAAGAAATGTTGAGCCATTCAGGAAAATTATTTACCCTTTTTGGGGGCGAACATTCTGTATCTATAGGGGCTATTCGTGCTGTAGGCGAAAAATATGAAAATCTTACAGTCCTACAACTAGATGCCCATACAGACCTCAGACCCGAGTTTCACGGTTCTACTTCCAATCATGCCTGTGCCGTTTTCGAAGCCCGCCAAAAGCATAATTTAGTACAGGTGGGTATACGTTCTATGGATGAGGAAGAAATGCAGTATGTTCCGCAAGGGCAATGTTTTTGGGCACATCAGATTGCAACCAATTCCAATTGGATGGAAGAGGTACTGGCTAAAGTTTCTGGGAATGTATATATTACTATAGATTTAGATGCTTTTGACCCCGCTATAGCACCTTCTACAGGAACGCCTGAACCTGGTGGTTTAGCTTGGTATCCTACATTAGAATTATTGCGAAAAGTTTTTGAGAAATGTAATGTGGTAGCTTTTGATATAGTAGAACTCATGGACAGTCCCATGGCTAAGCCTACAGCCTTTCTAGCAGCCAAATTATATTATAAAATGTTAGCCTATTATTTCACGGCTAAAAAATAATTTTAAGGATGTTTTAACACAATAAAATACCGGGGACATTATTTTTTTAATAACTTTACATGTGAAAGATTTTAATTATTAAATTATTAAACTATTAAATTTAATCTAAACATGAAAAAAATTTTAACAACAGTTGCATTGGCAATTTTACTACCCTTTGCAGCAGTATCGTGTAAAAAGAAAAATAATGACACCAATTTACAAGCCAAAGCCACTACTGTGGTGGCGGCTGATCCGCAATTAAAAGTAGAGGTTAAACAAGGAGTTGCCCATTTGTCAGGAACATTTTCCGATGAAACAACGAAACAACAGATGATAGAATCCCTTAAATCTATTGAGGGCATTAAGGAGGTAATGGATATGTCTACACCCGATTCGGGTTCCGTAGAAACTAAGGCAGTGGCCGCACCTGAAAGTCTCCAAAAAATTAAAGACGCTTTAAAGGATTATCCAAAAGCTAAAGCTGAAGTCATCAATGGTGAACTCACTATACAGGGTGAGGTTACCAGAGATCAGGCTAGAAAAATTAAGCAATCTATTGATGCGCTTAATGTGGGTAAGGTGAATTATAACTATATGGTAAAATAACGAAGCTATGAGCACATTACAAGATAAATATGCTGGGGTAATTTCAGCAGCACAACGTTTACAAATTAGTGATTTGAAGGTTGAGGAGCGTGATGGTATTCTCTACGTATCAGGGAACGCATCCAATTCAGCAGACAAAGATGCTGTTTGGGATGCTTTAGGTAGTGTGGACCCTAATTTTAGCGCTTCAGATATCAATCTCAATATCCAAGTTGCCGGTCTTGCTTCTGGAGTTAATCTTACAGTAGCCACGGAACAAGGTAATTTGAATATCAGGGAAACACCCAGTACCGATGCAAGTGTTTTAGCCAGAGTAGCCAAGGGAGAATTGGTGACTTTGGTCGAACAAACCAGCGGAGAGTGGTGGTTGGTGAAGACTAAAGATGGAATTCAGGGCTATGCCTATTCTCGATACTTAAAAGTATAAAAACCACAAAGCCCCTTTCAAAAGGGGCTTTTTTTCTTCATTTTCTTTCTTCATTTCTTTCGTGCAATGCCTGCTGCTTTCAATCTAGCGACATATTGTCAATCAGTCTGACCTCTCCTATGAAAACCACGATAAAAGCCCTATATTTTCTGTTTTTATCATAATGAGTAAGCTCTCGAAGGCTTTCTTCATCGGCAATAATAAAATATTCTAATCTATAGTTCGATTCAGCAAAGATCTCTTTCACTCTTTTTTTTATCTCATCCATACTGATTTGTGGGAAACATTCCTTCACTTTCAGCAGGGTCTGATAAATAAGACTGGCTCCCGATTTTTCTTCCTCAGAGAGTCTCATATTACGAGAACTCAGCGCCAGTCCATTTTTAGCCCTGTAAATGGGAACTCCCTGTATACGAATTGGAAATTTCTCTATTTCCACTAGCTTTTTAATGATGGCTAACTGTTGAAAATCTTTTTCACCAAAATAGGCGTTATTGGGTTGTATTTGCCGAAATAGCTCAGAAACTACTGTGGCAACACCATCAAAATGTCCGGGGCGAGATTTCCCTTCCATTTCGTCTTCAATGCCACCAAAATGATAATTTTTTCGGGTGGTATTTTGCGGATATATATCTTCAACTTGTGGTATATAAACGGCATCTACGCCTTCTTTTTTTAACATTTCAATGTCCTCCTCCTCTCTGCGCGGATAATTTTTTAGGTCGTCCGGATTATTAAACTGAGTGGGATTGACAAAGATGGAGGAGACTACAATGTCGTTTTCGGCTCTTGCCATTTTGTATAGAGAAAGGTGGCCTTCATGTAATGCACCCATGGTGGGGGCAAACCCAATGTTCTTAGCCTGTTTTTTTATTTGGGTAATATAATCGCTCAGATTTTGCCGATTGCGAAGAATCTCCATATTTTGAAATTTCGGCAAAATTATTAAAAAATGTTAATTAAAAACTATTAGTAGAAAAAGTTGTATTTTTGTAAAGTTAACCATCTTAATTACTATATAGAGAAAGTTTATTATGCCAAACCAAAAAATTTTATACGTCACCACAGAGCTTTATCCCTACCAAGAAGACAGTAATATGGCTACCATGGTGAATAAGATGGCCTTGAAAATGTATAATGACGGAAATGACGTACGCGTTTTTATGCCCAGATTTGGGATGATCAGCGAGCGAAAATTTCAGCTTCATGAAGTCATTCGTCTGTCGGGGATGAATATCATTATCAATGATCTTGACCAACCTTTATTGATTAAAGTAGCTTCGTTGCCTAACGAGAGGATGCAAGTTTATTTTATAGATAATGAAGAATATTTTAAGCGAAAGCAATTGTATTTTGACGATAAGGGGGTCGCATTTCCTGATAATGATGAGCGAGCAATTTTCTTTGCTAGAGGAGTGATTGAAACGATTAAAAAGCTGAACTGGGTACCCGACGTGATCCACTTAAATGGTTGGATGGCCTCTTTTATCCCTTTATACCTAAAAACTTTTTATAAAGACGATGACTATTTTAAAGACACTAAGCTTGTAATTTCCATATATAACGAAAAAGACGCCGCTTTTAACAATAACATTGAAGAGAAGCTTAAATTTGATAATATCCAAGGTTTACCCGCATTAGAAAAACCCAGTTTCAGAAATTTTATTGGGGAGAGTCTTAAATTAGTAGATCTTGTATTGAAAGGCGATGAGTCTTTAGAAGATGATCTGGAATCTATGTATATAGGGGTAAATTCTGAAAAGAAGGATTTCGTAAGCGCTGATGCTATTAATCAAGTGTACTAAAATAATAGTCAATTTTTGATATAAATAATGAAAAAAATAAAGATAATAGCCCATACTTGTTTTATACTGAGTATAGGTTTATTTACCTTAATTTCGTGTGAATCGGATGCCGATGCTTTGGGAAAGCAATTCACAGAGGGTAATGCTGCAGATGGGCAAGAGCTTAGCTATGATGTTATTGCTTATAATGTGAACCACAACGATAGCATCAGAAGTGATGCTAAACATTTGGGAAACCTGTTATTAGGTGCTTTTGACGAGCCCGTTTTCGGAAAACATAAGGCCTCTTATGTTACCCAATTGAGACCTACAGTCTATGGAATCGATTTTGGAAAAAAAGCAAAGGTAGATTCTGTGGTTTTACAGATAAAACCCAACTACAAAATAGACTCTGTAAAGACCACCAATACCACGCTGGGGAAAACGACTTCTGGTAAGGATTCCATTAAAACGGTTTCCACATATCCTCTATTGAAGTATGGGAAAGGATTGCTCAATGCTAAATCTACTAAGCTAACGCTCAGAGTGGAAGAGGTTTCCGACTTTCTATATGACCAGTCCAGACCTGTTTATTCTAACCATCGAGTAAATACAGGAACGTTCTTGGGAAAGAAAGTGATAGGTGCCAGTGTAAGCGGAGTTAAAATAGTTCAATCAGGTGATAATCGTGAGTTATTGACCAGAGAAGTAGGAATTAGAATTCCTTTGAACAAAGATTTTTTCCAAACTAAAATTATAGGACAGCAAGGACAGAATGCCCTTAGCGATGCGGCTTCATTCATTCGGTATTTCCGAGGCATAAGAATTTCCGTAGATGAAAACGATGGATTTTTATTTAGCATGGCCCCTGATGATATTTCAATCACCATGTATTATTCCAATGAGGTCACTAAAGACGGGCAGACCAAGAGAGAAGCCAATACTTATACTTTTGATCTGGGCAAGCTGAATGTTCATTTCAGTCAGCTTGAATTCTCAAGACCTTCCGGCTATAATACAGCTATGAAAGCTATTAATACCGTTAAAGGGGATGCGAAACTCTATCTTCAAGGTGCAGGAGGTGCAGGAGGTGAATTTATAATTCCAGAATCCACTATTCAGCAATTGAAAAATATATATGCAAAAGACAAAGCCGGTATTTTATCTGCTAAAATCAGGGTATATTCAGATGCAAATACCTGGCATAATAACTTTGCTAAACCTTCTACCTATACTGTACTTCAGAAGAATAGAAAGCAGTTTATAGAAGATATGAATGTTTTAAATACCCCTTCCTATATTCGAGTGAAAGCTGTAAATCTAGATAAAAACCCTTCTTATTACGATATTGCTATCACTCAAACGCTTAAGAATATCGTAGAAAAAGGTGCTAATAACCAGCCTATTGTGATTGATGTGGGGGATTTTGCAACACTCCAAAAGGATAATAGACAAAGTCTCTTAGGCTGGAACTATACTTCCAGAGCTTACACACCTAACAGAGTGGTTTTAGTAGGATCAGATCCTGCCAATCCAAAACAAAAAGCTCAACTTAAAGTGGTTTATACTAAAAAATAAAAATTCATGTGCGGAATAGTTGGTTATACGGGCTTTAGAGATGCCTATGAAATCGTAATAAATGGTCTCAAGAGATTAGAATACCGTGGCTATGACAGTGCAGGTATTGTACTTGAGAACAATAAAAACGAAGTAGAACTTAAGAAAGCCAAAGGTAAAGTTTCCGATTTAGAGGCGATTGCCGGTAATTTAAAAAACACCTCTCACGTAGGGATGGGACACACCCGTTGGGCTACTCATGGAGTTCCTAGCGATATCAACTCGCATCCCCATGTTTCCAATAATGGTAAAATTGTATTAGTTCACAATGGGATTATTGAAAACTACGAGACCATAAAAATCATGTTATCTCAGAAAGGATTTGTTTTCCATTCACAAACGGATACAGAAGTTTTAGCAAACTTTATTCAGTATTTTATGGATGAATCCGGTAAAGATTTCGCTGAAGCGGTGAGGGCTGCTTTAAGCGAGGTGTATGGCGCTTATGCCATAGCCGCTTTACATGTAGATTATCCTGGACAGTTTGTGGTAGGGCGTCTAAGCTCTCCTTTGGCCATAGGTTTGGGGGATAAAGAATACTTTATCGCTTCCGATGCCTCTCCTTTTGTAGAGTTTACAAAAGAAGCTATCTATCTTGAAGATGGCCATATGGCACTTATATCTTTGGACAGAGGTGTGGATATCCGATTGATTAAGGACAACTCTAAAGTCGATGCTGAAATTCAGCAGTTGCAGATCAGCCTAGAACAGATAGAAAAAGGTGGGTACGATCATTTTATGTTGAAGGAGATTTTTGAACAACCTAAATCTATTCATGATACCATGCGAGGACGTCTTCTCTTGGACGAAGGGATTATTAAAATGGCTGGTATCTGGGATCACCTTGAGAGAATACAAGCAGCAAAAAGAATTATTATTATAGCTTGTGGAACATCTTGGCATGCCGGTTTAATAGGCGAATATCTCATAGAAGAGTTCGCAAGAATACCAGTTGAGGTCGAGTATGCTTCAGAATTTCGTTACCGTAATCCCATAATTACTCCTAAAGATGTGGTGATTGCCATTTCCCAGTCTGGGGAAACCGCTGATACCATGGCTGCCATTAAACTCGCCAAAGAGAAAGGTGCTTTTGTATATGGTATTTGTAACGTTATTGGTTCTTCCATTGCGCGTATCACCCATGCAGGATCTTATACCCATGCGGGACCAGAAATAGGCGTGGCTTCGACAAAAGCTTTTACAGCCCAGCTGACGATATTAGCGATGATAGCACTCAAATTAGGAAAACATAACGGAAATCTTAATAATACAGAATTTATGCAATATCTGTATGAGTTAGATGCCATTCCTAAAAAAATAGAGGAAGTACTCGCATCTTCTCATGATACTGCAAAGCAGATTGCTGAGGAGTTTGTAAATGCTACCAATTTCTTGTATCTGGGGAGAGGTTATAATTTCCCTGCAGCTTTAGAAGGTGCTTTAAAGCTTAAAGAAATTTCATACATACATGCAGAAGGTTACCCGGCTGCAGAAATGAAACACGGACCTATTGCTCTCATCGATGAAAATATGCCTATGGTGATCATTGCACCTAAGCAAGGCTATTATGATAAAATAGTGAGCAATGTTCAAGAAATTAAAGCTAGAAAAGGTAGAATTATCGCTTTGGTGAACAAAGGAGATGAGCAGGTAGCTTCCATGGCCGATTATGTGATAGAATTCCCAGAAACATCTGAGTGTTTTTCACCGATGATGGCATCTGTACCGCTTCAATTATTGGCGTATTATATTGCTGTTTTCAGAGGTGTCAATGTAGATCAGCCCCGTAACCTAGCAAAATCGGTTACCGTAGAATAAATATTTGTTGAAAATAACTGAAAACCTGAGTATCTTTGCTCAGGCTTTTTTATATGGAAAAGATAGATTACATCATTGTAGGAGACGGTTATGCAGCCATATTCTTTGCACACCAGCTGATCAAGAATAACAAAAGTTTCAAACTTTATTCTGAAGGAGTAAAAGCAGCGTCTCATATTTCTGCGGGAGTATGTAATCCTGTAGTCTTAAAGCGATATAATAAAATATGGAATGATGAAGCCTTAATGCATTACCTCCCTCTTATCTTTTCTGAAATAGAAAACTATCTCCATAAGAATTATTTAATTCAGGAAAATGTGGTTCGTATTTTCCATGATGAAGGAGAGCAAAAGCTTTGGTTAAGAAAAGCAGATCAACCTAAATTTGAAAAATATCTAAATCCGGAAATCCAGTATTTAAGTGGGCTTGACAATCCATGGGGTGTAGGCAGGGTAAACAGCTCCTGCCGTTTGGATGTGCCGGCTTTTTTTGCAGACTTCTTTAGCTATTTGGAAAAAAATAAGCAGTTGGTAAAAGAGAAATTTAAATACGAAGATTTGGATGTTGAACAAAAAAAATATCAAAACTATAGCTATACCACTATTGTATTTGCAGAAGGAGTAGGGGTGAAAAAAAATCCGTATTTCCATGAAATTCCGATTCAACCCAATAAAGGACATCGCCTGAGTATTCGATTGGATAAAGCTATAGAGCCTCTTATTATTAAAAAAAAGCATTTTCTATTTCGTTTTTCTCCTCATGAATACTACTATGGGGGGACCTATGATAGAGGTGCCGATACCGCTGAAATAGATACACAATCTGTAGAACAATTACAAACCGCTTTAGAAAAAATGTACCGAGGGGCTTATTGTCTCGATGATATTGCGGTGGCTTTCCGTGCAACAATGGCTGATAGAAGACCTGTGATAGGTCGGCACGGAAAATATAACGATCTCCATATATTCAATGGATTAGGAGCACGTGGTGTATTAAATGGCGGATATTTTTCGCGTATGCTATTCGATTTTATAGAAAATAAGCATCCTCTGCATCCAGAAGCAGATGTGAAAAGATTTTATCAAACCGATAAATTGTTTTAAATTGCGCAGAATATGATGTCCAAACGTTGCAAGTACGCTTTAAAAGCTATGGTTAGGCTGGCAAGAAACTATAAAAAAGGATTTCTGTCTACCTCATCGATCGCAGAGGAAGAAAATATTCCTAAGAAATTTTTAGAGCAAATTTTATTGGAATTAAAAAGAGCAAAGCTTGTCAACAGCAAACAAGGTATGGGTGGTGGTTATTATTTAATCAAATCTCCTGATGAAGTCTCCTTAGCAGATCTGTATCGAATTTTTGAAGGACCTATTTCTCTCACGCCCTGTATTTCCCTTAATTACTATGAAGCCTGTGATGATTGCGTAGACGAAGCGACTTGTTATCTCAGACATGAGCTCATGAACGTTCGCGAGAAGACTCGTAAAAGTATGATGGAGGCTACCCTTAGTGCTTTTATAAATAAAAGATAATTTTTCAGGCCTTAAATACTACTAATTTGGTAGAATAAATATATATTTACAACTTAAATTTTATTCTGAAATGTCAACTCTCCAGAAAATAGAACTGAACGACTTAATACAAAAGTTATCTAGCTCCGTTTCCGAGACGGATGCACTGCATATATTAGCCCATAACTATCCTAATCAAATAGTGTTTTCTACTAGCTTTAGCTATGAAGATCAAGTGATTATGCATTTGGTCAGGCAACTCGATATTGCGGTATTTACTCTAGATACGGGCAGGCTTTTTGAACAGACTTATGAAACCTGGGCCGCCACAAAGTCTTTTTTTAAAAAAGAAATCAGAGCTTTTTATCCCGATGCTCAGGCATTGGGTGAGTTTATTACCCAACATGGACCCGATTCATTTTACCGTTCAGTAGAGCAGAGAAAAACCTGCTGCCAAATTCGAAAAGTCCAGCCTCTTAAGAGAGCGTTGCAGGGATATAAAATATGGATTACTGGTTTGAGAGCAGAGCATTCGGAAAATCGTAAAAATATGCCTCAATTGGAGTGGGATCCCCATCATCAGCTGGTGAAGTATCATCCGCTTTTATATTGGAGTACTCAGGAAGTAAAAGATTACGTTAAAAAATATCAACTCCCCTATAATCATCTGCACGAAAAGGGATTTGTAAGCATTGGTTGTGCACCATGCACCAGAGCGATTGGAGAAGGAGAAAACTTTCGAGCAGGACGTTGGTGGTGGGAAGATGCCGATAAAAAAGAGTGTGGTTTGCATATTCATCAATAAAAAGAAAAAAAATGTCAATACAGCATTTAGATTATTTAGAGCAATTAGAATCAGAATCCATTTACATTTTAAGAGAAGTCGCGGGTCAATTCGAAAGGCCTGCATTGTTATTTAGCGGAGGTAAAGATAGTATTACATTGGCGCATTTGGCATTAAAAGCTTTTCACCCCGGAAAGATACCTTTCACTTTCGTCCATATAGATACAGGGCATAACTTTCCGGAGGTTTTAGCTTTCCGGGATAGATTGGTGAAGGATTTAGGAGTCCACTTAGTGGTACGTAAAGTGGAAGATACGATGATACAGAAAAATCTTAAAGAACCCAAAGGAAAATTCCCAAGCCGAAATTGGCTACAGACTTTTACGCTTCTCGATACTATAGAGGAGTTTAGATTTGATGCGTGCATAGGTGGCGCTAGGCGAGATGAAGAAAAAGCAAGGGCAAAAGAAAGAATTTTTTCAGTACGCGACGAATTTGGTCAGTGGGAACCCAAGCTACAACGCCCTGAATTGTGGAATATATTCAATGGTAAAATACATAATGGGGAGAATATAAGAGTATTTCCAATTAGTAATTGGACAGAATTGGATGTGTGGAATTACATTCGTCAAGAGAAAATAGCATTACCCTCCATTTATTTTTCGCACGAAAGAGAAGTGGTGGATTTTAATGGTCAATGGATAGCCAATTCCAAACATGCCATATTGGATGCCAATGATTGGGTTACTATAAAGAGAGTGCGTTATCGCACAGTAGGAGACATGACTTGTACTGCAGCTATAGAATCCACAGCTGCGGATATTGATGAGGTAATCAATGAAATAACCGCTACTCGTATCTCCGAAAGAGGAGAAACCCGTATCGATGATAGAGTAACCGAAGCGGCAATGGAAGATCGTAAAAAAGGAGGCTATTTTTAATATAATATGAGAGTTAAATGGATATTTTAAGATTTATAACCGCAGGCAGTGTAGATGATGGTAAGAGTACCCTCATAGGTCGTCTGCTTTACGATAGTAAAAGCATTTTGCAAGATCAGTTAGAGGTGTTGGAGAAGCACTCTAAAAATAAAAATGAAGAAGGCGTAGACTTAGCATGGCTTACAGACGGTTTGCGAGCAGAAAGGGAGCAGGGAATTACGATTGATGTAGCCTATAGATATTTTTCAACGGCTAAAAGAAAATTTATTATTGCCGATGCTCCCGGACATGTGCAATATACTAGGAATATGATCACCGGAGCCTCTAATTCGGATTTGATGGTGATTCTCATCGATGCCCGTCAAGGCGTGATAGAACAGACACGACGGCATTCTGTTATCGCATCATTACTCAATTTAAAGAATGTAGTTGTGGCTATTAACAAAATGGATTTGGTGGGCTATTCACAAGAAGTATTTGAAAAAATAAAAGCAGAGTATTCTAAAATTGCTGAAAGTTTAGGATTGAAGCGAGTGGATTACTTTCCTATATCTGCCCTTAAGGGAGATAATATCGTGTCCCGCTCTTTCCAAACGGCATGGTATAAGGGTGTTTCACTCCTAGAATACTTAGAAGACGTGGAAGTTAAGTCCCAATCGGATACTTCAGAAAATCGATTTCAAGTGCAGTATGTGATTCGCCCGCAGACCGAAGATTTGCACGATTATCGGGGATATGCCGGCCAGATTCTCAGCGGTGTTTTCCGAAAAGGAGATCCTGTCCAGGTATTTCCAGCAGAAATAGAAACGACTATTGTTAAGATTGAAGTTAAGGGTGTAGAGGTGGATAAAGCTTGGCAGGGGCAAGCTGTCGTGTTGCATATCAAAGATAATATTGATGTCAGTAGAGGTGATTTTTTGGTGGGAACAGATAATTTACCTAAAGTAGAAAAAGAGGTGGAAGTTTTGCTTTGTTGGCTCGACCAAAAGGCTTTACAGCCTGGTAATAAGTATATACTCCAACATCACAGTCGTTTGCTAAAAGCTATGGTTAAGCAGGTAGAATATAAAGTGAATGTCAATACTCTGGAGCGAGAAAAAGTGAGTGAAGGTGTAAGGCTTAACGAAGTCGTAAAAGTAACACTACGTACTGTACAACCTTTGGTTTTTGATAGTTTTATAGACAATAAGGTCACAGGATCTGCAATTTTGGTGGACGAAACCTCCAATTCTACAGTAGCAGCCTGTATAATACAATAATAGATAGATGAGTGTGTCACCAGATTTTATACAACAAATATTTTATAGAAAGCACTGTAAATCAGCTGTTTTTTTTGATAAAAAGAAAGCGGAATATTTTGTGGAAGAACTGTATAAGACCCTTTTCCTTCCTGGTAATTTTAAAACAGAGACTGAGCTGAAGAGCAAGTTTAAAACATTACAAAATGCACTTTTTTATCTTATTAAAAATATAACAAATGATCAACTTTTGGCAGAACGACAGGTGGAGGTGCTGTTTAATGCATTACCAGCTATTTATGATAAATTAATGTTGGACGCTACAGCGATCTTAGAGGTTGATCCTGCAACAGAATCCTTAGATGAGATTCTGTGGGCGTATCCTGGATTTTTTGCGACTTATATTTACAGAATATCTCATCAGCTTTGGACGCAGGAAGTGAAAAATCTGCCCCGTATTATGACTGAATATGGACACAGTAAAACGGGGATAGATATACACCCTGCGGCTAGCATTGGCGAAAATTTCTTTATTGATCACGGGACGGGTATCGTGATCGGAGAAACCACTCGTATAGGGAATCACGTAAAAATTTACCAGGGGGTAACCCTCGGGGCGCTGAATGTGGCTAAGGATAGAGCTAACTACAAGAGGCATCCCGATATCGAAGATCACGTTACCATTTATTCAGGTGCTACCATCCTCGGAGGATGTACGACCATAGGAAGGGGAAGTATTATTGGGGGTAATGTATGGGTTACCCAAAGTGTACCGCCCAATTCATTGGTTTATCATAAAAGCGAAATTAGAATTAAGGATAATAATCCATTACCTGACTCATTAAACTTTATCATTTAAACACACACAATATTTAAAAACCGTAAAAAATAAGTCATGAAATTTCAAAATGTTTTAGGCGCTATAGGGAACACACCAGTTATTAAGATCAATACATTATTTGGTACTGATCATGAGGTATGGATAAAGCTAGAAAAGAACAATCCTGGGGGGAGTATTAAAGATAGAATAGCCTTAGCTATGATTGAAGATGCCGAGAATAGGGGGGTGTTGAAAAAAAATAGCGTTATTATAGAACCTACAAGTGGAAACACGGGTATAGGTCTTTCTCTAGTAGCCGCAGTAAAAGGATACAAGCTTATTTTGGTGATGCCTGAAAGTATGAGTGTTGAACGTCGGAAAATTATGGAGGCTTATGGCGCCGAATTTGTTTTAACCCCCCGAGAGAAGGGAATGAAAGGGGCTATTGAAAGAGCTGATGAATTGGCTGAAGAGATCTCTAATTCTTGGATCCCAAAACAGTTTGATAATCCTGCTAATGTAAAAGTACATTTAGCAACCACTGCTAAGGAGATTTTAAAAGATTTTCCACAAGGTTTAGATTATATTATTACCGGTGTAGGTACAGGAGGACATATCACCGGAATAGCGCAGCTTGTAAAACAAAAATTTCCACAGGTAAAAGTAATAGCTGTAGAGCCCGAATTATCGCCTGTGCTAAGCGGAGGGGATGCAGGCCCGCATCCTTTACAGGGATTGGGAGCTGGTTTCGTTCCGTCCATATTGGATACCTCTATTTTGGATGATATTGTTCAGGTTGGTAAAGACGAATCCTTTTCATTTGCCATAGATGCGGCTAAAAGTGAAGGTCTTTTCGTGGGGGTTTCTACTGGAGCTGCCTTAGCCGCAGTAGCTAAAAAACTACCCCATATTCCTAAAGGCGCTAAAATACTAACCATTAATTATGATACAGGCGAGAGGTATCTTTCTCTAGAAGGACTATTTTAAGTTCCCACAATAAGGCGATACACCATATTTCAATGAATACACGTAACAAAACACCCAAAGTCTATCTTATAGGTGCAGGACCTGGCGATCCTGAACTCATTACACTAAAGGCTATTAGAGCCTTAGCTATTGCTGATGTGATCCTATGTGATCGATTGGTGAGCCCCGATATTTTGACACAATATGCTCGGTCAGATGCGGAGGTAGTATATGTAGGTAAAGAATGTAGTAAAAAGGCTTCTACCCCACAATCTTCTATTAACGATCTGATGGTAGAATACGCTGTGCAGAATAAAAGAGTGGCCCGATTAAAGGGAGGAGACGTTTCCATATTTTCCAATATTTTAGATGAACTACAAGCGCTAAAAGATAACCTCATTCCCTATGAAATTATCCCAGGAATTACTGCAGCTTCTGGAGCTGCGGCCTATGCGGGTATACCTTTAACTGCTAGGGGGTATGCCACATCGGTTCGATTTTTAACCTATTATAAAACCGAAGTTTTAAGTGACGATGTTTGGAGAGCTTTGGCAGCGACTGAAGATACCTTGGTTTTTTATATGTCTGTGAGCAATTTAGGCTTTTTGGTCAAAAAATTTAAATCATTTCAGGTAGATGCTGAAAGTAAGATGGCTATTATCGAACAGGCTACTACACCTTTTCAGAAGGTTTATACAACCTCCTTTGAAGATTTTGAAAATACTTTAGGCACGCGAGAATTTGTCTCTCCCTCCTTAATTATAATTGGAAAAATAGTTCAGCTTTACGAGCGTTTTTCATGGTTGCCTAATGCCCATAGGGAAGGTCTATACTTTAAATCGATCACCAACGGAAGTTTACTTCCCGAATCACAAAAATTTTTTAAATATGTTGTCTGAGATAAAACTAAAAGTATTGGAGGAAATTTCCAATAGCTTTTCAAGAGATGAGGTGATCTGGGCCAGTGGCTATTTGGCAGGTAGGGCAGCGTCTTCTGCATTCCTTACAGAAAAAGAATCCCAGCAGCCTAATGATGTTCTAATTTCGGAGTCTGTACAAAAAATAACCCTAGCTTATGGAACCGAAACTGGAAATGCAAAGAAGCTGGCGATGGGATTTTCAGCAATAGCTAAGAAAAAAGGATTTAAAATAAAGCTGGAAGACTTAGCTCAGTATAAAACTAAAGATTTATCCCAAGAAGCCTATTTTTTTATTATTACTAGTACCCAAGGAGATGGAGAGCCTCCCTTCTCTGCTAAGAAGTTTTATGATTATATTCACGAAAATGAGCTGGATCTTTCCCATCTTAAGTTTGGAATATTGGGATTGGGAGACAGTTCTTATCCTCAATTTTGTAAAACGGCGGAGGATATAGATACACGTTTGGAAAGTTTAGGTGCACAGCGGGTCATTCCCTTGAAAAAGTGTGATGTGGATTACGAAGAAGAGGCGCCTCAGTGGTTGGAGGATGTTTTTTCAGTAACCCATAACAAGGGGAAGTCCATCACCCATAGTAGCAGTTCAGCTTCCAGTGTCTCCGGAATTAGAAAAAAGTACAAAGGAAAAGTTTCCACCACTATCAATCTCAATGATATTACCTCAGATAAAGAAACCTATCATATAGAGTTGGATACCGAGGAGCCGGTTGTTTATAAACCTGGAGACGCCTTAGGGGTAGTGCCTTTTAATTCCCGGATAGTTGTGGAAGAAATTATCAATTTAACTGAGATCAATCCTAGAATGCAGATTGAAACCCCTAGGTTTACAGCAAGTGTATTTGATTTATTGCATGAACATCTTAATATAAGTTACTTACAACAGGCAACGGTCTCTGAATATGCTAGGATCACAGGGCAGGATATTCCAGAAATTAGGTTAAGCCTTCTTGATTTGCTCCGAATTTATCCGGTAAAAAATGTATCTGAATTTGAAGAAATAATTAAGATTTTAAGTCCACAGATCCCCCGTTTATATTCCATATCCTCTTCTCCAGAGGCTCATGGAAATCAGCAAGTGCATATCACGGTGGCTAAATCCGAATTTTTTATCAATGACAAAAAATATACAGGTCTGTGTAGTGGATTTCTGAGTGGTTTTAAGGAAGGGGAATGTGTCGGATTTTATATCCAAGAAGCCAAACATTTTAAATTACCTGATACCCAAAAAGATATTATTATGATTGGACCCGGAACGGGTGTCGCACCTTTTCGTTCCTTTCTGTGGGAGCGCGATGCGCTGGGTGCTGAAGGAAGAAACTGGCTGTTTTTTGGAGATCGACATTTCCTTTCAGACTTCCTTTACCAGTCCGACTTTCAGTATTTCCTAAAAACAGGTGTGCTTACCCATCTAGATTTGGCTTTTTCGAGAGATACTGCAGAAAAAATATATGTACAGCACCGTCTTCAACAAAAGGCAAATCAAGTATTTCAGTGGCTTCAAGCAGGTGCCTATCTCTATGTATGTGGGGCTCGCAATCCTATGAGTAAAGAAGTAGAAGAAACATTGTTGGATATAATCCAACATCAGGGTAAATTGAGTAAAAAAGAAGCGCTGAAATATTTGGAGGAATTAGAAGTCAGCGGACGATATACAAAAGATGTGTATTAAAACTCCATATAAAAATTAAGTATAAAATGAGTATCCAAAATAATAAACTTTCTCCTGTAGAAAAAATTAAAATCGCCAGCGATGGACTTCGGGGGACTTTAAAAGAAAGCCTTATGGATGATTTTACCGGGGCTATTCGTGAAGACGATCAGAATCTAATTAAATTTCATGGCATCTACCAACAAGACGATAGAGATCGTCGAGAAGAGCGCGTAGCAAAAAAATTAGAATGGCTGTACTCCTTTATGATTCGTATTAGATTACCCGGAGGTTTGCTGACACCTCAGCAATGGATGGGACTTCATGAAATAGCAGGAGTACATGCTACAGGAACGATTAAAATTACCACCAGACAGACCATTCAGCTACATGGAGTTTTAAAATCACATCTTAAGCCCAGTTTGCAGGCATTTAATCTTCAGTATTTAGATTCTATGGCGGCGTGTGGGGATGTTAATCGTAATGTTACCTGTACTTCCAATCCTTCAGAATCTCCGTTACACCAACAAGTCTATGAGTTGGCAGGCAAAATAAGTGATATGTGCCTTCCCAAGACAAAGGCTTATTATGAAATCTGGATAGATGATGAAAAGTTGGCAGAGAGAAAAAAGGAAGAAGATCCCCTGTATCAAGATCGCTACTTACCTCGGAAACTAAAAATAGGAATTGCCATACCTCCCAATAACGATGTAGACGTATTCATCAATGATATTGCCATTATTGCTGTTATTGGAGCAGATAAAATATTGGGTTATAATATAGCTGCTGGTGGCGGTTTAGGTTCTACTCATGGTAATAATGCTACTTATGCACGTCTAGCTTCTATGTTAGGTTTTGTGGATACAGAGCAGAAATTGCTAAAAGCCGTATATGAAATTATTACCGTGCAGCGGGATTTTGGAAATCGATCGGATCGTAAGCTGGCAAGACTTAAATATACTATTGACAGGCTGGGAGTAGACCGCTATGTGAAAGAGGTGGAGAAAAGATGTGGTTTTAGCTTTCAGCCAGCTAAAGCATTTAAGTTTAATCAGCGTAAAGATCGCTATGGATGGACACAGAACCATGAGGGTAAATGTTTCTATACCCTGTTTGTAGAACATGGCAGGGTATTGGATGAAAAGGATTATCCTTTAAAATCGGGGTTATTGAAAATTGCGGAATCCTTAAAAGCCAATTTCCGTTTTACCTGTAATCAAAATCTTATTTTATCGGATATACATCCGGATGATAAGCCTGAAATAGATCAGTTGCTAAAATCCTATGGAATTTCAGATTACACCGAAAAAGCCAGCGCTTTACGTAAAAATTCTGTAGCCTGTGTTGCTTTTAACACTTGCTCCTTGGCCTTAGCCGAAGGGCAGCGCTATTTACCGGTCTTGGTGACAAAAATAGAACCTTTATTGGAGAAGTATGGACTTTTGCAAGAAGATATTAGTATTCGTATGACCGGATGTCCCAATGGATGTGGGAGGTCGCCAAATGCGGAGATAGGTTTTGTAGGAACAGCTTATGGCAGATACAACCTGCATATCGGTGGAGACCGTTTAGGAATGCGTTTAAATACCCGATATAAAGAAAATATAGATGAGGAGGAAATTCTAAAAACATTGGATGAACTCTTCGGTGTTTATATCAAGCAGAGACGAGCAGAAGAAAACTTTGGTGATTTTTCCTATAGATGGTTGCAAATTTCCAAATAAATAGAGGCCTAAACTAAATTTACAATTATTATAATAATAATGGATGGAATGTGTAGCTTGTTCGGGAGGTAAACTTATATTCTATTCACTTTATCATCTATCATGATGAAGTGTAGACGGTTAAAACATTTTTTTTCGAGAAGTATTTTTAGAGTATGGATATTTTTATCCTCCACTCTTTTTACCCTACGGAAAACCTGTTGTTTATCTCATTTTAAATTTGAGAATACTAAGAAGGAGATGTATATCATTTAAACCCAATACGAGATGAGTAATTCTTTATACCCTATATTTCTAAACCTTGAAAGACTACCCGTACTGGTAATAGGAGGTGGTAAAATCGCTTTGCAGAAATTGGAATCCATGCTTGGAAATGCTCCAGAAACCTCCATAAATCTTGTAGCTAAAGAAATTCTGCCTGAAATCAAAAAAATGGGAGTGCAATATCCGCAGCTCACTTTACATGAAAGGGCTTATAGCGAGCAGGATTTTAAGCATATAAAATTAGTAGTGCTAGCCGTTAATAATGTAGAAATTGCAGAGCAAATACGTGCTAAAGCACATCAATATAAATTATTGGTCAATGTAGTGGATAAACCCATGCTTTGTGATTTCTATTTGGGAGCTATCGTAAAAAAGGGAAATCTTAAGATAGCTATTTCCACCAATGGAAAGTCGCCGACGATGGCTAAGAGACTTCGAGAAACTTTTTCTGAAAGTATTCCGGAAGAAATCGATGAAGTATTGGAAAATATGCATAAGATTCGCCATCAGTTGAAGGGTGATTTTGATTATAAAGTTGAGGAATTGAACAAGTTGACTACTCAGTATCTTTTTCATAATGGGGAACATGGAAAGCAAACACTCGAAATAGAAAAACTTACCCGTACTGCTAAAATGTTACAGCGCAAAGCCAATATTTATTTGGGGATTATAGGGGGCATGTTACTCGTAGGAGTATTTGGGCTTATCGTTTACCAGTTTAACCTATGGGGTGACATCCAAATTTTCTTAAATCAAGATGGACATATTTTCTATTGGATGCTTTTTGTGGGATTTTTGGCAGAACTGGTAGCTGGTTCTATGGGGATGGGATATGGGGTTATATGTACAACCACCCTGCTCCTTCTTAATATCCCACCTCAGGTGGTAAGTGCCAGCATTCACTCTGCAGAATCTTTTACTACAGCTGCGGGTAGTTTTAGTCATTATAAACTGGGAAATGTTAATAAAAAATTGGTTTGGGCATTGGTACCGATTGCAATTGTGGGAGCTGTTATCGGTGCATTTACCGTATCCCATTATGGAGAGTATTATGCCCATATTGTAAAACCCATTATTGCCTGCTATACCTTGTATTTGGGTTTGAATATTTTACGCAATGCTTTTAAGAAAAAAAGCGTCTCCTCTCAAAAGCCCAGAAAAAAAACTAATCTTCAGGTTTTAGGCTTTTTAGGCGGATTTATAGATTCTTTTGCCGGAGGAGGATGGGGCCCTTTGGTTACGGGTAGTTTAATGAAGGAGGGACGTACACCCCGATATGTCATCGGGAGTTCTACAGTGGCCAAATTTTTACTTACCGTTAGCAGTGCGCTTACTTTTATCTTCACGCTAGGAGTTCAACACTGGAATATTGTCTTAGGTTTGTTATTGGGAGGTATTTTTACGGCCCCTTTTTCTGCTATGCTTACGGCAAAACTTCCGACAAAGAAAATGTTTATGGTGGTGGGAATATTGGTGATAATTATGAGTCTTACCACTATTGTAAAAGCTTTAATATAGACACAGTATAAAGTTCCCATAATAAGTATTTCACAAAAAACCATTAAATGCACAACAGGTTAAGGCGTAAAATATTTCATTAAAAGCATTAATTGAATGACGATCTTAATTGAGCATGAATGGATATTTTTGATACCGTATGCTATCCTTATGATTGTACATTTAGTTTTTCTTTGGTAATAAACATTTGGCATTTCTTTTAAAAAGAGGCAGCAATTCTACATCAGTCATAATTTCCGGAATCAATTGAATAAAGCGGAGAGCGTTTTCCTATTACTCATACACAATTTTTTTAAATTGATGTTTTGAACCCACTTTTCAGAATGCTCTCGGTTCCCGTTAAACATTTTCCTTCTTTTAAAATGTCGATTTTCGGGTGGTGGTGCCACTGCCCCTATGATCATAATTAATGATTGATCAGCTTAGAGGTCTCGCTGTTTAGTTTTTATTTTCAATTGCTTTTTTTCCATAAACATAGATGAAAAAAAATCTATTCTAGGTATTGCTAAATTAGGATAGTTTTCCTATCTTTACTAAAAAGAGCAATGGATTGTCCAAAATGTCATCAGTCTGAAAAAGTAAAAAACGTTATTTTCAGGAATCTTCAAAGATACAAATGTAAAAATTGTGGATTTAATTTTACGGTATATAAAAGAAGGGGTGAATATTCAAAAACAATCAAAAAAAAGCGCTTCAACTTTATCTTGAAGGCTTGGGCTTTAGATCAATCGGCCGGATTTTAGACGTTAGCAATGTCACTATTTTAAATTGGATTCGTAGTTTTGGTAAAGAAGTACAATCGTTGCAGTGTGAATCTGAGGAAATAAAAGTGGTAGAGTTAGATGAAATACACACTTATATAGGGAGTAAAAAAAACACGGTTGGATCTGGCTTTCTATTGATAGATTTGGAAAAAGATTCATCAATTTCGTTATTGGAGACAGAAGCCATCAAACCGCAGAAGAGTTTTGGGAAACAATAAAACAGCACAAAATGGAGAAGATCGCAAGTGATCACTGGAAAAGCTACGAAAGCATTATTCCTAAAGAGAAACATCTTCAGACAAAATTACCCTAGAAGCTTATAATAGTTTGTTTAGGCATTTTTTAGCAAGAATGAGAAGAAAGTCCAAATGCTATTCTAAAAAAATAGAAATGCTCAGATGAGCGATACTTCTTTTAATGCACCATCGTAATAAAACACTATCTATATTTGAT
>NZ_JAAABJ010000033.1 GCF_009904105.1 Elizabethkingia argenteiflava | reverse complement strand
GCCAGCCACCGAACTGATTCCATCACCAAGGTTTACACCGTTGGAAAAAAGAAAAGAGAAAATGAAGCCTTAAAACAAGTAAAATTTAAAATCGTATAGTCAAATGCTGCTTTCTAATTTCAATGAATTCCAAAAGTTTTTTTTCTTTTGGAATAGTATTAAAATCATACGATTGAAAGAGGAGGAGAAATTCTCGCTATCATGATGAAGATACAGATCTACAATTTCTTCCAGTTGCCATTTGTTGAGCTCTTGCCATGATCTCGCAACAGTGATATGCTTTGCCATTTCTTATTTTTCAACGAAGAAAACAAGAAATACAGGTATTTGAAAGGACAACAAAAATGCTTCAAAGATAACTTGATATGAGCTGAAAACACCAAATTTACTATCGGTATCGCTTTATTTCACGGGTATTCATCGCCTCACGATAATCGCCAAAACCATATTTCTACTCCTCTTCTTAAAAATGAAGCTTCTCCACCTTTCATTTCATATCCATTCCATAGATCAATATGGTCTGTTGGACCCCAACCATCTTTTATAAAAATAATGCCTTTCTTTCCGTAAAAGTCGTCACTTGACAGCTTTGGGTGATCTTTTCTTTTGTACACTCTCTTTATTCCAAATATTGTGTATTTTTTTGAAATCCAGTCCGCAAGCTCCTGTGCCCGCAAAATATGTCTTGGATTATGGTCAAACCAACAGCGGGCT
>NZ_JAAABJ010000314.1 GCF_009904105.1 Elizabethkingia argenteiflava | reverse complement strand
TTTTCTTTATATATTGCCATTGGTTTTCAGTTAGATCAGTTGGGTATTTCATTCCTTTTTTTCCAAATATCCAACTTCTGAAAACCTTCCTAACAAAATTTTCTACACAAATTTAAACAGCCTCTTAATGTTGTGTTTTTTACATTCTTCCAAAACAAGTTTGATTGCATTTTCTGTGAACACAGCTCTTTTCTGGCGTCTTACCTCAATCCATCCGTCAGCATCTTCTTCTTCAACACCCAAGTCCAATATCTTTTTCTTGAAATCTTCTTTGCTGAAATACTTTTCTTTTTTTTGCGCAACTTTTTTTCTTTTGCCTGAATTCGGATTTATACCACCAGAATTTTCAGAAGAAACTTCAACCGGAATTTCTTTTATTATATTTTCTTCTAATGTTCTTTTAAAAAAAGAACATTAGAAGAAGAAGATGAAGGGCTTTTTTTGGCTTTTATTTGGGTTTTGGTTTGGGTTAACCCAACTGAAACCACTGGGTTTTTATTTTCTTGTAATTTATCTGATTGATTTTCAATGACTTCTTTCTTTGGTAACCTCCTTTTTTACCATTTTCCGCTTGTTTTTTATGGAAATTGGATGTTTTTTCACGTTCAATTTCAAGCCTTTTGTTGTAAATAAATTCATCCTCTTCAATGAATTTTTCTTTTAATTCATCAGAAAAATTAACCCACTCAATACCCACTAAAAACCCAAGCCTTTTTTTGGGTATTTTCCCATCAGTCCCTTGTTTAGCCAGAATCTTAATATAAATACCTACTTCTTCATTTGTCAAGAAAATACATCCGGTTAAAAAATCCTCTGCGTATAATTGAAATGCTGGTGCTGTCATCTTATTCTTTTTATGGTTTATAATATTAGATTATTGAAGGTATTTTCCCCATTTTCGGAAATTTCATTCCGGTATTCAACCTGAACATAATCACCTGTGTCAAGGTCAATTATTTTATAGAAGTTCTTTGGTCTGGTCTGAATGCAGAATTGATTATCTGTATCTTCTTCAATAATCAAGTCCATCCTTAAAGATTTTCCTTCAACTCCAATCTTCTGTTTCTTTAATATCCGTCCGAAAATTTTTGGCATTTTGATTAATTTTAAGCTGCCTGAATGACATCTAATATTTTTTCAAGTGATGTAATCTTGGATTTTATTTTATCAATTTCCTTTTTCACTATTTCCTTGGTGAACAAGGTTAATCCAAGATGATAATCTGATTCAAGTTTACTTTTACTGTCACGAAGGCGAACAAATTCAGCATTGATTAAATCAATTCTTTCTTCTACACTGTTTAATGTTCGGTAAATTGTATTGTTCTTATTCGTGAACTTGTTAACTTTACTTCCGTCTTCTGCTACCAAAAATATATCTCGCAGTTCCCGCACCCTTGGCAGTATTTCATTAATAGGAAGTAAGGTCATCCCGGATAAATCTTGTGACGAAATTCCGGGATTCCCTTGAATCATCTTGAAAACAAACTTTCTTCTTTCAGGTAGTTGTTCAACTATGGCTTTGAAAGGATTATTTCTGTTTGCAATTGATTCCATTGTTCAAATTATTTGTAAATAATTGCTAAATCCTGATATTCTGAAAGTTCAAGGCTAAACATGTATTCTTTTTTTTCCTGAATAAGTTCATCCAGTTCAACACTTTCAAACCAGAAACATTTACCCTAGAAGCTTATAATAGTTTGTTTAGGCATTTTTTAGCAAGAATGAGAAGAAAGTCCAAATGCTATTCTAAAAAAATAGAAATGCTCATATGATCGGTACTTCTCTTAATGCACCATCGTAATAAAACACTATCTATATTTGATTAGCTATGCTGATTTTTGTAATGATAGAGGTGTTCGAAGATCAAGCACAAACTATGGCTGCGATAGGTTAAATCTCCTGCTATAGCCATTATTTGCAGTGGCATTATCTATATTAATTCAATATTATGCTTCTAATATTTTTTTTTAATATTAGATATAGTTTTTTTTTTAAATTTACCTCAAATGAATACCTAATACTTCGTCTAAAAAATGTGCAAAAATGATCGTGTAATTAAAAATTTTTAAGTATAGAAGTTGTTTAAACTTTAAAAAAAGTAAAAGAGTTCGGAGAAAATTAGCAAATTTGAATTGAAACTTAAATAACTGATAATCTGGAACTCATCAGTAGAAATAAAATAGAAAGATGGATTTTACCTCCTTTAAGTAAAGGAAAAAGAGGGTTTTCGACAAGATATGATCTGGTAAAAATAATTAGCTTATTTTAAAGCACCTTAAAACGGGCTTTCAGTGGAGGGAATTAAGTTTGAAATAATAATTTGGCAAAGAGAAAATCTGCTGGCAAAGCATTTACTATTATTTCAATAAATGGATCAAAGACGGCTCTTTCAGAAAGGCTTGGATAGGTCTTTTGCTTCTTAATAAAAGAAAATTGGATATGTCAAGCCTT
>NZ_JAAABJ010000313.1 GCF_009904105.1 Elizabethkingia argenteiflava | reverse complement strand
TCAGGATCCCATTGGGCTACAAGGTGGAAATCCTACGATATACGGATACGTTTTTGACTCAAATACTGAAATAGACCCGTTTGGGTTGGATTGTAAGCAAAAAAGAATTGGAGATTGGGGTGAGAATTGGGCGAAAGAACAACTTGAGAATACGAATAAGTATAAAAAGGTTGTAGCTGTTCAAAATGGCTCTAATCATGGAATAGACCTTGTAGGTATGCGTAAAGATGGGAAATTTGATTTCTTTGAAGTTAAAACAAATACTACAGGAAAGGTTAGTCCACTATCTGTAAGACAAGTA
>NZ_JAAABJ010000312.1 GCF_009904105.1 Elizabethkingia argenteiflava | reverse complement strand
TTTTATAATATTTAATATATATAAATAATAATAAAAACATCTATTTTGTTTGTTTTTTTTTTTTTTATATTTATTTTTTTTTTTACTTTTTTATTATTTTTTTTAAATTAACAAGCCAGTCTCCTTCGTAAGATATATATCCATTGTGTAGATACAAAACAATTTTTATGTCTAATGAATGATCTAATTTTTTATTATCAAAAACTGTTGTGAATTTAGAACTATTCACTTTTAACCTATTTATACTTCTATTAAAGACAAAAAAATTGATGTATTGATTCCTAGTAAAAGCAGTTATTTTTCAAGTTATTCTGGTGGCTAAACCCTGAAATGATTTTGCAAAATGGATATGAATGGAAAACAGTCCACAGAGTTGTGAAATATTGGTTTCAATTCGT
>NZ_JAAABJ010000311.1 GCF_009904105.1 Elizabethkingia argenteiflava | reverse complement strand
TTTTCATGGTTTGATAATGATAGAAGGCTTTGCAGGAATTATCAACTCTTACATGAATCCTCCGAAAATATGACCAAATTATCTGCTATAAAATTATTAATCAATAAAATTTAAACAGGCTCTTAATAATCTCACTATGCGCGCGATTTTTCAAAAACTCAATCAGGGTTATTGTGGAGCACTTGTAAAGCTTTTGAAAAAACAATAACGGAATAATTCATATTCAGTATAGAAAACTTTGTGTGTATATCTGTAGGTTCTTATC
>NZ_JAAABJ010000310.1 GCF_009904105.1 Elizabethkingia argenteiflava | reverse complement strand
TCTCCATTGTATGTTTGTTTCCCTTAAACTCAACTCAATTTAAAATTGACGCTTTGGTTTTTCCTTACTTGGTTGTTATTTCTTTATTTCAATGATCTTATACTCTTTTCGCTTCCAACAAAAACTATCTGTCGTTGTTAATGTTTTGCGAGTGCAAAGATAAAAACTTTTTTCGAATTATCAAAACTTTTTTAAAGTTTTTTTTCAAGCAACACTCTCTTATCAATATCTCTTAAAGCTTATTCCTAAACTTTAAAAATAAAAACAAACCTGAATTATTCCAAATCAGATACTATTATTATGATATACTTCTCTATTATAATCCTTATCAAATATCTACTGCTCTTCCCTTCGTTAACTTGTTATCGTTTGGGAGTGAAAAAATAGATAGTTTATATATATTTAACAAATTTTATAACACTATTTTTCGAAAAAATACCCTAATTAACTCGATAACAG
>NZ_JAAABJ010000309.1 GCF_009904105.1 Elizabethkingia argenteiflava | reverse complement strand
TACTTTACAGGCTTTGGATACATTTCCTAAATGTTGTGCTAATTCAAGTACGCCTAACTTGTTTTTGATGATTTTTTGTTGTGTTGTCATAATACTTAATCTGTTTTAAAGTTATTTAATTTGATTACAACTGTCAGATTAAGTATTGACGAATTCACATTAGGTCTATGCGAATTGTAGAATATTTCCCATTCTTTGAGTTTTTGTTCAATATCTATATCATCTTTATAATCAATTAATTGATAAAATTCCTGTTTATCCGTAAGAGGAGACCTTTATACTTTACCATTTAAATGAGGGCTTCTGGGCTTAATAAAGATATGTCTGATCCCTAATTCTACACAGTGTCAGTGAAATTTAGATTGGAATTCATGAAGATTATCCGTTTGTATTCTATGAATTCGAATAGGAAAATGTTTTCTGAAGTATTCTAAAAAATCAATCGTTAAAGCTTGATTTTTTTTATCATAATTTTTTAATGCTCTTGCTCGTGTAGCATCATCTATTGCCTTATATTGATAACGCTTAATTTTATTACCAGATTCTTCAAAGAAATTAAGGAACTTAACTTCTACCTGAACTCTATGACCAGGAACCTGTTTTTCATATCGTTTGAAGGTTTTTATAGATCGCTTCTTCATATTC
>NZ_JAAABJ010000308.1 GCF_009904105.1 Elizabethkingia argenteiflava | reverse complement strand
TGCTCAAAACCATTTAGAATTTAAACATTTTCCATCAGATTGACTTTTTACCCAACCATAATAATCATTACTTTGATATACGGTTTTATAATAATTAGACCTAAAAATCTAAGTTCTAGAAAAAGCAGAAAAATTGAAGATATAACTGTACGGCGACCAGCTTGGCATTTTCTCCGCTAGAGGATCAACATTTAACCACAGGGATACCCTAGGGTTGTAATACCTTGCGCCGTATTAGTAATAACCTGTTTCATCATCCAGCTCCTTAGCATTAAACTTATACGGTGTGTTGTATGCGTTTTTATTGTTTTCTACAAAGACCTCTCCACTTGGAAAATACTCTATATTCTGGTTGACTTCTCCATCCAGACCTGTAATGTACGAAGAACTTCCCAGATGATC
>NZ_JAAABJ010000307.1 GCF_009904105.1 Elizabethkingia argenteiflava | reverse complement strand
TCAACTCGTATTAATAATGCTTTGAAAGTATCCATCCAAGCATTTGCTTTCTCTATATTGAACCTTAGTTTATATAATTCTTCATCAAAACAATTATAATTATAGTCATTCAATATGATCACCAATTCCCCTTTGAAAATAATTGCTATAGTAGAAAGCAATATCAGACTAAAAAGCAGAATACCATTGCATTTAGCATCAACACAAGAGATTAAGAATTATTTGAATGTTAAGAAAAATTATTTTGGCCACTATTTAGATGATGAAAAATGATACTATGAACTTGTTTAAACTTATAGTTTTCTG
>NZ_JAAABJ010000306.1 GCF_009904105.1 Elizabethkingia argenteiflava | reverse complement strand
ATTTGTTCGACTTCTTAACTACTGACAAGCACGAAGACGGTTTGATTGAAGCATTAGGCGGTTTATTGCCCGAAGCCCAAGGCGAAGATTACGAGGAACTGGACTTTGCCAATAAGATGAAGAAGAAACTTAAAAGAAAGAAAAGGAGATAAGGATTTAAAATCCAGGGTTGAAGTGTCACATTAATTAAAGGACTGCCTAAACTCTAATGGCGAAACAGAAGTACGGTTTTTGAACAACCGATGAAAGGACTGTGAATGCTCAAATCCTAACTGATAAGCTATTTCAGATACGGACATTGAGGTAGAAGATAAAAAGTTCCTTTGCTTTTTCAACCACCCAGTTTTGAATATGCTGCTGTGTGGTTTGTCCTGTTTCCACCCGAAGCATATCACTCAAATAATTGGGGCTTAGATGCAGCTCGCTCGCAACAAATTGAACAGTAGGAATACCTTTTTCAGCCAGTCTTTCACTTTTAAAATGCTCATCCAGTAAGGCTTCTAACTTCGTGAGTAAGTCGGTATTGGCTTTCTTTCGTGTCAGAAACTGGCGGTTGTAAAAACGGTCGCAATACTTTAGCAGCAATCCATATTGGATATGAGTAAATCCTGCTTAAAGCCGTCCATATTGTCAGCGATTTCCTTGCCTATATTTTCTATGTTGTGTAGTATAGATTTCTCTTCTTTTTCAGAAAGGTGCAAGGCTTCATTAGCGGCATACGAGAAATAGCCATAGTTCTTAATTTCTGATGCTAAGGGATAACCGTGAAGAAAATCAGGATGTACCACTAAAACAAATCCCTTTACGGCATTAAGCAGTACATCTTCAAATTGTAATACCTGATGCGGAGCAATGAAATTGTAATAGCCCCGACTTAATCTGACAGTTAAGTGTTAAAATAATTATCAGTTATTCAATATTATCCTTACTTCCAAAAGTAAGGATTTTTTGTTCCACTGCAAGAGTTTCCAATAATTTCTCTT
>NZ_JAAABJ010000305.1 GCF_009904105.1 Elizabethkingia argenteiflava | reverse complement strand
AGTACACTATCGGTAATACGGGATATCTCTGCAGGAGAAATCTCCATAGCATACATTTCCTGAACATAATCCCCCATTGCTCGGGTACTCACTCCCATAGCGTACATCGATAAGATAGTACCTTCCAACTCATCGGTAATGATTAGCTGGCGTTTGGCCACAATCTTAGGTTCAAAAGTACCTAGGCGGTCACGACCAGTTTCTAACTCAAATGAGCCAGCACTTAGACTACGCACGGTCTTCTTCGTTTTACCGTTCTTACGGTTAATTTGCTCGTTAAGTTTATCCTGAGCAAGGTGGT
>NZ_JAAABJ010000304.1 GCF_009904105.1 Elizabethkingia argenteiflava | reverse complement strand
TATATAATTCTTCATCAAAATAATAATAATTCTTGGCTGTTTTATTATTCCTGAGATGGGTTTTAATATTGGCGATTATTTTTTCTTTTTCTAACATGTGTCTTAAATTCTCACTGTCAAATCCTGCATCAGCATTGATAAACAATTCTTTATGATCTATTTCTACTTCGCTTAGAAGTGACAGAATTTCTTTCAAACTACCTTCTATTTGGTATCAATCGTGATGATGGCCACTTTTTGGACTTCCCATTGCCAACATTTGTCCCTGGTTATCACACAGAAAAATGCTGTTGGTGGTTTTTGCCTTTTTTCTACCCTGATAGCCTAGCTTTTCACCTCCCAT
>NZ_JAAABJ010000303.1 GCF_009904105.1 Elizabethkingia argenteiflava | reverse complement strand
TGTTTTAACAAGGTAAAGAATACTGTTCCAAATAATCCGTAGATTATGTTTTCGTTTTCTATCATCAAGTTGTAACGTTTTTTTTATATATTTCCAATGGGCATCTGATAAGTCGGTTAAGTACATGTTTTTAAAGTTTTATCACTTCAAAGAACGTAACACTAAACTTCTTTTAGATGCACTTATTATTTTTTTTTCGCTTATT
>NZ_JAAABJ010000302.1 GCF_009904105.1 Elizabethkingia argenteiflava | reverse complement strand
CATGCAGTGTGTACTACTGATGGGATTTTTACCGATTTTGATGTAACACAAGCTTCTGTACATGATATTCATTATCTCAAAGATATTAAGCACTTGTTTCAAAATTGTACAATATTAGGAGACAAAGCTTATCTGAGTATTGATTATCAAAGAGACTTATTTACTTACAACCAGATTAATATGGAAGTACCTATGCGAAAAAAT
>NZ_JAAABJ010000301.1 GCF_009904105.1 Elizabethkingia argenteiflava | reverse complement strand
TCCATGTTACAATACAATAAGATTAAGGACATATTGTTTGATTAGATGAGCTAATATCTGAATACTTCGCTTAGAGTAATACTGCTTCATTAAGTTATAAAATATAAATACAAAAATAACAAAAAAACCCGTATTCGTAAAAGTTTAATCTATAATTAAAGGTCTAAAAACATCAAGATTGGGGATAAGAACATACATATATAACATAAAAATCTGTAGTCTTAAAAGTTTAAGCTATATTTAAAGGGATAAAATTATTATTCTTGGTGATAATAACCTACTGATATACATACATTGTTTTATATTCTGTATTTTAATTATTCCGTTTTTGTTTTTT
>NZ_JAAABJ010000300.1 GCF_009904105.1 Elizabethkingia argenteiflava | reverse complement strand
TACAGACCGGGTCTAAAGCTTCAAAGGAGAGTTAATATACTCTGAATGAAGACGTAACCAACTGCAATCACTCAAAACTACAAAAAATAAATAAGACCAAAATTTTATTTAGGGGCGCTTATCTAATAACTTATAAATCTAAAAAAGTAGCTAAAACAAATACGGATATTGAAACACAAAAAAAAGCAAAATTAGTTTATACGTCTCTGAAAAGAGCTAATTCAAAGAGTCTTTTGTATGTGAGTCTTTGTTTATGTTCATTTCAAATTATTTTTTAGAAAAAATTTACTTTGCAGCAAAATCGCTATTAAATACTTTTATATATCATAATATCCTGATAGCTTGATGTAGGGGTACTTGAGACCTGCTTTACGATCTTTGTTGCTCCAGTGAAGGGCGT
>NZ_JAAABJ010000299.1 GCF_009904105.1 Elizabethkingia argenteiflava | reverse complement strand
TTAATATTGGCGATTATTTTTTCTTTTTCTAACATGTGTCTTAAATTCTCACTGTCAAATCCTGCCTCAGCATTGAGAAACAATCCTTTATGATCTATTTCTGCTTCGCTTAGAAGGGACAGAATTTATTTCAAACTACCTTCTATTTGGTATCAATCTTGATGATGGCCACTTTTTGGACTTCCCATTGCCAACATTTGTCCCCGGTGATCACACAGAAAAATGCTGTTGGTGGTTTTTGCCTTTTTTCTACCCTGATAGCCTAGCTTTTCACCTCCCATTCGGCTTGGGGTG
>NZ_JAAABJ010000298.1 GCF_009904105.1 Elizabethkingia argenteiflava | reverse complement strand
TACCTTCCAGCTCATCGGTAATGATTAGCTGGCGTTTGGGCACAATCTTAGGTTCAAAAGTACCCAGGCGGTCACGACCAGTTTCTAACTCAAATGAGCCAGCACTTAGACTACGCACGGCCTTCTTCGTTTTACCGTTCTTACGGTTAATTTGCTCGTTAAGTTTATCTTGAGCAAGGTGGTATTCAAGCTAACCGGACATCATAGATTCCAGAAAGTG
>NZ_JAAABJ010000297.1 GCF_009904105.1 Elizabethkingia argenteiflava | reverse complement strand
TCTCCTGTGAAATACAGAGAAAAGGAAAAACAGAAACTTGCTGTTATAAATTAACAGAAAATAAATTGGGTACAATATGAAAAATTGTCTAATTTTAAATCGTACTAAAAAAGGGAAGCCTACAAATACATGAATCATTTCATTCAAATCTATAAAATTATTTTAAATAAAAACCTTTCAAAATGCTATGTTAATAGTAGGTAGAGGATATATAATCAAATATCCTCAGCCTGATTTATTATATCATTTAAATATCACTCTTTCAGTTCCCATACGTAAAACCTACATCATTTTGTCGAATTTTCTACTACAAAAACAAAGGTATGAAAGCGAATTCAAAACAATACCTTACAACTGTGCGGGCAGTTTTTAAGGCATATCTTCGTGTTTAGCTTCCATAATAACATTAAAACTACCTTCTTTTAGGATGATGCAGTAACTCAATTTTTTTGTTTTTTATATAGAAGTTTAAACAGGTTAAAAGTTCATGTATTCTAAATGCAAAACAAGGTTTTATTAAAAATCTTTGACATGCTTTAATTTAAAATCAAAACATCTTAAATTTATACGAGAGGTACTTTTGTGTTATACTTATCATTCATTAAACATCTTTACAATATGAAAAAGTTAATCGACATTGTCTTTATTCTGGCAGCTTTCGCCCACGTTTCAGCACAAAAAATTATTCATCAGGAAGTTTTTAGCCCTAAAATGAATAAAAAGATCAAAACTATTATTATTACCCCTAATCTTCAGCCTAATGCCACATATCCATCAGTATATATTCTTCATGGCTTTAGTGCAACTCCGGATAGAATTATCAAACAGGACATTCCAGACCTGCTTCAGAAAGCCCAGGAATATAAAACCATTTATATATTGCCTGATGGCAATTACAGTTCATGGTATGTAGATAGCCCAATCGTAAAAGATTCACAATATCAAACTTTTATCGGAAAAGAACTGGTAGAGTTTATGGATAAAAACTATCCTGTAAAAGCAGAGAAAAATTTTCGCGGAATTTTAGGATGGAGTATGGGAGGCTATGGTGCTACCAATATTGGAGTTACCTATAATAAGACATTTAGTATTGTTGGAAGCTCATGCGGATCATTAGACCTTCGTTTATTTGGAGAAGGATATCAGAAACGCATGGTCGACAAAGTATTGGGTCCGGTGGAATCAATAGATCCCAATTTTCTGACCGATAATAAAATTAAATTAATGTCTGAAGCAGGACAACGGTATATTTTTGACTGCGGAACAGAAGATACTGAGAAGGTGAATATGAACAGAAATTTTCATAAAAAACTTATAGAGTCTAAAATCCAACACCTGTATATATAATCTCTCGGAGAACATGTTCCTGAATACTGGAGAAGATCATTATCCGAACAGCTTACTTTATTTGACAAATTCTTTAGAGAATAAACCAATCAATTGTTGAATTATCTGGAAATATAAGATTTATAAAACCGATACGGAGCTTTTCATTTTATCCTCATCGTAAGGATTGAAGAAACCAATGATCTGAAAAAATAATCATCATCACATATTAAAAATCCTTTTTAAACTTCATGTTTAAAAAGGATTTATCATTGATTTGATGTTTAAATATTATGGATATGTTCTAAAAATGTTTAAAGTTTTTACCCAAATGTTCTTCAATTATAAAGAAAGGATCGTCTGTAAGTGTATGAGCTCTCATGTCAATAAGGCTAACTTTACTCATCATACGGAGCATAATTCTTCTTTCGCAGGGATATTCCATCCCATCAATATTTTTGATACCGGCACGGAAGGCAGAGCGTCCATGAGCACATAAATGATTATTAACCACAATAACATCACCCGCCTGAGGCGTGAAATCTGAATAAATTAAATTTCTGGCCTCTTCCCAAAACTCACTTAGATGATGCTGTGCTTCATCCGATTGTTTGATACTTGGGTTAAAAAGCTGCTCAGCAGCATCAAACCTCATAAAAGGCAGCTCATAGTTACCATACAAAATAGAATCCAAGGTATCTTCTTCACTTGTACCTGTCTCCAGATTCGCATCTTTAGGAATTTTATAGATTCTTTCAAAAAGAGGTCTGTAACGCTCTCCGATAGACTCATGAGAACGGATGGAGTACAGGGTCGAAGGTACCTGTTCTTCATTACGAACATACATAAAACTTAAAAAGTCTGCCTGATGTTTCAGGAAGGCATCTTCTGTATGGACATAAAGATCAGTAGAGGATCCTGAACCGGTCTGGGTTTCACACATTTTCTCATCTGGTATGATGGCATGTATCAGCCCGCCACCTTTTCGTTGGGAATAATATTGTACCGGTTTGGAAGGAAGTGCGCCGTGGATCAAGGCACAGGCAAAACCATACAGATTAAACTTTGAATAGTCTGCCGACTGCCAGTTCGGTGGAGTACTGCCTATACTCTCCTGATCAATGTCTATTAATCCTTTAAAGATCAAAGCCCCATATTGATTTTTTGAAAAATCACTTGCGAAATCTGCTGTTATATGTAAAATTCTATCAGGTAGAAAATAAGAAGCAAGCTGATGCACATGTGTTATAAAGTCACGATTTTCATAGCTTCCATATTTTCTCTGAAGATGCTCTATAGCATCTTGTATCATTTTTCTTTCCTGAGATGTGATTTCCAAAACTATAGGAAGCAATTTTGTCTTTGTAATGCTGATGTCATCTAAAATTTCTATAGAATTCATTAAAAAAGATTTTGGAGTTAAGTAATAATTTTTATCTTTGTTTTTTAATTATTCTAAATAAAAATAACAATTCAAATTTATGAATTATTAATTAATCACCAAATAAAAATCTTAAAAAAAAATAAAAATTAAAAACCTGACTAACAGGTATATGTATATATAATATATTCAAAAACAGCTCACAACTTAATTGATTAAAAAAATCACTAGATAAATACTTATATGAACAACAAAGTAATATCCCTTGGAGAGCTTTCAACGGCATCTTTACCTCGCGTTTTGGGGGACTTTGGGAATATTTTTCATCCTGACAATTATGATCATTATCGTAATGCTGTCAACAGTACTTTGGATCTTGTACAGGAATTTCTTTACAGAAATGATAAACCTTTCAGCGGAATAGAGGCTAAAGAAATGAAAGAAAAAGTACAACAGATAGACCTTAATCAGAAACTTTCAAATTATAATGAACTTCTTAGCGAAGTCGATGATATCTATGTCAAACATGCTACGGCTTTTCATCTGCCTCAATATGTTGCCCATCTCAATTGCCCTGTTGTGATTCCGGCTTTGGCAGGAGAAATCCTGGTAAGTGCTATCAATTCTTCCCAGGATACTTATGATCAGAGTGCCGGTGGAACTTTCATGGAAAGGAAACTGATCGACTGGACTGCTGAACAGCTTGGCTTTAGTACTGCGGAAAGCGATGGTGTTTTCACAGCAGGGGGTTCCCAGAGTAACCTTATGGGATTGGTCATGATGCGTGACGTTTATTCTCAGAAAAGATACAATCACAATATTAAAATGGATGGCCTGCCAAGAGAAGCAGGTCGGTTCAGAATATTTGTTTCAGATAAATCTCATTTCAGCAATCTTAAAAATGCTTCCATAATGGGCCTTGGTGAGAAATGTATTGTCAAAGTGCCAACGGATGAAAGATTCCGAATGGAAATCTCTCTGTTGAAAAAATATATCAAAAGAGAAGAGCAGTTGGGAAACATTCCGATTGGAATTGTGGCAACCGCAGGGACTACCGATTTTGGTAATATTGATCCACTCGAGGATATTGCCAATATTGCAGCACATTATAACATCTGGATGCATGTAGATGCTGCATATGGCTGTGCGCTACTGCTCAGTGAAAAATACAGAAATCTACTGAATGGAATAGAAAGAGCAGATTCGGTAACAATAGATTACCATAAGTCTTTCTTTCAGCCTATCAGCAGCAGCGCTTTTATTGTTAAAAATAAAAAAGAGTTGCTGATCCTTAAACATCATGCGGATTATCTGAATCCCAAAGAAATGGATGAAGAGGAAATTCCTGCCCAGATCAATAAATCCATTACCCAGAGCACCCGTAGGTTTGATGCCTTAAAATTGTGGTTTACCTTGAGAATGATGGGCAAAGAACAACTTTCCGAATATACGGATACCATTATCGATCTTACAAAAGCTGCAGCAGCAATAATCACAGAAGATCAGGAATTCGAGCTCCTTTCCGACTCTGACCTCAGTGTACTTGTGTTCCGTCATATAAGGCCTGAGATCAAAGATTGGGATGCTTTGAATCAGTATATCAAGATGAAACTATTCTACAGTGGGGAAATTCTGGTTGCCAGCACAAAAGTCAACGGAAATTTTTATCTGAAGTTTACTTTCCTTAACCCGATAACGACCATAGATGATGTTCACCAAATTCTCACTAAAATTAAGATGCATGGAAAAGACTTTAATACAGAAAAGTAAAACAGAGAAAGCCCAACAAATAACATTCAGAGTTCTTCTCAACGGAATGCTGAGAGAACTTGGAAATGGAAAATTTTACCAAGGAATTCCAAAGTATGATCATCTTACTGCGAAGGCTCTACAGAAAAGCAACCATCTTCTACATATCAGATTCGAGCTTAAGAAAAGTGGTCTGTTTTTATTTGCTCCAGTTATCTACCGCTCCGAAAGTGCTTTTCATGAATACGGTCCTAGGATATGGGCAGTAGATCACCAAAATCAAAAGGTTTTTGAAGTCGATACAGAAAATCTTATTAACCTGATCTATACAGAATTTTCTGACACCTTTCATCAAGAAGGGCTCCAGCGCTTTGCTAACAGAATCCGAAGCAGTATTAAAAACCTGGAATTGACCACTGAAGCCTGTTCACAAAAAGAAAATGTTTTGTCCTATTCATTCATAGAATCGGAACAGCTACTCCCTACAGGACATAACCTGCATCCTTTTACCAAATCAAGAATGGGGTTTTCTGAAGAACAACAACAACTCTATGGTCCGGAATTCGGACAAGGGTTTCAGCTCGATTATTTCCTGATTCATCAGGATCGTATTCATGAAAAATCAGGATCTGGAAAATCAGCTAAAGAGATCTTTGAAAAACTGGCTTCAATCCCTGAAGACTACGACTCTAAAAACACCAATGACTATTCTATTGTTCCATGCCATCCATGGGAAGCCCAGTATTTTTTATCTTCTAAAGAATATGCTCAAATGTCGGAAGCCGGAAAAATTATTCACCTGGGACCATTAGGCGAAGATTTTCAGGCAACATCATCGATCAGGACCTTATATAATCCCGATTTCAAATGGATGCTGAAGTTTTCCCTGCATGTTCTGATGACAGGATCAGTAAGAACCAATAGTCTGAAGGACCTGAAAAGAGGGTATGCTTCAGCGATATGGTGGCAACATCAACGGAGTTCTTTTGAAAAAAGCTTTCCTCATTTTAAATTACTATTGGATTCCGCCGCTTTAAGTGTTGAATATAATGGTAAAAATATTGACAGTTTCAATATATTAATCCGAGAGAATCCTTTTTCATCCGAAGATAAAGTCCTTTTATTGGCGAGATTATGTCAGGATGAACCTGCAGGTGGGTTCAGTTTTACGGCTCACTTCTTCAAAGAGGTAGCACAGCATTTGGGGACTTCACCTGAAAAAGCGGTGATAAAATGGTTTAAAAAATATATTCATTTGTTGCTTTCTCCTTTGAATAGGCTATTTGGCCAGTTGGGAATGGCTTCCGAAGTTCATCAGCAGAATCTGCTGATACACCTTGATGACCAGCTTCTTCCAGCAACCATATTCGTAAGAGACGGACAAGGCTATCTGTTAAGAGAAAGCTTCAAAGAGAAATACCAACACCTGATAAAAAGCTGTCCTGAAATTGAAGATCTTTTTGTCAGGGATGAGCGTCTTTTAGATATTATCTCTCATCATCTTCTGGTAAGTAACCTTGGAGCATTGATTTCTTCCATAGGAAAAACCAGATGGATAAAAGAAAGGCAACTGATCAATATTCTATACAAAGAGTTTGAGCGTATTCATGAAACAGAACCCTCTGATCTTACAGATTATGCTTTACACCAACGATATTGGGCGGTGAAAGCAAACCTTCAGTCTGCGGTTTTTGATGTAGATGGGGGAGTAAATGCTTCGGCCGTTTCTTATGCTAAAGTTCCAAATCTTCTTCACAAATATTTCTTTTCAGATCAGCTCATTTATCCACAGGGAAAGGAGGATTTCTTTAGGCGTTATTTTCAAAAAGAAGACGTAACGATAAGTATGCGGCCGATAGATCTTGAAAATGATCTTGAAATGCTCCACGAATGGTTCAATCGTGAACATGCTATAAAAATATGGCAGATGAACTGGCCCATTGATGAGCTTGAAACCTATTACCGGTTGATGCTTCCAAGTGACGAAGCACATAGCTATATTGTATCAAGCAACGGCGAACCTTCCTGTAATATTGAGATTTACTGGGCATGCAGAGATATGGTAGGAGACTACTATGAAGTATTGCCTACGGATTATGGAACCCATCAGTTTATTGCTCCTGTGGATCCTAAAAAGAAATATGTATCACCTTCCACACAGTTTATGGTAGATTATGTTTTTGCCCAGCCTGAGGTAGGAAAAATGGTAGGTGAAGGATCTGTAGATTCTCTTGCCTCAATGATGAATAAGGCCCATGTTGGGTTTAAAGTCGAAAAAGTCATTGAAATGCCTCATAAAAAAGCCAACCTTAATTTCTGCTACCGGGAATGGTATTGGGAGAAGTTTCCAAACAATAAAGATATACAAATTACTGCAAATATTACAGAAAATGAATAATGAAACCATATATAATGTGATAGGCATAGGTATTGGCCCCTTTAATTTAGGGCTTGCCGCCTTATCCGATCCCATTACGGAACTGAAAACAATTTTCTTCGACCAGAGAGACGGCTTTGACTGGCATCCCGGATTGATGATCGACCATGTAACCTTGCAAACGCCATTTTTATGTGACTGTGTATCCATGGCTGATCCTACCCATCCTTTAAGCCTTCTCAATTATCTAAAGGAAACAGGAAGGCTGTATAAGTTTTTTATCAGAGAGAACTTCTTTGTTCCGAGAAAAGAGTACAACCGCTATTGCCAGTGGGTTGTTGAGCAGCTTCCACAATGCCGCTTTTCAACTCAGGTAGTTGATATTGAATATCAGGATGGTCTTTATTCAGTGACGACTGTTCACACCAGAACAAAAGAAACCACGGTTTTTAAAACAGAAAGATTGATTTTGGGTACCGGAACACAACCTCATATTCCGTCTTTTATCCCTAAAGATGATGCCCGAATCATCCATACCAGTTCCTACCTGTACAGAAAGGAAGAACTTTTGTCTAAAGGCCGCAAAATTGCCATTATAGGTTCAGGACAAAGTGCTGCTGAAGTCTTTTACGATCTGCTTCAGAACAGAAATGAAAGTACGGAATTAGGATGGTATTCACGTCCGGACAGGTTTTTCCCTATGGAATATTCCAAACTGACTTTGGAGCTTACTTCTCCTGACTATGTAGAATATTTTTATAACAGGACCGAGACTTCAAGAAAAGCGATTTTAAGTAAACAGCAAAGCCAGTTTAAAGGGATTAATTACGATCTGATCAATGAGATTTATGATTTTATTTACGATCTGAATATTGACAACGTTGATCCGCTGCTTAAAATCATTCCTAACAGCCAGCTGGATAGAATAGATAATAGCAGTCAGGATTTCATCCATCTTGAATTCACTCAAGTGGAGCAGGAAGTTCCTTATGAACAAGAAGCAGATTATCTGATTCTCGGAACCGGTTACCGTTATCATGAACCTCAGTTCTTAAAAAATATTCAATCCAGAATTAAGAGAGACCCCAACGGATTGTTTGATGTCAACAGAAATTATTCAATAGATCACAACGGTGGTGAAATCTATGTGCTGCATGCAGAAGTGCACACTCATAGCTATATTTCAACAGATCTGGGAATGGCCTCCTATCGTAATTCTTATATCATTAATGATATTCTGGGCCGCGAATATTATAACATCGAGAAAAAAATAGCCTTCCAGGATTTTGACGTAGAAAAATATGCTGATTTACCAACCGCCAAAACTTAATAATAAAGATGAAAACCCCATTGAAAAATAACATTATAAAACAGGAACACTGGTTACAGGCCAATAGAAACCTTATGAGCAAAACCATTGCAGAATTGATGCATGAGGAGCTGTTAAAACCTGTTTCCTCTTTTGAAGACGAAGTAGGATATACGGTTTTTAGACTTGATACAGGCTTCGAAAATACCGCTTACAGCTTCCGCGGACAGAAAAGAATGATGGACTATTGGCATATCGATAAAGCCAGTATCAGAAAAGAAGAAAACGGGCAGGAGGTTCCTGTAGATGTTGCTGCTTTTTTCCTTGAAATGCAGTCTGTGTTTGATCTGGATCCTTATACTCTGGCAAGATACACGGAAGAATTACTGCATACGCTGTACTGTGATTCGATGATTTTAGCCAACGGTGTGATGAGCTCAAAAGACCTTGCTACAGCTGACTATCAGACTGTAGAACATCATATGACAGGACACCCGTGGGTTATCGTAAACAAAAGCAGGTTAGGCTTCTCACCTCGCGATCTGGAAACATTTGCTCCAGAAGCGGATGAGATTCTGAAAGTGATCTGGCTGGCAGCTCACAAGAGCAGATCAGCATTTCAATCCTTGGAACACATCAGCAGAGAAGATTTTTACCGTTCAGAAATCGGAGATCAGTTGTATTCAGATTTTCAGCAGAAACTTGCAGATAATGGAAAACCTGTTGAAGATTATCATTTTATACCCGTGCATCCATGGCAATGGGAACACAAACTGAAAATTCATTTTGCAGGTGATATTGCTTCCGGCCTTTTAATCGAGCTGGGAGAAGGAGAAGATGTGTACAGTCCCCAACAAAGTATTCGTACTTTATTCAATGTGGGGCATCCTGAAAAAAGATATCTGAAAACAGCTGTTTCTATTTTAAGTACAGGAAATATCAGAGGATTATCTCCCAAACAAATGAAAATAGCACCTTCTATCACAGAATGGGTAAAAAGTTTAATAAAAGACGATACCTATCTGGAGAACAAAGGTAGCATTTTCTTAGGGGAAGAGGCTTCCATTAGCTATCTGCATCCGCAATACGGAGCCATAGCCGATGTTCCTTATCAATATAACGAATTCCTGGGAGCTTTGTGGCGTGAAAGTGCAGAAAACTATCTGAAAGAAGATGAGCAAATGGTCACCATGGCCTCACTATTATATGTAGATGATCATGGAATTCCTTTGGTACAGGCTTTTGCAGAAAAGGCAGGAATGAGCATCAAAGAATGGATAGCCACTTATCTGGATGCTTATCTTACCCCATTGCTCCATATTTATTATACCCATTCTTTATGTGTAACCCCACATGGAGAAAATATTATGGTTGTTTTGAAAAATGGAGTTCCACAGAGGATTGTGATCAAAGACTTTGTAGATGATATTGTTCTTACAACAGAGGCTCGGGAAAAGCTTCCGGCACCTCTTGCGGATGGACTGATCCAGTCTTCGAACAAAGAAAATATTCCATTGTTCATCTTGCTTGGTGTTTTCGATGCTTTCTTCAGGTACCTGTCCAATATATTGCATACTTATTCCAATTTCAAAGAAGAAGTATTCTGGACTCTTGTTCATGACTGTATTGAAAGCTATAAAGCAGACAATACCCATTTGCAGGAGCGATATGAAAAATATGATCTGTATGTACCTGAATTTAAAAGATTTTATATCAACAGTTTGCGTCTGAAAAATAATGGTTATGGCGAAAATAAAGCCTTTGCGATTCCAAGAAAGGATGGCGCCCTGCCCAATCCTCTTTATCAGATAGCCAATAAAAATTCTGTAGCAGCGGTATGATGAAATTCCTGCATATACTAAAAGAAGGAACGGTTTTCACTTATGGAGCCTTAGCCGGAAAAAAAACCGAACTGACTTCCGGAAGTATCAACCGTTCCATCTTTAGCCTAGCAATCCCTATGGTGATGGAGTTGGTAATGGAATCTGTATTTGTAAGTGTTAATCTTTTGATTATTGCCAAACTCGGAGATAAAGTTCTGGGTCTTGTAGGAATTACGGATAATTATATCAATTTTGCTTATGCTATTGCAGTAGGACTTGGAATAGCGGCGGCAACGCTTATAGCGAGAAGAGCGGGTGAAAAGGATCAGGAAGGAATGAGCAGAACCGCTCATTATATTATTCTTCTGGCTTTATTTTTTGCTTTGTTTATCGGGGGTGTATCCTGTTATTTTGCAGCAGATATCGTTAACTTTCTTGGAATTGATGCCAGTACGGTAAGTGGGGGATTGTCTTTTTCAAGACTCGTTTTTTTAAGTATAGGGCTGGTGATCCTGCGGCTTTCAGTCAATGGACTTTTCAGGGGAGCCGGAGATGCTGACCTTGCGATGAAATCTCTTTGGCTCTGCCATATTTCGAATATTATTTTCGCAGTAGTTCTCGTTTTCGGAGCCGGATTCGTTCCTGCTTTTGGATTGATGGGACTGGCTTATGCAGCTGTTTTATCGAGACTGATTGCCGTTATATATCAGTTTTTTATACTGCTGTCAGGAAAAACAAGCATTGATATGCTGACCACGTTCCATGCGGATCTGCCTTTACTGAAAAAGATCCTGAAAATAGCTTTCGGTGGACTGGTACAATATATTATACCAACCTCCAGCTGGCTGATTATGGTAAAAATCATATCTACTTTTGGAACAACAGCGCTTGCCGGATATATTATCGCACAGCGTATCGCATCCGTTGCGACTATGCCTGCATGGGGAATAGGAAATGCAGCCGGAGTTCTTACCGGCCAGAATTTAGGAGCCGGAGATCCTGACCGCGCAGAGAAGACAGTTTGGAGAGCCGGAATCATCAATATGACGTACCTTGTTGCTGTAGCTTTGTTTTGGCAACTTGCTGCGGAATATGTCGTGAGGTTCTTCACTCCAGAGCCTGAGGTTGCACATTATGCGGCTCAATATATCCACATGGTATCAATAGCCTACCTGTTATTAGGATTTACCATGGTCATCAGCCGTGCTCTTAATGCAGCAGGTAACATTATGCAGGTAACCCTCCTGTACATCATCATGTTTTATATTATTCAGCTTCCCCTGGCTTATCTCTTAGGAGTAAGGCTCCACTGGGAACTGAGCGGAATATTTACAGCTATTGTTTCCTCAGAAATTGTGCTGGCTGTATTATTTTTATTGATTTTTAAAAATGGTAAATGGAAAACTATAAAAATTTAAAATGAAAAAAACAGAAGAATTTTATGAGATCATTGCATCTGCAATTTCAGTAAAAAAGGAATTGGTAGATGAAAACCTTACCTATCAGGAAATCCCCGAATGGGATTCTATGTCACATCTTCTGATAGTAGAGGCGCTTGAACAGTTTTACCATATCAAATTTGATTTTAATGATATTTTAGAGATGGGTACTGTCGGAAAGATTCGTGAAAAAATGAAAAAATACGATGTATTCGTAGAAAATTAGAAATATGAAAATTTTAGAAAATATCATTGCCAACAAAAACCTGTTCTTTACAGATGCTTCAAGCGGTACAAGCATACCGGTTGGAACACTGTACAGGTCGTTAGGTTTAAATCCTGTAGAGAAAGGCTTACTTTTTTTATACAATGATAATCAGCTACCCGGAATTGAAGTGCTTCTCAATTTTTATGGAACGGCACACACCGTAGCTTTATTGGGACAAAAGCTGAATTCGGAATTCAAAGAGCGTCTGGAATCAGAATACCGTCCGAAATATATCTTTGATCCTTCAAGAGAGGAAGTTCTCGGATATAGTAGAAAGGAATTCTCAGAAACAATTTCCCTATTTGTAAAGGACAATTATAAAAGTGAAATAAAAATCCATCCTGAAATAAAAATACTTCTGAGTACTTCCGGAACTACAGGGGTTCCAAAATTGGTTAAATTATCAGATGAAAACTTATATCAGAATGCCATCAGTATCCTTCAGTATATGCCTATTCTGGAATCGGATGTCGTTCCTTTAAATGTGCCTATCAATTTTGTGTACGGATTTTCCATTTTTACCACCAATTGTATGCGTGCCGGAAGAATTGTATGCTCAGATAAAGATATCATGCAGAAAGCATTCTGGGAAGAAATGGAGGAATATGGTTATAGTACGCTGGGGGGAGTGCCTTATCTTTATGAAAATCTAAACAGAATAGGTTTCTTCAGAAAAGATAGTCCCAGTCTGAGGTACTTTACCCACACTGGAGGAATAATCAATGCTGAACTCAGAAAAACCATCTTTTCTTATTGCCATGAGTTTGAAAAGCAGTTCTTCGCTCAATACGGGCAAACAGAAGCCGGAGGAAGAATGGCATATCTTACCACGGAAGGCCTCTTAGAAGAGGAAACTTCCATTGGTATACCTGTTTATGGAGGAGATTTCAGAATAGATCCTGAAACCGATGAATTATTATTTTCACATTCCAGTATTTTCGGAGGTTATGCACACCAACTTGAAGACCTGACTTCTTTTGAGCAACCACGGGTATTACGTACCGGAGATACAGCCAGAAGGGGCCAGAACGGAATCTATTATATCACAGGGAGAATAAAACGTATTATGAAGCTTTTCGGAATACGGCTGAATCTGGATGAGGTGGAATTTATACTTAAAAATGAACTGGAGGGAAATACTTTTGTCTGTCTGAATTCCAATGATAAAAAGATTATTGTATTGTATGATAATCAGGAAAACGACCCTCAGGCTATTACCGAGATTATTAAAGGTAAACTGAGAATCAATCCCCGGTATGTACGCACTGAATATATAGAATCATTTCCACTATCCCCAAACGGTAAAATAAACTATACCCTGTTACAAAACTTACAACATGAAAAAACTTAAAAACCTTTAATTACTTTTAACATGAAAACACCTAAAACCCTTATATTACTTTTTACTCTTGTCCTGTTTTCAAACTTTCTTTCTGCACAGCAGAGTGAGCGTATTCATGGCAAGATCATGCTGTCTGAAAAGACCCCTGTAAAAAATGCTCTTCTAAGACTCGTCAATACTTCCTATCAGGCTAAAACCAATAGTTTAGGAGAGTTTTACTTTGATAATGTAACACCTGGAGCGTACACGCTCCAGGTGGTTTTAAATGATATTGAACTCATGCGGGAACCGATTCTTATTGAGAAGGATGTATATGAGATTCCTACCATCTATGCAACGACACACAATAATGTTATTGAAGGGATCACAGTATATGCCTTCAGCAGAAACAAATTCCTGGATAAAGACAGTACGTCTATATCCAAAATGCCATTGAAAAATCTGGAAAATCCTCAGGCTTATACCAGTATTAATCAACAAATCATCAAAGAACAGATTACCTATGATATTTCAGAGGTATTGAAAAACGTTCCGGGTATGGTCAAAATGCAGGGAAGTCCGGGAAGAGGTTCCGGAGACGGAAGCTTTTATTACAATTTAAGAGGATTTCCTACAAAAGTATCCATGGTAGATGGCGTTCCCGCTAATACCAACGGTGAAATTGATCCTGCCGATATTGAACGGATAGAAGCCATAAAAGGGCCTTCTGGCACGCTGTATGGAGGAGCGGTAACTTCTTTCGGAGGTCTGATCAATGTAGTAACCAAAAAGCCTAAGGATTATTTCGGAGGAGAAGTTTCTTATCTTTTGGGAAGCTATAATCTGAACCGCGCAACAGTAGATGTCTATGGTCCGCTAACTGATTCCAGAAAAACATTGTTCCGGGTTAATGCTGCATATCAATATCAAAACGGATTCAGGGATTCTGAATTCAGAAAATCGTTTTTCATTTCACCTACATTAAGTTATCAGGTGAATGACAGGCTTAAATTCAGTTTAGGAGCCCAGATTTACAACTATGAAGGAACCAATACACCGATTATTTTCCTTTCCAGAACAAGACCGTTTTTTGCACATAAACCTCAAGAACTCGGATTTGACTGGAAAAGATCATACTCCAATAACGATATGACCCTGAGGGCTCCTTCTACAAATGTGAAGTCTGAGATTAATTATAAAATATCAGATCATTGGACGTCACAGACTTTGGTTTCAAGAAACTTCAGAAAATCAGAAGGATTATACCAATATCAGTTCATCAGAGGAAATCAGAGTGATGCGCTCTTAGAAAGAAATGTACAATGGCAAAATTCAGAAGGAGCCTCTACAAGTATCCAACAGAATTTTAATGGAGAGTTTAATATTGGAAAAATTAAAAATAAAGTACTGATTGGCTTAGATTATTTAAATCAGTCATTAAATAACAATCATTCACCAATTGTTAAGTATGATACCATCAACGCACAGAATCTGACTTCCAAATACGGCTCCATCTCAAGAGATCTGGCGCTTCAGAAAATACAAACCACTAAAGGAGCCCTGACAAGAAACACCACTTCATCCAATCTTTATGGAGCTTATATTTCTGATGTAATGTACATTACTGATCGTTTGATTACGTTATTAAGTTTACGTATGGACCATTATGAAAGTAAAGGACAGCTTAATCTAAATGACAACAAACGTTCTGGAGAATTCAAACAAACGGCCTGGTCTCCAAAAGTAGGTTTAGTGTATCAGATTTTTAAAGACCGTTTGTCGGCTTACGCAAATTATATGAATGGCTTTAGATATACGGCTCCTGTTTCTCAGCAACTTCCTGATTACAGTGGAGATATGAAACCACAAATGGCCAATCAGTGGGAAGTGGGAATAAAAGCAAATCTTTGGAAAAACCGTTTCAATTTCACCGTCGGGTATTATGATATCCTAGTAGACAATATACAGAGAGGAATTGAAGTAGTTCAAAATGGAAAAAGCTATAATATTATTATCCAAGATGGAGAACAAAGGAGTAAAGGGATTGATATTGAAGCTGTTGCTAATCCTGTTCATGGTTTAAATATTATGGCAGGATATGCCCATAATGACAGCAAGTATGTAAAATCCGAGGCTACAGTGGAAGGACGTCGTCCAGGATCTGCAGGACCTGCCAATGTATTTAATTCATGGATAAGTTATGTGATTCAGTATGGTGATTTTCAGGGTGTCGGATTTGGTTTTGGATTGAATCGGGTAGGTGCACAAGTCTCTGAAGACAAAGCAACAACCGGACAATTTACATTTCCTGCTTACACTTTAATCAATGCTTCATTGTCTTATGAAAAAGAAAGATATAGACTAGGATTTAAAATGAACAATTTAGGCAATGCTCAATATTTTGCAGGACAAGGAGTCGTAGTGGCTCAAATGCCCCGGAATTTTGTTGCAGAGGTAAGCCTTAAATTTTAATAATGAAACTTAAATTTAGAAAAATAGCCTATCAGTTACATCTATGGCTCGGACTTATGTCCGGGCTTATAGTTTTTATATTGGCGGCAACCGGTTGTATATTATCATTTGAAAAAGAACTAAAACAGTGGATATATCCTGAGAAATATTATGTAAAAACAATAAAAAAACAAAAATTACCTCTTTCAGTCCTTAAGCTACAGTCCGAAAAAGCACTTCCCAACGGATTGAAAGTAAGTAGGGTAGAGGTCTCCTCAAACCCTTCGCGAAGCTATGCGTTCCGGTCGCTGAAAATGGATCATGAAGCCATGACTTTCTGGGGTTCTTATCTATATTACTACAGAGTATATATTGACCCCTATAATGGACAGGTTCTTGGACTGGAAGATGCCAAAAAAGACTTTTTTGAAATCGTATTAAACCTTCACCGAAGGCTCCTGTTAGGTGAAAAAATTGGAAAGACGATAACAGGCTATGCCACTCTTATATTTGCAGTTATTCTTTTTTCCGGACTGGTGATCTGGTATCCTCGAAAGATGAGCAAGAATATGTTGAAAGGAATGTTTTTTATCAAAATATCAGCGAACTGGAAAAGAATTAATTATGATCTCCATAATGTATTGGGGTTTTATGCGATCATTCCTTTATTGCTCATTTCGTACGCTGCTTTGATATGGAATTTTAAAGGGTTGGATAAATGGATCATAAAAACATTAAACGGAAATGGACAAACTGAACAAAGGGCAAAAAGCAAAGTTCCTTCTAAAGGATCGCCACTTCCTCACAATATATCGGACCGGATATTTAAAATAGTAGAGAAAAATCTCTCTGGTAAAGAATCTGCTCTTATCAATTTTCCTAAAACCGAGGAAGGAACATATTATGCTCAGGTAACTTTTGCCGATAAGCATTATCAGAATATACAATATAATTTTGACCAGTATTCAGGAGAGATTTTAAAATATCAAACTTATAAAGACAAAAAAATAAAATCCGGAACGGCATTAAGAAAAAGAAATTATGATCTGCATACCGGGAGTATCTTTGGAATTACAGGAAGGATTATTTATTTTTTTGCCACTATTATTGCTGCATCACTTCCTGTCACGGGTTTCATTATCTATCTGAACAGAAAGAAAAAGAAGCCGAAACCGAAGAAGAAAAAAAACTAGTATGATATTTTAAAAAAACTCTATATTTTCAAAGGCTTTTATTATACTGTAACGATATATATCACTATCCTGATCTGACAAATAACAATACTTTTTTTATCAATAGGCCTTATTAGAAGTGGATTTTTTTAGATTAAAAGATATGAAATTCAATTCTAAATAGTTACAAAGCTATGTTGAACCCATTATAATGATGTTTTTCTCTTAAATAATTTGTAATTTCGCAGTCTTAATTTTTAAGCTTCCATATTTCCAATAGGGAGGCGAGAGATTTTTATAACAAAAAATAATAAATAATTATATGAAGCCTAAATTTAAAGCGCATCCTTGGCATGGTATTAGTGCTGGAGAGAAAGCTCCTGAAGTTGTCAATGTATTTGTTGAAATTGTGCCTTCGGATACCATCAAGTATGAAGTGGATAAAGAGACGGGGTATATGAAAGTAGATCGGCCTCAGAAGTTTTCTAATATTATACCTGCTTTGTATGGTTTTGTACCGAAAACCTACTGTGAAGATGCGGTAAAAGATTTAGCCATAGCCAATGGATCTACAGATGTTAAAGAAGGAGATCATGATCCACTTGACATTTGTGTATTAAGTAGTCATACCATTAGTGGAGGCGGTATGATTTTAGAAGCCATCCCCATAGGAGGTTTTAAGATGATAGACAAAGGAGAGGCAGATGATAAAATTTTAGCTGTATTAGTAGACGATCAGGTATATGGTCACATGAGGAATATTTCGGACCTTCCACTAGCAGAGATTAACCGATTAAAGCATTATTTCCTTTCTTACAAAAATTTACCGACAGAGCCTGCAGTGGTAAGAATTGACGATGTATATGGTGCAGATCACGCCAAAAAAGTAATAGAAGCATCTATAAAAGATTATCAGCAAAATTACCCAGAATAACAATTAACTTTAGATAAGAATATAAAAGTGTCTTCAATAAGGAGGCACTTTTATATTGATAGAAAGATCATGCCTATTAAATTAAAGCTAATCTAGCTTAAAGAAAGTGGAAAAATTTTTGATTTCATTCTGCTTTTTTCTATTTTTGGAGCATGGAAAACTTTATAGTATCTGCACGTAAATATCGGCCATTGGAGTTTGATACAGTTGTTGGGCAATCCCATATCACAGATACTCTAGAGCATGCTATAGAAAACAATCAGCTGGCTCAAGCCCTTCTTTTTTGTGGGCCTAGAGGGGTCGGAAAAACGACATGTGCGAGAATTCTGGCCAGAAAGATTAACGAAAAAGCAGGAGCTTCAGATGATACAGGCTTTGCATTTAATATTTATGAATTAGATGCCGCTTCTAATAATTCTGTAGATGATATCCGCGATCTTATCGACCAAGTTCGTTTTGCACCTCAAGTAGGGAAATATAAGGTTTATATTATAGATGAGGTGCATATGCTTTCAACAGCAGCGTTTAATGCATTTCTCAAGACATTGGAAGAGCCTCCAGCTCATGCCATTTTTATCTTAGCTACCACCGAAAAACATAAAATTATCCCCACTATTCTCTCCAGATGTCAGATTTATGACTTTAAGAGAATTCAGATTGAGGACATTCAGCAGTATCTCAGAAAAATTGCAGATCAAGAACATATCCAATATGAAGATGATGCTTTATTTCTGATCGCTCAGAAAGCAGATGGTGCATTACGAGATGCCCTTTCTATTTTTGACCGCCTGACGACTTTTACCCAGAGAAATATTAGTCTGACGAAAGCGGCTGAAATTCTGAATATTTTAGATTATGATTATTATTTGCGGATGGCAGATCTTGCGCAAAACAATGACATACCGCAAATTTTAAAACAGTTTAATGAAATTGTAAGTAAAGGATTTGATGCTCATATTTTTATAGGAGGATTGGGTAGTCATTTTCGGGATTTGATGATGGCGCAAAACCTTAAAACCCTCGACTTAATTGAAATGGGTGAGAAAACCAAAGAAAAATATGTGGAACAAAGTCGTAACTGGACGGCTCAGCAGCTTATAGATGCTTTGGAAATCTGTAATCAGGCCGATATTAATTATAAAAACTCAAAAAATCAGAGACTCACTGTAGAAATTGCTTTAATGCAATTGGCATCCCTTTCCTCGGGTGATGTAGCTAAAAAAAAAAAAATAGAATCTTAGCCCCTTTATTCAAAGACGCTGTAAAAAATGAGCAAAAAAAGCCTCTTCTTACTCCTCCCAATCCACAATTTTCAAAAGAAAAAGTTGAAAAAGCCATTCCTCAGAAGGTAAATCAGTCTGAGAAAGTCACCTCTCCTTTAGAAGATCTATCGTCTTTTAGTATTACAGGCTGGCTTAATAAGAAACAAGAGCTAAAAATAGAAAAAATAGAAGAAAAAGAGCAGCTTCCTGCTGATCATTTTTCTGAAGTAGACTTGCTACAGCAATGGGAAGGTTTCTTAGAAGACCTGCAGCACAAAGATCCTATAAAATTTTCAGCCATAAAAATATGCCGGTTACAGAAAAAAAACGAAAATAAAATCCATATAAAAGTACCTTCTCAGGCTGCGAAAGCGGAGTTTGAAACGATTAGGAAAGATTTTTTATCTAGCTTTCAACGTAAAGTCAATAATTTTCATATTAAGAGTAAGTATATTGAAGATGAAACTTTGAAAAGGGAAATCATGACCAAACGAAAATTATTTGATAGATTTGCAGAGAAGAATCCCGTCCTTAGAGCATTGGACGATTTAATGAAATTTGATTTTTCCTAATTTTTCAAATTAAATATGAACTTAAAAGAAGTAAAAGCTGATTGGATATCAGAATTCGAGTCACCGCTGGTAATAGCGGGACCCTGCAGTGCAGAAAGTGAATCGCAAATGCTTGAAGCGGCAAGAAGAATCAAAGAAAGTAATGCAAAAGTTTCCATCTTCCGAGCTGGAATTTGGAAACCGCGTACAAAACCTAATGGATTTGAAGGTGTAGGTGTCATTGGTCTTAATTGGTTAAAAAAAGTTAAAGAAGAATATGGCTTTAAAATAGCTACTGAAGTAGCCAATTCCAATCATGTATTTGCAGCCTTAGAAGCTGATGTGGATATTTTATGGATTGGTGCCCGTTCTACGGTGAATCCCTTTACTGTTCAAGAAATAGCCCAAGCTTTAAGAGGGACTAAGAAGCCTGTTTTAGTGAAGAATCCTGTAAACCCCGATCTAGCCTTATGGATAGGCGCAATGGAGAGGTTGTTGGGACAAGGTGTTGAGAATTTAGGCGTTATACACAGGGGGTTTTCCAATTATCAAAAAACAAAATATCGCAATGTACCCAATTGGAGTATTGCCTTGGATTTTAAAAAACAGTTTCCCAATATTCCTATGGTGGTAGATCCTTCTCATATTTGTGGAAATAGAACCGGTTTAGCAGCCGTTTCCCAAGAGGCCCTCAACTGCGGTTATGAAGGATTGATGATTGAAACCCATCCTTATCCAGAGGAAGCATGGAGTGATGCTGCACAGCAAATTACCCCTGAAGTCCTATCAGATTTATTGACAAACCTCAAGATGAGAAATCAAGATATTACAGGTTATGAGGAGGAACTGGGTAAACATAGAACACTCATTAGTGATATTGATTTCCAACTCATTAATCTTTTAAATCAAAGAATGAAGGTTTCGGAAAAAATAGGAACGTTGAAGAAAAAGAATAATATTGCTATTTTCCAGCCGGACAGATGGAAAGTGATTGCAGAATACGCGATTCAGAAAGCGGATGAAACAGGAATGTCAAGAGAGTTTATCGAGAAAGTATTTAGTGCGATTCACGAAGAGTCTATTGATGTTCAGAATAATATTATGATAAAATAAGCATTGCGAATGAAGGGGATCATCATAAAATCCACCGGGAGCTGGTATCATGTGATGGATGAAGAATCTGGCAGAATTTATGAAGCCCGAATTAGAGGTAAATTTAAACTCATAAAAACCCGATTGACTAATCCTTTAGCAGTCGGGGATTTTGTGGAGTTTTCTATAGGGCAGGATCATATGGCCTGGATAACCAAAATAGAGCCGCGTAAAAATTATTTAATCCGAAAGGCGGTTAACCTTTCCAAAGAAGCTCATATTATAGCCTCTAATATTGATTTAGCTTGTATACTGTATAGTCTTAAAATGCCCGAGACCTCTTTAGGCTTTCTAGATCGCTTTTTGGTATGTTGCGAAGCTTATGACATTCAGCCTTTAATTCTCTTTAATAAAGTGGATATACTGCAGCCTGAAGAAATAGAATATATTGAAGATCTTGCTACCCTTTATCAGTCTATAGGATATAATAGCCTATCAATATCATCTTTATCGGGCTTTCATATGGAAGAGCTTAGGAGTTATCTTCACAATAAGACCGCTGTATTTTTCGGACATTCAGGTAGTGGAAAATCCACTCTGGTCAATACCTTACATCCGGAAGTTAAGCTCAAAACGGGAGAAATTTCAGATATCCACTTAAAAGGAAAGCATACCACTACCTATGCTCAAATGCATTTTTGGACTTTTGGTGGTCAGGTAATCGATACTCCAGGGGTGCGCGAATTTGCGATGATAGACGTACAAAAAGAAGAAATTCAATATTACTTTCCTGAGATTTTTAGTCTTTCCAAAGATTGTAAATTCAATAATTGCTTACATATTAATGAACCTAAATGTGCCGTTTTAGCTGCTCTTGAAAAAGAAGAAATACTCGATTCGCGCTATGCTACCTATATAAAGTTAATGGAAGAGGCAGAGGCAGAGGATTGATTTTTTTTTAGACCAAGAATACAAGGTTTAAAAAAAGTTACTTTTTCCACTGGGTATTCACAATTTGCTAAAAGGTTAAAAATCCTTAAAAAAAAGTCTATCTAGTAAAAAAAAATGTAATTTTGTAACAGATAAAGCAAATTGAATGACCAACCCTTTATTTTATGCGAAAATTTTGTTATTTGGAGAATATGGGATTATTGAAAATTCTCAGGGTTTAACCCTGCCCTATAGCTTCTATAAAGGCTGTTTGCAATTCTCCCAACTGCAAACAGATTTTGAGAAAAGTTCTAATCAATCTCTCAAAAAGTATGCAGAATATTTAGCAAATATAAAAATTCCGCAGGAGTTTAAAATTGATATTGAGAGGTTTATAGAAGATATTGATAAAGGAATGTTTTTTGATTCCAATATACCTCAGGGTTATGGAATTGGCAGTTCAGGTGCTTTAGTCGCTGCCATATTTGAAAAATATTCTTTGATCAAAAGAAAACCCGAAAGTATTAGTAAAGACGAGCTGAAGGCTCTTAAGAAAGTCTTTGGACTATTGGAGTCTTATTTTCACGGCACCAGCTCGGGGGTAGATCCGTTGATTTGTTATATGAATTTACCCATATTGATAGAAAATAAAGAATCTGTAAACAAAGTGGCCCTACCCGAAAATGAAATGGGGAGAGGTGCTATTTTTCTTATCGATTCAGGAAAAATAGGGGAAACAGGTCCCATGGTTCAGATTTTCTTTGAGAAGCTAAAAAACGAAGGATTCCGTAAAACGCTTAAAGATGAATTCATTCGCTATAACAATGCTTGTATTGATGCTTTTCTGAAGAAAGATATGAATCCTTTTTTCAGAGATTTGAAGAAATTATCTTACTGGGTATACGAACATTTTAATCCTATGATTCCTGAAAGTTTATTCAAGGCCTGGAAAAGAGGATTAGATACCAATGCCTATTACCTAAAACTTTGCGGAAGTGGGGGCGGCGGATATATCCTCGGTTTTGCACAAGATTATGATAAGGCAGAGAAAATGTTGGAGGGATTCCAGAAAGAAGTCATTTACAGATTTTAGATTAACGTTTAAATTTTAATACTGTGAAGAATTATCTGCTTTCCAGATTATCCTTATTGATTGGTTTTTTGTTAGGTGCGCAGTTCTTCGTTACATTTTTATTGATCTTTGCCTTATATGTGTCGACCTTTTTTCTTTTTAACCAGGAAGAAAGCCTTAAGCATTTTGTATTCAACTACAAGGTACATGGTATTATTTTTTGTAGCTTTTTAAGCATATCGGCAGGAAGTATTATTAACCAGTTCTATGATCGTGAAAAAGATAAGATCACTCGTCCGTTTAGGAGTCGCATTCAGAGTTTTTTGAAGCAAAAATATTTTTTATATGCCTACCTGCTGCTCAATACTCTTTCCTTAGGAATTGCAGCTTTTATTTCCTATAGGGTATTTGTTTTTTTTCTGATTTATCAGTTTCTCATGTGGCTGTATAGTCATAAATTGAGTAAAATTTTAATCCTTAATAACCTTAGCTTTGTAGGGCTTAGCCTCTATCCTTTTTTTGGCATGTTGGTTTATTATCAGACGTATTCGGTTCAGCTTATGTTGATGTCTGTATTTCTTTTTCTCATCTTAACGAGTATTGATATTATAAAAGATATTTTAACTTTTCATGCCGATCGTATTTTTGGTTACGATACGCTTGCTAACACCTTTGGGATAAAGGCCGCTAAGGCGATCACCATAGTTTTGGTCGTCCTCAACCTGTATGTGTCTGCTATAATCGTTGATCACCACCACCTCCATAATTGGATGTCGGGCTATTTTTCTGTAGGGATGCTACTTCAGATTGTAATTGTGTATCTCTTGCTTAATAAATCTAAGTTTTATAGTTTCTCAGCTTTGAATTTACTCCGTCTTTGGGTATTTATAGGAATTCTCTGTATGTTGATAGATGGAATTATCGCATATCTTCAATGACCCGTTTTAATTTTTTCGTAACTTTGCTGAAAATAAATAAATGAGCAGGGAACGTAAAAATTTTTCAAACAGACAGAGAGACGGCAGGCAAGAGGATAGAAGAGCTTCTTTTGGTAAAAATGATCGCTCTGCATCCTCCTCAGAAAGAGGAGATAAAAATTTTGATTCCAGAGATAAATACGAAAAAGGAGACCGTAAGTTTGGTGCTCCAAAGTCCTTTAAACGACCTTTTGATAAAAAAGCAGACCAGCAAGAAAAGGTAAAAGGTTATATTTTAAAGAGAAAGCTGGATAAACTCATCAGTAAGCCAGAAAAAGAGACGATACGCCTCAATAAATATATTGCTAATTCGGGTATTTGTAGCCGTCGCGAAGCGGATGATCTTATTTCACAAGGCTTAGTAGAGGTGAATGGTAAAGTGGTTACCGAGATGGGGTATCAGGTTCAGAAAACCGATAGAGTCGTTTTTGATGGTCAAGGTATCACACCTGAGAAGCCAGTATATGTTCTCTTAAATAAGCCCAAAGGCTATATCTCTACTACAAAAGATGAAAAAGCCCGGAAGACCGTTATGGATTTAGTAGCCAATGCCTCTCCTTATAGACTTTTTCCGGTAGGGCGTTTAGATCGTCAGACCACCGGGGTAATCCTCTTGACCAATGATGGACATTTAACCAAAAAGTTGACGCATCCCTCTTTTGAGATGAAGAAAATATACCATGTGGTCCTGGATAAAAAACTGTCAGTAGAACATCTACAGTTGATTCGAGACGGTATTCGTCTTGAGGAAGGTTTGGCCTTGGTCGATCATATCTCTTTTATTGAGGGGAAACCTAAAAATGAGGTTGGAATAGAAATACATATCGGCTGGAATCGCGTAGTAAGGCGTATATTTCAGCGGCTAGGTTATGAAGTGGAGAGTCTGGATCGTGTGATGTTTGCGGGTCTTACAAAAAAGAATGTAAAGAGGGGGCATTGGAGAATTCTTACGGATTTGGAAGTGAATAATTTAAAAATGCTTTAGTCTGCTGGAGAAGGAGGTGAAGCTATTTAAAATTAGTCGTTTAAAAAAATAAAAAGGACGATACTTATAGAGTATTGTTCTTTTTATTAAGATTGCTTTGTAGTTCGCAGCAGCAGCACCTCCCGTGTTTTTATAAAGTTTGAGTTATTCATTATTACAATAAAAAATGAATTGGATTTTTTTAATTATTGCAAGCTTGTTTGAGATATTGTTTACCTTATGCTTAGGAAAAGCCAAAACAACTTCCGGAGTAGAGTCTTACGGTTGGTATGCCGGAGTTCTGGTGGCCTTAACTCTGAGTATGATTTTATTGGTGAAAGCTACTCAAACTTTACCTATAGGTACAGCTTATGCCGTTTGGACTGGAATTGGTGCAGTCGGTACCGTTATTGTTGGGATCTGTATATTTAAAGAACCCTCCAGTTTTTGGAGGTTATTTTTTCTTTTTACCCTGATAACCTCGATTATCGGTTTGAAAGTCGTTTCACATTAATTTTCCGATTTCTATAGATAAAGAATACTTTTGTAAATTTGTCCGCCATTTATGTAAACCTAAGACGAACTTAGGACTGAATAGGTATTTTGAGGCAGGTTCAGATTATATTTATCATAGAATGATATTTCCCTGTTTCCTCTGCTTTTACGAATAAATTTAAAATAAAATATGATTCAGACATTAGAGAATATTAAATATAAAGATTCTAAAAATTTCTTTCTTATAGCAGGCCCTTGTGCTATTGAGAGTGAAGACTTGGCTATGGAGATCGCTGAGAGAGTAGTGCAACTCACAGATCAGTTTAATATACCTTATATCTTTAAAGGTTCTTTTAAAAAAGCAAATCGATCTCGAGTGGATAGTTTTACCGGCATAGGAGATATTAAAGCTTTGGAAATTCTAAAGAAAGTCGGTGCAAAATTTAATATCCCCACTACTACGGATATTCATGAAATCGAACATGCGGCTTTAGCCGCACAATATGTAGATGTATTGCAGATACCTGCATTTTTGGTTCGCCAGACAGACTTGCTTATGGCTGCGGCGCAAACTCAAAAAGCAATCACGCTTAAGAAGGGACAATTTCTTTCTCCTGAATCCATGAAATTTGCTGTCGATAAGATTAAAGAATCCGGTAATTCCAGAGTGGCTATTATCGAAAGAGGAAACTCTTTTGGGTATACTGATTTAGTAGTGGACTTTCGTGGTATTCCTATCATGCGCCAATATGCACCAGCTATCTTAGATGTTACCCATTCTTTACAACAGCCTAATCAGAGTTCTGGGGTTACCGGAGGTAAACCTGAACTGATAGAAACCATAGCGAAAGCTGGAATAGCTGTAGGTGCTGATGGTATTTTTATAGAAACCCACCCCGAACCAGCTAAGGCCAAATCTGATGGTGCCAATATGTTAAGATTAGATCTTTTGGAAGGTTTGTTGGAAAGATTAACCAGAGTAAGAGAAGCTATACTTTAGAAAATAAATCGTATTCGAATACAATAGAGTACCTCACCGAGGTACTCTATTGTATTTATAGAAAATCATTCCACCTTTATATATTCTACATAATAATTGGGATCCCATTCAATCGGGGACTTATCCTTTAATTTGATTGTGGTCCACTGATGAGAAGGGTTTATAATGATTTTTGAATCCTTTATATGGAGAGGAAGTTTAAAATTTTCAACAGTATTTGCCCATCTAAAAGAAATTTTTTTATCTTGCTGCTTATACTCTAATTTGGGAATTTGAGTCGTGCAGAGGTACTGCTTAAATACGGATGAGAAATCTATTCCCGATTGCTGATTAATATATTCTTGTATTTCATTCCCTGTAACGGTTTTGTGATAAAATTTTTTATTTAGTCCTCTTAAGAGCTGTCGAAATTTCTCATCATCGTTGATCACCTGACGTATGGTATGCAGCATATTGGCACCCTTACTGTACATGTCTTCACTGCCGTAGGCTCTTAATCCGTAAGCGGGAATAATAGGGCTGTCATTTTTGATGTTAAGTCTTTGTCCTATAATGTATTGGTTGGCGTTCTCTTTCCCCCATAGATACTCTACATATAAAGTTTCCGCGTAGGTGGTGAAGCTTTCGTGTATCCACATATCAGCAGTATCTTGAGCGGTAATATTGTTGGCAAACCATTCGTGTCCGCTTTCATGAATGAGAATAAAATCAAACTTTAAACCAATACCCGTATGCGAAATATCTTGACCCAAATATCCGTTTTCATATTGATTTCCGTAGGCAATAGCACTCTGATGTTCCATTCCCAGGTGCGGACTTTCTACAATCTTATAACCGTCTTCATAAAAGGGATAGGGCCCAAACCAATGTTCAAAGGCTTTTAGCATGCTTTGAACCTGTGAAAACTGTTTTTTGGCTTTTGCTAAGTTTTCTTTTATAACATAGTAGTCAAGCGATAATATGCCTTTTTCACCTTTAAAAGAGTCTGTAAAATGAATGTAATCACCAATGTAAGGTGTAATACTATAATTGTTAATAGGATTTTTCACTTCCCAAATGGAAATATTTTTATTATTCTCTATTTTATGGCTAATGAGTCGCCCATTAGAGATTCCCATCAGTTTTTGAGGGCTAATAAGAGTAAACGTCATCCCTTGATCGGGTTCATCTCCCCAGTAATCCTTAGTCGGAAGCCATACACTGGTTCCTATATTTTCAGTAGCTGTGGTGATCCAAGGATTTCCGGATTTATCACTAGTGAAGATCCAGCCTCCATCCCATGGGGCGTGACGGGCAATTTTGGGATATCCTTCGAAATTTAAATTAATAAAGTATTCGTCTCCTTTTTTAAAATCTCCTTTGGCCTGGATAAACAAAAAATTATCCTCTCTTTTTTGAGAAACAATTTCAAAATCACTCATAATATTAAAAACCTTCATCGGCTGTTGAATATCGATCTGAAATGTAGGATCGCTAATATCACGAGTGATTTTAAAGCTGATCCTATTGCTTCCTTTTACACTCTTTTTTTCGAACTGGGGTTCAGCCTCAATATCGTATTTATTTACTTTCCAAAAATTTCTATACTGTGAGTTAGATCCAAATAACGAATCTTGTTTTGTAAAAGGAGAGTGCGTATCGCCAAAAGCGTTTTTGTTTTGGGCATATCCCAGGCTACAGCATAAAAGAAATAGAGGTGTGATGGTAGTTTTCATAAGGTGAATTGGTGGTATATTTGAGTGAGTGTAATGAGTCTGTTTATATTTTCTCTCTTTTTTTCATTCTTTTTTCCATTAATTTAGACATAAATATACTTATTTCGTAGAGAATTAATAGCGGAAAGGCCGCCGCTAACATGCTCAGGACATCGGCAGGGGTTATAATAGCGGCCACCACCATAATGACTACAATAGCATGCCGCCTATAAGTGATTAAAAATTTAGGAGTTAAAATTCCCATTGAGGTTAATACATAGACTAAGATAGGGAACAGAAAAATAATAGCCATCCCCAATACCACCTGTAAAAAGATTGTAATATAACTGGACAGGTCGATATCCACACGAATAGTCTCGGAAATGTTAAAGAAATAACCAAAATTGATAACAAAGGGCATAACCAGGTAATAACCACTTAATGCCCCTAGCATAAACATAAACCACGTACTGTTAATCACAAAAATAGAATTTTTTCTTTCGTGCTCATGTAATGCGGGACTGATAAACCTCCAGAGTTCCCACACAATATAGGGAAAGGCGATAATAATACCTCCAACAATGGAAACCGCCATCATAACATTAAATTGTTCAAATAACCGCCTCACCTGGATGGGGAATTTTTCAGGAAGATCAATGGTATCATGTCCAAATATGATTTGAGAAAAGTGGTTAACGACTTTAAAAGTTAAAAAATCAGGACGCGTTGGACCGAATAAAATATGGTCCATCACCCAATTGATATTAAATCCAATGGCTAAGCCTCCAATGGCAATGGCTAAAATAGAACGGATTAAATGTCCTCTTAGTTCGCCGATATGTCCCAAAAAGGACATTTCTTTTTTTTCTTTAATTTCATTCATCTTTAAACAATACCTTCATCTAAGAGTTTATGAATATCTATAATACCCGTATATTTTCCATTATCAGTGACCACAAGCTGGCCAATATTATTCATTTTTAATAGCTCCATAGCGCTTTTTGCCAATGCTTTCTTTTCTATAGTTTTCGGATTTTTACTCATGATTTGTTGCGCTGTAATACCCGATATTTCATCGTTTTGCATGAGCATTCTCCTTAAATCGCCATCGGTTATAACGCCTATTATCTTCTCTCTGTCTGTAACAACAGTAATTCCGTGTTTTGAAGCACTGATGGAGATAATGATTTCTCGCATATTGGCGTCCTTATGCACTTCAGGCTTATGGTCTGAAAGAAATTGAGCGACTGTAGCGGTAAGGTTTTTACCTAAAGAGCCCCCTGGGTGGTATTTGGCAAAATCAGTATTACTGAAGTTTCTTAATTCCATTAAACACACGGCTAAAGCATCGCCAAGTGCCATCTGTACGGTAGTACTACTAGTGGGTGCTAATTGGTTAGGACAAGCTTCCTGTTCCACCCAGGAACTGATGATGATATCTGCAGCTTCTGCCAGCTTGCTGTTTATGTTACCTGTCATACCGATTAAGCAACAAGAATAGCCTTTAAGAATAGGTGCTAAATTGACTATTTCAGGAGAATTTCCAGAATTCGAAATGCACAGTACCACATCTTCTTTGGAGAGCAGGCCTAAATCACCATGAATAGCCTCTGCAGCATGTAAAAATTGTGAAGGAGTTCCTGTAGAATTAAGTGTAGCCACTATTTTATTAGCGACATGGGCACTTTTTCCGATGCCTACCACGACTAATTTTCCTTGCGCATTGAAGATGCTGTTGACAGCTTGAGAAAAATTCTCATTTAAAATATTTTTTGTTTTCTCTAGTGCCTGGATTTCTATGGAAAATGTTTTTTTGGCAAGATCGATAATTTCTTCGGTTTTCAAGGTGTGATATTGCTTTGTTAGATTAATTTGAGTATCTTTGATTAAATGCAAATTTAGTAAACTTAAATCAAAGGATGAATACAAATTCTGCGAACATAGCGGAGTCTCTGAAAAAGTATTTTGGTTTTTCAACATTTAAAGGATATCAAGAACAAATCATATCGTCACTTTTAGAAGGAAAAGATGTTTTTGTTCTGATGCCAACAGGTGGAGGGAAATCATTATGCTATCAGCTTCCAGCTTTAATGAGCGAGGGAACAGCGATAGTGGTATCACCACTTATAGCTTTAATGAAAAATCAGGTGGATGCAATTAATGGGCTATCTTCGGAAGAAGGGGTTGCTCATGTACTCAACTCTTCGTTGAGTAAAGCGCAGACGAAAATGGTGATGGATGATATTCGAAACGGTAGGACAAAGCTGCTCTATGTCGCTCCGGAATCTCTGATCAAGGAAGATTATATTGATTTCTTTAAGGAAGTCCCTATCTCCTTTTTCGCGATAGATGAGGCCCATTGTATTTCGGAATGGGGCCACGACTTTCGACCCGAATACAGAAACCTCAAAAATATTATAGACAAAATAGCAAATGTACCCATTATTGCCTTAACCGCTACCCCTAAGGTACAAGATGATATACAAAAAACACTAGGGATGTCCGATGCACTCGTCTATAAAGAATCTTTCAATAGGCCGAATTTATTTTATGAGATTCGGCCTAAAATTAATATAGATAAAGAAATTGTTAAGTTCATTAAATCCCGAAAGGGAAAATCGGGGATTGTCTATTGTTTGAGTAGAAGAAAGGTGGAAGAGTTTGCCCAGTTGTTGCAAGTAAACGGGGTAAATGCATTACCTTATCATGCGGGCTTAGATGCCAAAACGCGGGTGGCCAATCAGGATAAATTTTTAATGGAAGAAGTCGATGTGATCGTTGCTACCATTGCTTTTGGGATGGGAATTGATAAACCCGATGTGCGGTTTGTGATTCACTATGATATTCCTAAAAGTTTAGAGAGCTATTATCAAGAGACAGGGAGAGCAGGTCGAGATGGAGGAGAAGGACATTGTATCGCATTCTACGATCCCAAAGACATTGAAAAGCTGGAGAAATTTCTGGCCCAAAAACCTGTTTCAGAGCGGGAAATAGGACTTCAGTTGCTTAATGAAGTGGTAGGTTACGTAGAGACGTCTATGAGCAGACGACAATATTTATTATATTACTTTGGAGAAACCTTTGATCCTGTTAATGGCTTAGGTGCTAAAATGTGTGATAACTCTATAAACCCACCTATTTTAAAAGATGCTAGTGAAGATCTGAAAAAAGTACTCAATTTAGTAAATGATTTAGGACAAAAATTCAGGGCAAAGGATTTGGTGTCCGTAATCGTAGGTAAGGAAAATGCAGTCACCAAATCTTATCGTTTGGAGAATAACAAACACTTTGGCATCGGAAAAGATCGACAAGATAATTATTGGAAATCAATTTTTCGTCAGGCGATAGTTCAGGATTTTTTACTAAAAGACATAGAGACGTATGGAGTATTGAAGCTTACTAAAAAAGGATTGGATTATATTGAGGGAGAAATACTGCCAACATTTCAAATAGCCGAAGACAGAATCTATAATCTTGCCGAAACCGCTAAGTTATCTTCAGAAATAGCAACAGCGAGTAGCTTGAAAGGTTTGGATGATCAATTGTTTAGTCTTTTAAAAGAAGTTAGAAAAAAAGTCGCACAGAAATATAAAATTCCACCTTATACTGTTTTTCAAGATCCGAGTTTGGAAGATATGACAGTTCAATACCCTGTGAGTATTGAGGAAATTTCCAAGATTTATGGAGTCGGAGAGGGAAAAGCAAAAAAATTCGGGAAAGAATTTGCAGCGTTTATTAAAAAATATGTAGACGAAAATAACATTGAGCGCCCAGATGATATGGTGCTCAAACAAGTAGCTAATAAATCTAGTCATAAAGTCTTTATTATTCAAAGTACCGATAAGAAAATCGATTTAGAAGATATCGCAAAAGCGAAAAACCTCAGTATGGACGATTTGCTTTCCGAGATGGAAAGTATTGTTTATCAGGGGACCAAGTTGAATATAGATTACTATATTGACGAAAATATTGACGAGGATATTGTAGATGCATTTATGGAATTTATGATGGAATCCGAGAGTGATAGCATGAAGACGTTGTGCTCGGAATTTTCTAATGACCTTTCCGATGAGGAAATTCGAATGCTACGTATAAAATTTATTAGTGATGTAGCAAATTAAAAATATACAAACCAAACTTTTCGAAAATCTATAGATGCTTCCCGATTTAAATTTGAGTCGGGGAGTATTCTATATAATTCATTATTTTATTGAAGGAAGCATGCTCCATGGATACTTTATTATTGCAGCAATTAAAGAAAGCTATTTTCATGATGGGCCGATATTGAAAGATATGTTCTATTCTTTAACTTCTATATTTATAAAAATAGGCAAACGAAAAAAAATATTTGCACTCTAGGAGCATTCGCTAGGATAAAATGTTGCATTATAGGAGTAAAATTACTTACACCTAACCTGTTTTGCATTTAGCCCAAATTAACTTTTATTTTGTTTATCTTTCTTTTGAAGACGAAAAAATTCAGATACTGAATCATTGTAAAAGCGCTTATTTTTGAAGCAATTCTAGTGGCTAAACCTTGAAAAGTTTTTGCTAGATTAATCTGAATCAAGAACTCTCCATTGAGTTGAGAAAGTGCAGTTTCAATTCTTTTTCTGATTCTGGATTTTATTTTTGAAAATGCTACAAAATCGTGTTGATTTTTTCTCATCGCAACAGACAGTTTTATCTTTGAATAGTTGAATAAATCAACTTTGAATTCTTTGCTAATATATCCTCTATCTCCTATTAATAAACAATTTTTAAAATTATTTTTCACATCATTCAAGTCGTTCACATCATGGACATTTGCAGGGGAAAAATCATACGAATGAAAGATCCCG
>NZ_JAAABJ010000296.1 GCF_009904105.1 Elizabethkingia argenteiflava | reverse complement strand
ATTTTTACATTTGTATCTTTCAAGATTACTGACGATACCGTCTTTTACTTTTTCAGACTCATGACATTTTGGACTATCCATTGTTTTTCTTTAGTAAAGATAAAAAAACTATCCTAATTTAGCAATACCCTTGATAACCTCCAAAAAAGGCTCTTCTTCGGAAGCGAATTTGTGAGCTATAAAAAAACTGTACACCTGAAGGTGATATTTTACAAAAAAACGACCTCATATCCTGTCGATACTTGTCAATATAGAGGCTAAAATGTTTTTTATAAGACAATAAAAAGTCGGAAGAAAAATCTTCCGACCATAAATGCACCTTTATGTATAGGCGCCTTTTTTCTAGTTATTGTTTTTTTAGTCACTATTCACTTCTATAGTTTTTATTCCACTATTTCGCTCTTTTTCCCAGATTAAAAATTTTTCTAATTCCCTTATCAGTGCAGGAATGGCTAAGGATAATACTGCTATATCATCCATTGCTCCTATAACAGGAATCCAATCGGGAATAATATCAATTGGTGATAGTACATATAAAATCGCTAGTGCTGGCAGGATAAAACTTCTGATCTTAGGCTTGTATTCCCCCTTGGATATGCGTTTCACCATTCTCACTAAATCCGGCATTCTCTTTATAAAATCTTTGTACCGAAATACTTCTTTTATTAATTTGATTTTTGATGCCATTTGTATCTTTTTATTGTTTTATCAAAGATAAAGAAAAGAAAAGAAAACCTCATCCATATGCGCTTTTTATTGGACTATGGTATCAATAAATGTCTGGTTGGAAGCTGAACTCCAATCCTCAGCTCCTTCCTCTTTTTTTAGAATCCTTCCCTTCTTATCAATGATAAAAGTAGAAGGGAAAATTTTTACCAGGAATTTTTCAGGAAGCAGACTTTGGGCTATGTAAACAGGTACGGTATAATTCTCCTCTTTGAGAAACTTAAGAATATCTGCTTCTTGGTCCTGCATGGCTATAAGTACAAACTGCATTTTGTCTTTTTTCAATCCATATAATTTTTGAATACTGGGCCATTCGTGTCTACATGGCGGACACCAGGTCCCCCAAAAATTTAGAAATAACACTTTCCCTTGAAAATCTTTAAGATTCGCATCAGGGGTGTTAATGCCTTTTAGTTGGATATCGTACTCCGAATCGGTGACCGTAATTTCGTTATTAAGTTTTTCTATAGCCGGTTTCATCATTAATTGGTCTTTTAAAAAGCTTCTCAAACCTGGAAGCAGTAAAATTAAAATAACCACCACCGCCCCTAAAAATATCCATATTTTTTTTTTTGAATTTTTCATAAACTAGATCAGCGTTAATAATTCTTCAATCGTATCATACCCTTTATTTTTGGCATAATAGGCTTGTAAATCTCTATAAAAATCATCTTTCGGATAGGCCTCGGGATCATTTTTATGCTTATTCAGAAGGCTTATTCCATAGGCAGGCCTAGGTCCCCAGTGGTTTAGTACTTTAAAATCTTCATCTAAAAAGATAATAACGGGAATTGACTTACCTCCATTGCTTAAAAAAGAATCTATTAGTGAAGGCTCTTGATCTCGATAGGAAACTCGGACTTCGTAATCTTTAAAAAATTTTTCCACCACAGGTAGGGCTTGGCTCCCGTCTCCACACCATGCTTCGCAAATCACTAATATTTTACCTTTAAAGTTTTTACGCCTAAGCTCTTGTAATTGCTGTTCGTCGGGACAGTATTTCTCCAGCATCCTATGCATTCGCTGGAGTCCTAATTTATAATAATCTTTAAAGTCAACATCCTGTTGATTTTTAGGTTTTTGAAGCCTTTCTTCTGCATTTTTAAGATATTCGTCAAAAGTTACGGATTGTTGCCAAAATTTTTTTATATCCATATAATTATAATTTTCTCGTTTTATGGATTAACATCATATCTGCCAGCACAAATGCGGTCAATGCTTCTACCACGGGGATTGCCCGGGGTAAAACACACGGATCATGGCGGCCTTTTCCTTCAACCGTTAGCCTTTTACCCTCCTTATCTATACTTTCCTGAGGACGCAAAATGGTAGCCACTGGTTTAAACGCTACCCGAAAATAAATATCCATCCCATTGGATATGCCTCCTTGTATGCCCCCCGAAAGATTGGTTTGAGTAGTTCCGTTCTCATTAAATAAATCATTATGTTCACTTCCCAACATTTCTGCCCCAGAAAATCCAGAACCGTATTCAAATCCCTTACACGCATTAATATTGAGCATGGCTTTGCCCAATTCTGCCTGAAGCTTCCCAAAAACCGGCTCTCCCCAACCAGCAGGTACATTTTTTACCACACAGGTAATACTCCCACCTATGGTATTACCCTGCTTTTTAACCTCTTTAATTCTATCAATCATTTTAAGAGCTGTCTCCTCATCAGGACAACGGACGATATTATCATCTATTTTTCTCAAATCTAATTCCTGATAGGGCATATCACAAAAAATATCCCCAACCGAAGAAACATAGGCTTGAATTTCTATACCACCTAACAATTGTTTCGCCAGAGATCCTGCTGCCACCCAGTTAATTGTTTCCCGTGCAGATGATTTCCCACCACCACGATGGTCCCGAAAACCAAATTTCTGATCATAAGTATAATCTGCATGTGACGGACGATAAGCCTGAGCTAAATGATCATAATCCCTAGACTTCTGGTTCTCATTTTCGATGATAAAACCTATAGGAGCACCAGTGCTTCTGCCTTCAAAAATACCGGATAAAAATTTTACCTTATCGCTTTCCTTACGCTGTGTTACAATAGCAGATTGCCCGGGTTTCCTACGATCCAACTGATGCTGTATGGCCTCAAAATCGATAAGAAGTCCGGCTGGAAAATTGTTAACAACCCCTCCATAAGCTATCCCATGACTCTCTCCAAAAGTATTTAGTGTAAGTAAGTTCCCTAGTTGATTTGACATGCTACAAAAATAGATTTTTTTAAATAAAAAAATCTATTTTAAACCGCCTAATTCAGTACAATATCAAGCCTTTTTATCTCGAATTGGAATAACACCTGAATTACCTAAGGAGGACAAATTAACTTTCAAACCACTTAAACCTCTATTAAAGACAAAATACCCTATTTCATAGACCGTAGAACAAATTGATAAACGTTTTGCCCAGCTTATTTTATAAATCTCAACAGTTTGTAATCCAAATATTTATAGATTACACCTCTCTTATTATGTAGCGGAAAGGTTTTCTTTTCTGCTATTGTATATACTTCTTTAAATTTCGCCTTATAAATCCGTTCCTCCCCCCTAAATAAATGTAATTCAGAATTAATTAACCCATACTCTGCAGTAATATTAAGCACCAGCAAATCCAGATCAGATATTTTGGCATCCTAATTTGCTTAGCTGTAGTAATATATTTAAATAACTAACAATAAGTTAAATACGTATAGTGCTTCTTAACCATATAAAACAATCTTTTTTCCTTTCTAATCTCTAAGTACACAAAAGGTTTTGATTAATCGTTTGTTTTGTTATATAATCCTTTGCTAGCTATTTATTATTGTCTTCTCGTACTGTACACTTACAAAAAGCAAAATAATTCAAATTTATTTTCCGGTTCTGTTTTTTTCTTCCTGATTACCAAAATCATGCTTTGCAACATTAAGCTTTTGGTTACCAAATTTATATAATAACGATACTGTGCAATATTGTGTATCATAGTAATTACGATATGTAGATTTTATCCCATTTGAATAAGTAGTATAAATAGCTTTTTGTGTTTTTAAAATATCATTTGCAATAATCGAAAGTTGTAATTTTTTTTCTAACATTAAAAATCTAAGCCCTGCATATAAGGATTGATTAGTCCCCACTTTATACACTCCGCTTACCCCGGGAAAACTTATCCAGTATCCTATATTAAAAGATAAGTTTTTTTGTGGGTTTAAAGAAAATTCATTATCTGTAGAAAGATAGGTATTCCAGCCATTTAGTGAACCTAAGGTTACAGGAATCTCTGATGTAGATTTGGTATAATTGACATCAAATGTATTGGTTATTGTCCAAAAATTTAAAGGATTAAAAGAGATGTTCTCCGTAAGGCCAATATCATAGGTTTTAAGGAAGTTTAAAACAAAGTAACGCGTGATTTTTGTATTGCTATCTAATATCCCCAGTTGCTCAAAACCATTTTTTTCATAAGAGTAGTATATTTTGGATTCCAGATTATCAAATATATATATAAACTCGAAATTACTTGTATAAGAAGGCTTTAGGAAAGGATTACCTTCTACGTATGAATAGGGGTTATGATATATTCTAAAAGGATTCACCTGGTCATAGTTTGGCCTGTTAATTCTCCTGCTGTATGTGAGATTAAATGAGTGTTTATCGTTTAGTTTATAAGCAAGATAGGCCGTAGGAAAAAGTTGAAAATAGGTATTGTTATTTTTCTGGTCAAGGTTTTTAGAATAACTTTTTATCTGGGTATTCTCAGCCCGTAGCCCTACATTGGCTTCCCATCTATCCCCGAATTTTCTGTTTGTTGAAAAATATAAAGCTTGTGTGTTTTCTGTAAAATCAAATTCATTGGTTTGATTTATATCTATAACAGGTACACCAGAACTATTGTCATAAAAAATAAGATTGTTATTGGTATTAGACTGATAAACTTTACCTCCAAATGTAAGTTTTGCCCATTCTAATGGAAACTCAACATCTATTTTTCCTGAGTAGTTTGTAATATTTTGAGTGTTATTGTTTATTGCTGCAAAGTAAGATTGTGATACATCATGATGATTCCAAGAATTACCATTATAATCTCGGATGTTTTTATCCTTTAATGAAAAATAAGCTATATCAAAAGATATTTTTTTCCTTAAAGAATCTAATTGATATACAGTATGAAAATTAAATTGATTTAAATTTGGCTTTTCATAACTTTTTGCCTTTGAAGTGATATATGATTTTAAATAATCCTGAGCATCATAGAGATAGGATGCCGTATTATTTTCCTTAATCCTCATTTCGGAAAAACTTCCTAAATATTGAAATCCTGCTGAAAGCTTATTGGTAAGATTATAATCAAGTCCCAAGCTTGCAGATAGAAATTTATTCTGAATTTTTCGGGGATTTTTATTTTCCCATCTTTCTGCCGGATAATAAAAGCGGCTGTTGTCTATATTTTTCTTAATTCCATCTCCGGTATTGATAGAAGAGAACAGAGATACTTTATTTTTTTGAAAACTAAAATCTGCCCCAAGGTTTCCTGCTGGATAAGTCGCTTGTTTATAAGATGATCTCACAGTAGTATTCCAACTATTCTTTTTAGTTTTTTTGAGTACAATATTAATAAGTCCTCCATTTCCTTGTGCGTCATATTTAGCGGGTGGGGTGGTAATTACTTCTATACTTTTGATATGATCAGATGGAATGGTTTTTAAGAAATTTGCCAGATCATCCCCAGAGAGCTGCACGATCTTACCATCTATCAGTATAGATATTCCGTTTTTGCCAATGACTGATATTTTCTCGTTCATTACTTTTACACCGGGGGTTACTCTTAATGCATCCATGGCATCTCCTCCCGCTGCCGAAGTAGAATTCGCAACATTAAAAACCAACCTGTCTATTTTTCTTTCTACAAGCTTTTTTTTAGCCGTTATTTCAACTTCTTGTATTTCTTTCTTTACTATCATATTGATAGAATCATTCTTTTTCTCTTGTGAAAAAACGAAAATTGAACAAGTAATACAAAATATAGAAAGTATATTTTTCATTTATAGTTTATAGAGGGCAAATATATTTAAGCCTGTATAATATTCCAAGTATTTTATTCCAAGTATTTTATTCCAAGATTTATCAATTCCGGGAATTTATTACCCTAAATTGATAAATTTATATAAGAGCCTGTTTAAAAATAAGCGAAAAAAAATAATAAGGGCATCTAAAAGAAGTTTAGTGTTACGTTCTTTGAAGTGATAAAACTTTAAAACCATGTACTTAACCGACTTATCAGATGCCCAT
>NZ_JAAABJ010000295.1 GCF_009904105.1 Elizabethkingia argenteiflava | reverse complement strand
GCCATTATCTTAGATAATATTCTGTTCTTAAAGCCATCAAAGGATTTCGCATAGTTTCTTCTAATCATAAACTGATCACATAATTGCGAAAATAAGGTTTCGATGGGCTTTCGGTATTTTCTAAAAATATAAGGCTGCGGATTATATCCATGTTGATTTTTTCGCATAGGTACTTCCATATTAATCTGGTTGTAAGTAAATAAGTCTCTTTGATAATCAATACTCAGATAACCTTTGT
>NZ_JAAABJ010000294.1 GCF_009904105.1 Elizabethkingia argenteiflava | reverse complement strand
TGGGAAAGCAAATATCTATATGCCATACCATCATGGAAAAACAATTGGGACGAATTAAATGTCTTTTTTGAGTTTCTCATCGAGATTAGAAAAAATAATTTAAACAGCCAATTTAATTGGGAATCTGAAAGGAAAAATCAGAAAAAATACCAAAAATAAAATGTATTACCCTATGTAAACTCCCCCATAAATAGTACGACTAAAATTTAGACAAAAAGTTTAAATTTAGGATTATATATTATGAAAAAGAAACAATTC
>NZ_JAAABJ010000293.1 GCF_009904105.1 Elizabethkingia argenteiflava | reverse complement strand
TTGATGATAGAAAACGAAAACATAATCTACGGATTATTTGGAACAGTATTCTTTACCTTGTTAAAACAGGTTGTCAATGGCGTATGCTTCCCCAAGATTTCCCCAAGTGGCAACTGGTGTACTATTATTATAAAAAGTGGGCAGATATGGGGCAATTCGAACTACTGTTGGAACATTTACGAGGCAAAGTTCGAGTAAAACTAGGACAAAAATCAGAGCCATCGCTTGGTATTATGGACAGCCAGAGTATTCGCTGTGGCAATAACCGGTCATTAAAAGGATTTGATGGCAATAAAAAGATTAAGGGCATAAAACTTCATGTGGTCGTTGATAAAAATGGTTTTTTAATTGCAATCATGGTTACAATGGCTAATATACATGATAGTAAGGCTGTTATTTTACTTATGCGCGTGTTAAAAGAAATGCTTTGTGGCATTAAAGTTATTCTGGCTGATGGTGGTTATCGT
>NZ_JAAABJ010000292.1 GCF_009904105.1 Elizabethkingia argenteiflava | reverse complement strand
ATAAATTTATTTCCTTTCAGAGCTTGCTCTTTTTCTACCTGTTCTTTAATATCCGCAGCTTCTGCGTAAATTTTGGTGGTAATGCTTTTGGCCTGGTTATTGGCCCATGCAGTTGCCGAGTCGATCTGACCCTTTGTATAAGGAACACTAAAGGCATTTTTCATCAACTTCATTTTATTAACCATCTCGGAGCGATCCAATTGATTCGCAATTAACCAAGGGAAGCGCGGCATAATAGAGCCTGGTGAAGTACTTCTAGGGTTATACATATGCTTGAAGTGCCAGGAATCGGGATTTCGGTTTCCTTCTCTCTGTAAATCGGGTCCTGTTCTTTTAGATCCCCATAGGAAAGGTCTGTCGTATACGAATTCACCTGCTTTAGAATACTGTCCGTTTTTACTATCAAATCTCACAATTTCATCGCGGAAAGGACGAATCATTTGGGAGTGGCAAGAATTACATCCCTCACGGATATACAAGTCACGACCCTCTAACTCTAATGGTGAATAAGGTTTCACAGCTGAAATCGTAGGTACGTTTTTCTTCATGGTCAGAGTAGGGATAATCTCCACGGCTCCTCCTATGGATAGGGTGATAAAAGCACCTACAGAAAGTATAAAAGGCATTCTCTCTATCCAAAGGTGAACAGCTTCCCCAGCTTTTCTGTCAGGGCTAATTCTGGCCAGTGCAGGAGCCTCGGCAGCCACATCTTTTTGAAAAGAGCCTTGTTTAATGGTTTTAACTACGTTTACCACCATCAGGATAGCACCTGTTAAATAAAATGAACCGCCTAAGAATCTCAATTTATAGTAAGGGATAATCGCCGTTACGGTATCCAGCCAGTTTTTGTACATTAAGGTACCATCGGGATTAAATTGCTTCCACATTAAACCTTGTGTAAATCCTGAAATATACATGGGTACGGCATAGAAAATCACCCCTAAGGTTCCTAACCAGAAATGCCAGTTGGCTAATTTTACGGACCACAGTTTGGTTCTCCAGAGTATGGGAACCATAAAGTAAATAATCCCAAAGGCCATAAAGCCATTCCAACCTAAGGCGCCCAAGTGCACATGCCCAATAACCCAGTCAGTATAATGCCCGATTTTATTTAATGTTTTCGTAGCTAAGAGCGGTCCTTCGAAGGTGGCCATACCATAACAGGTAACAGCAACCACAAAGAATTTAAGCACAGGATTTTCTCTTACCTTATCCCATGCCCCCCTAAGGGTAAGCAAACCGTTTAACATCCCACCCCAAGAGGGTGCGATCAGCATAATTGAAAAACCAGTTCCTAAAGCTTGTGCCCAGCCAGGAAGAGCAGTATACTGCAAGTGGTGAGGTCCTGCCCAGAGATACACAAAGATCAGTGACCAGAAGTGTATAATGGATAATTTATATGAAAATACAGGCCGATCGGCGGCTTTGGGCATAAAGTAATACATCATTCCCAAAATAGGAGTGGTGAGTACAAAGGCTACGGCATTATGCCCATACCACCATTGTACAATAGCATCTTTAACCCCTGCATACGCAGAATAGGATTTCCAGAAATTCAAAGGTACTTCCAGGTTATTCACAATGTGTAATAAAGCCACTCCTATCCAAGTGGCAATATAGAACCATATAGCTACATATAAATGTCTTACTCTTCTTTTGGCTATCGTCGCAAACATGTTAACACCAAAGATGATCCACGAAAAAGCGATTAATATATCAATCGGCCACTCGTGTTCTGCATATTCCTTAGATGTATT
>NZ_JAAABJ010000032.1 GCF_009904105.1 Elizabethkingia argenteiflava | reverse complement strand
GTGGGGCAGGCACAAGTGCTTGCCCTTGTTTCTCTTTTCAGTATTTATATATAATAGGTATGAATATGCCTATTCTAATCCAACACTTCATGATGAAAAAGACATTCCTTTATTTGGTTCTGGCAATGATGCCTGTGCTGGCATCTGCCCAGCAGGTGGCTAATTCAGCTCCTAAAGCGAGTGAGGCTACTGCTGCTCCTACTGCGGGTGCAGAGGCTCCGTCTGCAATCCGTTTCGGCTATTTCAGCTTCGAAGAAGTCTTTCGTACAATGCCTGGTTATGCGATAGCCAAGCATCATATGGACGATCTTCGCTTGAAGTATGATGCCGAAACCAAGCGCTCGGAGGACGAGTTTAACAGCAAGTATGAG
>NZ_JAAABJ010000291.1 GCF_009904105.1 Elizabethkingia argenteiflava | reverse complement strand
TTATCGAATTCTTTCAAAATACTGGAAATCTGATTCGCACTGAATTGTTTCTTTTTCATAATATATAATCCTAAATTTAAACTTTTTGTCTAAATTATAGTCGTACTATTTATGGGGGAGTTTACACAATGAAGAGAAAAAAAGAGTGAAAAACTAAATTTCTATTGTAGAATATATATTTTTTTGTTTATCAAATCTATTGAAATTATTTTTCCTAACCACTCTATACTTGTCTTTCCATCATATATCAATTCATCTACAAAAAGAACTCTAGGATTTTCTTTTTTTGATAAATTATTTTGAGTTTTGATAGATTCTATATTTCCGATGTGAAACCTACTCTGTATGTTATTATTAAATTCGCTTTTTTTAACCTTTACATCCATCCTCTCTTTATCTAAACCTAAGCGTTTTATATATTTTGAGTTTATCCAAAAAGAATTGTTCCCTGCTCCAGAATCTAAAAGAACCTTTGCCTTTATATTATTATTTAATATAACATTTGTAAATATGTCTGTTGACATTCCATCATCGTTAATTTCAATGTTAATATAATTATATTTATCAGATAGGTCTAATTTATTAAATGATATGACCATTCTTTCATAATCAATTGTTATAGTTTTTTTTTGAAAGGCTGTAAAGAAATTAACCCATCAATATTTGGAACATCTATATCATATGTACTATACATTTGATTTTTAAAACTAAATTTTCCTATTTCTATATCTTCAGAGTAATAAATTGGCACTGTTAGAATTTCCCCTGTGCTTCTTTGCGCACTATAAGTCCCACATGATTTTCTTACGCCCAGTTTATTGTGAAATTTTTTAAAAAACACATTTTGCCCCGCACCTGTATCAAGAATAAAACTACCTTCTATTCCCTCTATTTTTGCCTCAACAATAATATGCCCATCCTTATTCATATAAAAAGGAATACTATGTTCATTCATCTGAGCAAACAATAAATTAGTCACCGTAGCACTAATATATGCTAATATTAATAAAGTCTTTCTCATTTTTTCAGAAAATTAAATATACATATTGAAGTTGTTTAAACTTATTCACACAAAAAGAGTTCCGAGAAAATTAGCAATTTTGTATTCATCCATTGATGAAAGAACTGATCCATAAAACTGAACTGCTTGATGGATAAATCCGCCAGACGGTCGCAGGGCTTTTTTAGGCCTTTAATTTCAGGGAAAGACCCAAGCTTGGGAGGTTCTAAAATGAAGGATCCAAATTCTAATAATCCAGATAGGGGGACTTTGCTCAGTAGCCATCCTAATTTCAATGCGCTCCAAAAGTTTTTTTCTTTTGGAATAATATTAAAATCATGCGATTGAAAGATCTATGGAAGCTCTTTTCATCATAATGAAGCAATAGATTTACAATCTCCTCCAATTGCCATTTGTTGAGCTCTTGCCACGATTTTGCAACAGTAATATACTTTGTCATTTCTTATTTTTCAACGAAGAAAACAAGAAATACAGGTATATGAAAGGACAACAAAAATGCTTTAAAGATAGCTTGATATGAGCTGAAAACACCAAATTTACTATCCGTATCGCTTTATTTCACCGGTACTCATCGCCTCGGGCATACACCTCACGATAATCGCCAAAACCATATTTCTACTCCTCTGCTTAAAAATGAAGCTTCTCCACCTTTCATTTCGTAGCCGTTCCATAGATCAATATGGTCTGTTGGACCCCAAACCATCTTTTATAAAAATAAGGCCTTTCTTTCCGCAAAAGTCGTCACTTGAAAGCTTTGGGTGATTTTTTCTTTTGTACACTCTCTTTATTCCAAATATTGTGTATTTTTTTGAAATCCAGTCTGCAAGCTCCTGTGCCCGCAAAATATGTCTTGGATTATGACCAAACCAACAGCGAACCCCTCTGAACGAGCTTAAATCAACCTTGCTTTCTCCCAAAGCAACTCCCATTCTTATAGCACATTGATCTTGAAAATTGCAGGGTTTGGAATCCTTTCCAGGGTGATTGTTCCATAAATCATAAAACTTGATCATTATTATCGGTATTTAGGGTTACGTGATTGCTTATATGTTTCTCTGGTATGGGCAAAATCCCAAAAATTTTTTTGATCTGTACCTGGGTCAACACACGTGAATCCTCCATCCAAAACTCTCTCCGTAACAATAACACTGTCTTTCTTGATGAGAATCCCCTGAGTCGCCTCTCCACAGATCTTACTGTAATCAGAATTTTCATTAAATCCAAAATATTTTTTCACATCCGTTCCTACGGTATCTCCTAAAAAAATTAAGGTATGAGCGACCTTTACATCAGGATAGGCAAACGACTGAACTTTTCCATTCCATTTTAAAAAGTAACAGGGCGGGGAAAGTTTTATATTCCCCTTTACGACACGGTCTTTTGCTTCGATTTTTATTTCTGCCTGATCTCCATTTTGCAATAATTTAAAATTGATCCCATCAACAGAAAACGTGTCCGTCACTTTTAAGATCTTCTTATTTTTCTGTGTTGTATTTTCTTTTTGGTCTTCAACTTTTGAGGTC
>NZ_JAAABJ010000290.1 GCF_009904105.1 Elizabethkingia argenteiflava | reverse complement strand
TTGCTCCTCCTGCTGGGCTCGAACCAGCGACCCTCTGATTAACAGAGAGGAATCCTGCGAGTTGTTTAAAAATATACTTTGATTATCAATTGGTTATATATTTATTTTGAGTGTTTTTTTTTACGTGAACACTTAAGCAAACACGAAAGTAAACCTTTTTTAGGTCTATATTTTCAGATTTCAAATGTCGGGCTTAGATTGCCGATTCTGTTAAGCTTTTTCTCTGAATATTTTATCAGATAACCCGAACAAGAAGTTAGGATTAGCGCCGAAATGAGTTACTGCTTTTTCTATATGTTTGACAGTAAAATGAATGTCTTTTGTTCCATTTTTGATGTTAGTAAGGTTGTCTTTCTGGATACCAATTGCTTCGTTGAATTCGTAGTAGAATTTAATTCTCCCAGTTTGTTTTAAGATCGTTCTGAACTCTAACATTTTTTTATCTACTATTGACATTCTTTATAATTGCATTTAAACTAAATAAAACAAGTAATAAAAAGTAAATTTTAAGCGATTGGGTTAAAAATGAATGGTTAGACCATAAAAGTAACCATATTCCCTTTCTTTAGTTTTTATCTTCTCTATGTCGTATACAGCAATCCACCTTTTGTCTTTAGAAAAACTATCAAATATCATAATTTTTTGTTTCGTTTTCTGGTCAACAAAATAAAAACTTGAATCTTCATATGCCTCTTTTATTTTTCCTTTATACGTAACCTCGTATAATTTTAACTCTATAATATCGTCTTTAGCTTGGATGTACACGTCACCTGGCTCTGCTTTCAGGGTTATATTATCTGGAGGCAGAGTAAACTTGCAAAACTTTGCTATTCTTTTTTCTCGTAAATGCTCAATTAGATCATTGGTTTTAATAGCTGTTTCGAGTTCATGCTCCTCTGTATCGTTGTTATTTCTGCTACAGGCATTGAAGATTAAAAGAGGTATTAAAAAAAGTATAATTTTTTTCATAGTTGTGATTTTTAAAATTTAATGGTAGATCGTACTTTTTTTTCTACTGTAAAAACTTGTGTGATTTCATCAAAAGGTATTGTGTAATCTTCCCATTGTGGGTTAAAGGAGTGGCATGTTACAAGCTTAACACCATTTACAGAGGATTTATTTTCTTATTATCATTTTCGCTCATGATGATTATTTTAATTAAAATTCTGGTATATATGGTCTAAAGGATACAATCTTTCTGAAAATGAATATTTGTATTATTTCCTCAAAAGGAATCTTATAGTCTTTATATTTTGGATTATATGAATGGCATAAAAGATATTTATCCTCATCATTTTCTTCTATTATTTGCTTAAATACAGTTCCACTATTCGTTACAATTACAAATAGGTTATTTCTTATTGGTAACTTTTCTCCAAAGTTTCTAATATACTCTCTTACTAATATTTCAGAACCATTGGGAATTGAAATTGAAGAACCATCATCCATTGAATCTCCCTGAACGGTAATAACTAAATAGTTACCCTTTTCATATTCTTTAGGTACTAATCTTCTTTTAGTTTCGGGTAAACTTGCTAGGTTTTCTCCACCTAGCCTACCTGCCGCAGTTGTAATATCTGCATATTCAACCATCATGTAATCATCGTAAGGAACAGGATATACTTCGTATTTAAATTGTCTTTCAGGTTCTTTAATTATAGAAGATTCTGATCGAATAGAGTTGTTTTTAGCATCTACTAACGTACTTTTTCCAAATAGTTCATGAATAAGCAATACTTTAGAAGTAGGTACATTTCTTTTACCATTTTCCCATGCATCAAGTGTATGTATAGAAATAGCAAGTTTATCAGAAAATTCCTTTCTGGACATATTTTTAGATTTTCTAAATTTCCTAATATCAATCATTTATAAAAAATTAACAAAAATTTAACACAAAAGTGTTATTATATATTTTGTATATAAATACATTGTACCTATATTTGTGTTGTTATAAAATGCATACACAATATGCATACACAATATGCATACAAGAAACGTAAAAATAAGAAAAAAGAAGATAATAAGCGATGCAGTATTTGAAAAAATACTTGCTGACCCCACATTGCGTGATAAAATAATGGAAGCAACAGGGTTACGAGAGAATAGCGTACGCTCATTGGCTTACAGGCGCTCACACAACAGAATAATGGATATCAACATTTTGAGTGTCATAAAAAGACACACAGGATGGACAAACAAAGAAATATTTGTAGTTCATATAAACGATGCCTAATCAATAATAAATATGAAAACAAAAAACTTACTAAAAAGATTTTCAGCCTTAGAGCAACGCATCCGTCGTAATGAGAAATCTTTGGAAGAGGCTAAGATAGAGGCAAATACGTTAAAAAAAATTATTGACAACTCGCAAAGTATCAAAAAACAAGAGCTTTCAGTTTTGGCTTCTTCCGCGGTAAGTAAGAGGAATGCACGTCTAGGAATAAAAATAATTGACGGTAAACCTGTAAAAATATAAAAACCGCCTAGGGGCAACTAGACGGCTAAAAGTCTAACAAACGTTAAACTCAATTGCTATGGCAAATATACAAAAAAACACACAAACAGCAACATTCGTTAAAGCGAAAGAATTTAACAAAGCGATCCAGAATTTAAACAGCTTAAATTTTTACGATTACGACCTAAATGACACATGGTTTTTTATCGATCTGGGAGATGAATTCTACATAAGGAAAGATGAAAAAGGAGAGTATTTTTTCGAATTCAGTGGAGATAAAATATGTAAGCTGAACGATAAGCAAACGGCTTTGATAGACGATTGGATATCAGAAAAGGAGAAGGAATATTTATACCATGAATATTACTACAGGGATATACAAGAGACCGAAGAGTATCTAAATGTAGCTTCAAGATTATGGTAAATAAAATCAGACAAAGAAGAAAGATCACGCGCTTTAATCTAAAATGGATAATGAAGAATAGAAAGCCTGTGAGCTTATTTGCAATATTAGGAAACGCTTTAAAAATAGGATATGAGCGAGATTATGAAGTTTCTACACTGGTACACTGATCTGGGGGGAACTCTCCCAGATGATATAGAAGCCATTATTTTAAAATTCAAAGATTACTAAAGTAAAAAACATGGAACAGCTAAAATTAAATACCCCTTTGTTGATTAATGAAATAGATTTTAGGATACACAATATCAATAAGGGAGGATATGCAACCATTTTAGTGTATAAAGATGCCCGTGCAGATATGAATAGACTGGATGCTGTCTATGGTGTAGGATATTGGCAGAGGAAGCATGATTTTATCAATGGAAAAGAATTTTGTTCGGTTGGCATATGGAACAAAGATTTACAGCAGTGGGTATGGGTTCAGGATTGTGGAACAGGAAACTCCTCAGAAAGAGAAAAAGGACAAAGCTCCGATGCATTTAAAAGGGCCTGTTTTAATCTGGGAATAGGGCGGGAACTGTATGATTACCCCAAAATAATAGTAAGGTTAAACGATATCGAATATGACAAGAATATAGGTAAAGCAACACATAATTTTAAGTTAAAAGAATGGAAGTGGTACAGCGAATTCGATGAACGTGGGAAGCTTGCTCGTTTAGCCTGCAAAGATGAAAACGGGGTAAAACGTTTCGATTGGAAAGCAGAAGTAAAGACAAAAACATCTTAAAAATGAGCTTAACACTAAAAGAATACGAAAAGCATAGAGATGAATTTATCGAAGGTTGTGAAAAGGTGGATCAGGGGGAATTGTCCTTTTTAGATTTCGCGGTATCTCTAAGCGAAGAAATAAAGCATCTTTCTGCTCTTCAGGATATTTACAAAGCGTGGTTAAATGAAAATGTAGACAATATTACTAATGAAAGCGAGCAGTATGGAAAAGAGGGTTACAAAGGGTTTGTTTTTTCGAAAGCTACAAAGACCACTTATTCATATAAACATATTCCCACATGGATTGATCTGGAAAAAAAGCGCAAAGAATTAGAAAATATGGCTAAGCTAGCGTTAAAGATGGTTGAGAAAAGAGGAGTAAGCGTTGATGAGAATGGAGAAATCATACCATTGCCTGAGGTTAATATAACAAGCTTTATAAAGACCGAAACAGTAAGAAGATGAAAAAAGTAAGCCTTTCCACAAGCATTTTGAACTCAAGATTTAAAAGAAACAGGACATGGGTATTAAAGGCTATAGACTCTTTTGAAGGTAAAAACATTACCATCACTTTAGAGCGAGAGAAGAGCAAGAGAAGTTTACAACAAAACAAATATTACTGGGGTGTTGTTATTCCCCTCTTGAAAAAAGGGCTTTTGGATGCTACAGGAGAGATATATAATAGCGAGGAAATACATTATCAGCTATTACTACCCAAGTTTGGAAGATCTACAGAAATAGTCAATAAAAACACTGGGGAAGTGACCCTCATAAATATAGGTTCTTCTGAAATGAGTAAAACAGAATTCGCGGATTATATAAATGAAATTCAAAGATTTGGGGCTGAATTCTTACAGATAGACATCCCCTCGCCAGGAGAAGAATTACAATTATTTAAATAGAAAAAATGGAATTAAGAGGAGTATTAATCAGAAAAGAAGAAAAAAAGGTTTTCGACAGCGGTTTTACAATCCAAGAATTTTTTGTGGACTGCAAGAGATACAACCCGAACACGGGGGAAGCCTATGAAAACATACTAAAATTTCAAGCCACAGGCTCAACAGTATTGGACGCCTTAGAATCAATTAAAAAAGGAGATGCCGTAAACATTTCATTTTCACCTCAAGGGCTGTTTTACGAAAAAAAAGACAATACGGGTAAGGGGCATATTCAGAATTTAAAAGTATGGAAGTTGGAGAAAGTTGAAAACAAAAAGGGCAACACTAAAGAAGAAGGACAACCATTCATAGAATACGAGGATGATTTACCATTTTAAAGCCCATAAATAAAAACAAACCAAAAAAAATATTAAAATGAGAAAGACCAGTATAATAGCTCATGAGCTGCTAGACAAGACGTCTTTTCATTCCAAAATAATAATTGGATTGACAAAGATAAAAAAAGGAAGCTTTCGCGAGATCGCCCAAGCATGTGGATTAAGAGAAGACCAAGTATGGAAGCGTTTGAGTGAATTAGAAAAAAAAGGTCTGATTCGCTACACAGGGGAAATAAAAATATGCCAGGTATCCAGTCGCCCCGTAGGGGTATGGGAACTTTTATAAAATTCATAAAACATACGATATGCTAATAATAAATAATGGCAAGAACTCTAAAGAAGGGGCTAGATTATTTCCCCTTAGATACCAAAATTGAAGCCGATGACAAGATACAATTAATTGAAGCAGAATTTGGATTAAAAGGATTTGGAATCATTATCAAGCTGTTTTGCAAGATATACGCCGAGGAAGGATATTATTATAAATGGACCGAAGTAGAAAGACTTTTGTTTGCTAAGAAGATAGAAGAATCTGTTGGCTTAGTCGACGAAGTTATTAAGAGATCGGTTAAGTGGGGACTATTTGATGAGTCCGTGTTTAATCAGTTTCGCATACTTACCAGTGCATCCATTCAGCAAAGATTTTTAGAAGCAGCTTCACGACGATTACAAGTCACCTTAATCAAAGAATATTCACTTATAAATATTGAACAATACAAAAATACCATTAATGTCAACATTAATTCAATTAATGTAAACATTGGTACACAAAGTAAAGTAAAGTATAATAATACTAATAAATATTTGTTTGTTTCGGTTAAAAACCTAAACGAAAGTATTGCGTCTTTCAGCGGAAATAAAAGCTATTTCTTTTTAGCTTATAAATTTTGGAAAATGTGGTTTATGCAATACCCTAAGCATAAACACCTGCTAAAAGCAGATGTAAACGAGTGGGTAGATACGATACGCCTCATCGTTGAAGTAGACCATCAGCCCAAAGAAAGGTTGGTGGGGATCCTAGAGTATTTTAAAAAGTGTAGTGAAAAAGATACGCGATTTAAAGATTTCTGGTTCAAAACCATAAAGAGCATTAAAGCTCTTAGGAATAGCGATAAGAACGGGGTAAAGTATATTGATTTAATCGTTGATCAGGTAAACGAAATGATAGAAAAACAACAGGATTTCAATCGCCACGTATGGACGACTATCGAAAAATTTAAAAAGTATGAGAGCGATAAATTATCTAAAAAACCGGTTTGAATTTGCCGTAAAAAACAAAAAGCCTGTCCACATCAACACAAGCGATTTAGAAGCGTTGAATCAGGTGATAGATTTTTATAATACGGGCTATAAAAATACTGCGCTTGAGGATGCTCTAATGTTGTTCTATATTCTTTGCTACTGGAAAGTAGAGAATATAAACAATGAGGCTATAAAGATGAGAGAACGGAGCCAAAAGCAAGGTGTTTTTAATATTTCGGGCGCTGACTTTATTCTCAAGAGATTATCCATGAAGCTACAGCCCAAAGAAGATATCGTTCTTGAAATAACCCAAGAAATATGGGCGCATCAGGCGATAAATGGCATACCTGTAGAGAAAAGAGTTAACCGTGTCGACGTTAGGCAGTTGCTGGATCAGACTTTGGATATCGCTAAAAATAACTTTCCACTTATCCGAGAATTAAACAATGGGTTGGTAAAATTTCAGTGTCTTAAAACCACATCTAAAATCTCTGAGCAATTATGATAGAACCGTTAAAAATAGAAAACACTCTAGAGGCAGAAGCAGAAATCATCAACATCTCAGAATTTAAAATATCTCCGGATGTTGAAATAGAGAAGCCTACGCCCATTCTTTCGGTAAAACAAAAGGGTAAGTTCGTCGATATTTTCACAGAAGGTAATATTTCCATGTTGTTTGGTCTTGCGAAGTCTCGAAAGTCAACTTTTTTAAAATCCATAGTTCAGGCGATTTTAAGCGGAGAGAATACTAAAATGTACAGCGATTACGAGAGAAATGAAATCGCCATAGTAGATACCGAGCAATCTCTATATGACAGCTATAGAGCCACAAAAGTCATTCAGGCATTAACTGGGTACTCTATCGATTACTACAACGTGGCAGAATTAAAAAGAAGTCAACGTAAATACCTTGTAGAAGAGCATTTGAAGAGTAATCCAAATTGTGGGTTCATGATACTGGATAACATCGTCCATTTTTTGGTAGACTTCAACGATACTACCGAATCTGCTGAATTGCTGCAATGGCTGATTATGCTAAAAGTAAAATACAACGTCCATTTGTGTTTGGTCTTACACGAAAACTCCTCAGAGGGAAGCAGGGGAAAAGCAAGAGGACATTTAGGAACCAACCTTGAGCAAATGTGTGAGACCATTATCCAGATAAAAAAAGATCAAAACGACCATACTAGGAGTATCGTAACGCCTAAAATGATGAGAGGAATAGAGTTCGAGCCGTTTGCTATTACTCAGGACTACCAAGGCATACCTTATTTGTCGGATTTAGAAAATGAATATTTTGAAACCACAAAACTATTATGATTAAGCTCACCATTTTGGGCACGCCTCAACCAAAACAATCGGCACGCTTTAGAGCGGTGAAATCAAGAGATAAGGTGTTTGTTCGCTCTTACCAAAAAAAGGAAGTGGTAGAAAATGAAAAAAAAATAGCTTTCACAGCAAAAACTCAGCTACCAAAGGGATTTAAACCTTTTAGCGAAGCTTTAAAAGTGCGTGTACTGTTTGTATTTCCACCGTTGAAAAGCTTCTCAAAAGCCAAAATGAACGCTTTAGCAACAGGAGTAGTAATGTATAAAACAACGAAGCCAGATTTAACGGATAACCTGATGAAAAGTACAATGGACGCATTAAATGGAATTGTTTTCACCGACGACGCCATTATCTCAGAAGTAGAGAGTAAAAAGATTTTTGGGCTTATCCCTCGGATAGAGCTTGAATTTGAAGCATTAAATAAAAAATGACACGAAAAAGAATTATGGAAAAAGAATTGGAAAAACTAAAAGAAGAAATATTAGAAAGAGTACGTAAAGCTGAGACCTTCCGAATAAGGTATGAAAGAGCCTGCGAAGCAAATAACGTAGAAGATCTTTTAACTATTATTAAAAACAACTTTAATTATTGTTGCATTCATGGAATAATTGACGCACCTCTAATTAAAAAATACGAAAAACTTTTTAACGCTTCAAAAATTTACGCAAACGTAGATGTATCCGAAGGGTATCTATTAGCATCGGGTAGTTCAATCGTACAAGCATCAGGGGATGCAATCGTAATGGCTTGGGATAATTCAACCGTAATAGCTTACGACAATTCAAGCGTACAATCGCGCGACAATGCAACTGTAAAAGCTTACCACAATTCAACCGTCGAAGCTTACGACTATGTAACTGTAGAAGCCTCCGGAAATGCAACCGTAAGAGCATTCAACTATGCAACCGTAGAAGCATCGGGCTATGCATATGTAACTTCTAATGATATTATACCTAAAGTAGTTTTACAGGGTAACGCTATTTACAGAGTTCTGGAAACTAATAAAGTTTACTATGCATCCGAAACTATAAAATTTGAAAAATGGAAAAACTAAAAGAAGAAATATTAGAAAGAGCACGTAAAGCTGAGGACTGCGAAACAGATTATAAAAAAGCCTATGCATCAAATAACGTAGAAGATCTTTTAACTATTATTAAAAACAATTTTCATTTTTGGTGTTTTATAGAAATAATTGACGTACCCCTAATTAAAAAATACGAAACACTTTTTAACGCTTCAAAAATTTACGCAAATGTAAACGTATCAGAAGGATATTTAATAGCATCGGGTAACGCAACTGTAAAAGCATCTGGGAATGCAATCGTAATAGCTTTGGATAATTCAACAGTAGATGCGTTCGGCGATACGATCGTAACAGCTTTTGACAATTCAAGCGTAATAGCGCGAGACAATGCAAGTGTAAAAGTTTACGACAAAGCAAGAGTACAAGCATTAGCAGAGGCAACCGTAAGAGCTTACGACAATTCATTCGTAAGAGCTCGGTACAATTCAACCGTAAGAGCTCGGTACAATTCAACCGTAATAGCGTACGACAATGTAACTGTAGAAGCGTACGACAATTCAAGCGTAACAGCTTTTGACAATTCAAGCGTACAAGCATTAGCAGAGGCAACCGTAAGAGCTTGTGACAATGTAACTGTAGAAGCTTGGGACAATTCAACCGTAAGAGCTTACGACAATTCAACCGTAAGAGCTCGGGACAATTCAAGTGTAGAAGTGCACAACTGCTCAATCGTACAAGCCTCGGGTAGTTCAAGCGTAGAAGCATACAACTATACAAACGTAAGAGCTTGGGACAATTCAAGAGTAAAAGCTTCGGGTCATTCAACCGTAATAGCGAGCAACTATGCAAAAGTAACAGCATCATGGGATGCAACCGTAAGAGCTTACGACAAATCAACCGTAATAGCTCGGGACAATGTAACTGTAGAAGCTTGGAATGATGTAACTGTAGAAACTTACGACGATGTATATGTAACTTCTAAGGATACTATACCTAAAGTAGTTTTAAAAGACAGCGCTATTTACAAAATTCTGGAAACTAATAAAGTTTACTCTACATCCGAAACTATAAAATTTGAAAAATGGAAAAACTAAAAGAAGAGATATTAGAAAGAGCACGTAAAGCTGAGGCCTGCGAAACAGAGTATAAAAAAGCCTATGCATCAAATAACGTAGAAGATCTTTTAACTATTATTAAAAACAACTTTAATTATTGTTGCATTCATGGGATAATTGACGCACCTCTAATTAAAAAATACGAAAAACTTTTTAACGCTTCAAAAATTTACGCAAACGTAAACGTATCCGAAGGGTATCTATTAGCATCGGGTAATGCAACTGTAAAAGCATCATGGGATGCAATCGTAACAGCTTGTGACAATTCAACGGTAGAAGCTCACAACAATTCAACCGTAACAGCTTACGACAAATCAACCGTAATAGCTCGGGACAATTCAACCGTAATAGCTCGGGACCATGTAACTGTAGAAGCTTGGGACAATTCAAGAGTAAAAGCTTACAACAATTCAAGCGTAGAAGCATCTGGGGATGCAACCGTAACAGCTTACGACAATGCAACCGTAAGAGCTTACGACTATGCAAGAGTAGAAGCATTAACAGAGGCAAACGTAAGAGCTTACGACAAATCAACCGTAATAGCTCGGTACAATTCAACCGTAAGAGCTCGGTACAATTCAACCGTAAGAGCGTACGACAATGTAACTGTAGAAGCGTACGACAATTCAAGCGTAGAAGCTTCGGGTCATTCAACCGTAAGAGCTCACAACAATTCAAGCGTAAGAGCTCACAACAATTCAAGCGTAGAAGCTTACGACGATGTATATGTAACTTCTTATAACACTCTATCTAAAGTAGTTTTAAAAGACAACGCTATTTACAAAATTCTGGAAACTAATAAAGTTTACTATGCATCTGACACCATAAAATTTGAAAAATGGGAGACCAGCAGTAAAAGCTCTTAATGCTCAGAAGAAACTCATAAAATCCAAGCAATGAAAGCCAAAAGAAAATCAAAAATACAAGACATAGTCGATGCATTTGGGAGAAAATATAAAAACGCCGAGCTTCAAAAAGCAATAGAAGTATTAACGCTCGCAAAAAAAATAAATAAAGGAAAACCAGTATTAAAGCTGACGGCTAAGGATAGCTATTTTCGTCGAGAGATCGTAAAAAAATCACCATCTCAATATAGAAAGTTTAAGTTCTATCAAATAGGGAGCGATTTCGAATCTGGTATAAGCAAATCAGATATATGTGCTAAGTATAATATTTCTACTAACAAATATATATTAGCACTGAAAAAATACAAGCAAAGAGTCAATTCAAATATAGATATCCCTACGGATGAGGATACTGTATTTTATTCTTAAAATAGCTATCCAAAGCTACAGCTTGTACAATAAAAAATCTAATATAATCAGTTTAGAAATGACTTTGAAAGATGTGAAAAAGTACCATGTTTTAAATGAATCTGGTACCAGATTTTTAAATAATAAAATTATACCAAATAAATGAACCAAACCCTACTTACCAGATTGTTTAAATCTATCGAAGGCAATAAAGAAGAGCCTTTGGTAAGGATAGCATATTCCATTATTGAGGATGAAAGGAAAAAGGGGCATACA
>NZ_JAAABJ010000289.1 GCF_009904105.1 Elizabethkingia argenteiflava | reverse complement strand
GGTGAACAAATCTTTGGTTTTAGCTCCATCTCGCCCCAGCAAATCAAACACAAAACGCTCAAAGTTCGACGCCTTGGAGATGTCCATAGACGGGCTAGAAGTTTCGTGCGTATCAGCCGTGCCGCGCACGCGGTAGATACCGGTGCGGAAAAACTCGTCCAGCACATCGTTTTCATTGGTAGCGACAACCAATTTATCAATCGGCAAACCCATCATGCGCGCCACATGGCCAGCGCAGACGTTACCGAAATTGCCGCTAGGCACGGTGAAGTTGACCTTTGATGAGTTCGACCCCGTCGCTTGAAAGTAACCTGCAAAGTAATAAAACAACTGCGCCAACAAACGCGCCCAGTTGATGCTGTTGACCGTGCCAATTTTGTATTTTTT
>NZ_JAAABJ010000288.1 GCF_009904105.1 Elizabethkingia argenteiflava | reverse complement strand
GGATATTATAGATCGCACGGGTTTCAACAGCACCAGTCACCCTTACCTTGAAAAACATACAAGCCAGAAATACAAAGGGATAGACGGTTTCAAGAGGACGGTTTCTCCATTCTTGAACCGCGGGTAGTACACTATCGGTAATACGGGATATCTCTGCTTGAGACATCTCCATAGCATACATTTGCTGAACATAATCCCGCATTGCTCGGGTACTCACTCCAATAGATTACATCGATAAGATATTACCTTGCTGATGATCGGTAATGTTTAGCTGTCGTTTGGGATCAATCTTTGTTTGTTTAGTTCCCTGGAGTTCACG
>NZ_JAAABJ010000287.1 GCF_009904105.1 Elizabethkingia argenteiflava | reverse complement strand
CTCCAAATTTAACATAAAGTTGTGATAATGCCATACCCCAGTTATGGATAGGCATTGTCCATTTTTTACTGATATTCTGTATTACCAGATACATTAGCTTCATCAGTGCCTGTTCTGAAGGAAAAGGATTTTGCGTATCTGGCGATGTACCCCTTCAATTGGATTGGTAGTATATATGATTTTTCGTACTACCTCATCGTACTCGAAGAATGCTGAGAGATCTAACCAATTGTCCAGCCAGGATTTGCAGGTCAAGGGATATTTTTTTGCCCACTTTTCTTCAAAGGCAAGCAGCCTTTGATTTTCCTGCTCTTCATTATTAGCCTTTTAGATTGGCTTCATATCTTCCATAACCGCTTTTTTATCCCTGTCAGGAACATAGCGCATGGAGGAGCGGATTTGATGAACCACGCAAAGTTGTACCCTGGTTTTAGGAAATACAGCCTCAACCGCTTCGGGGAAACCTTTCAGG
>NZ_JAAABJ010000286.1 GCF_009904105.1 Elizabethkingia argenteiflava | reverse complement strand
CGGATGAAAAATATCAAATAGTACATGATTATATCCAAGAGAACTACCCCGATTTCTTCCGATATTTTAAAATATTCTTCCTTTCCGGAGCCAGAACCTCAGAATTATTCAGGCTACAAAAGAAAGACGTTAATTTAGTCGCTCAGGAATACAAAGTAACCATTCAAAAAGGAAGGGAATATATTGAAACTATAAAAATTATTTTACCACAAGCCGTTCCCTATTGGAGGGAGATCTTAGACATGTGCAAATCACAGAAGGATTATTTATTTTCTAAAGGATTAAAGCCCGGAGATAAGCCTATACAGCCCTACCAGATTACAAAGCGTTGGCACAGATTAATTAAGAGTTCTAACAAAATAAAAGACAAGGACGGCAAAATAATAAAAGTTACAGAAGATTTTTACTCTTTGAAGCATTTATTTTTAGACAAACTAGACCAAGCCAGCGACGAGGAGATCAATCTCGCTAAAATAGCAGCCAGCCACCGAACTGATTCCATCACCAAGGTTTACACCGTTG
>NZ_JAAABJ010000285.1 GCF_009904105.1 Elizabethkingia argenteiflava | reverse complement strand
GGAAAAGCTACCAAAGCATTGTTCCTAAAGAGAAGCATCTTCAGACAAAATCAGAAACATTCACAGTAGAATCTTATAATAGTATGTTTGGGCATTTTTTAGCAAGAATTAGAAGAAAGTCCAAATGCTATTCTAAAAAATATAAATTCTCAGATGAGAGATAATTCTTTTAATTCACCATAGTAATAAATCAATATATATATTTGATTAGCAATGTCTGATTTATTTATCTGTTCACACTTGAAAAATCCAGTTCGACTACTATCATTTCCAATATTACCCAAAATATAGCAACCCCTGAAGAATTGAAGGATAAAATGTTTC
>NZ_JAAABJ010000284.1 GCF_009904105.1 Elizabethkingia argenteiflava | reverse complement strand
CCTCCATATCTATAATCATCTTTAGAATAATCTTCAATATCTCTATAAAGCTCTCCTACAAAAAGTAAAGAGGTGTCAAAAGTATCTATATTGATTTTTCCAGTTTCATCATACGTATCTAGAGGAATAGATAAGTTATCTGGCTTAATTATAATTTCATTTAGAAGTACTTCACTTAAAACATTATTCTCCTTTACATATTTATAAGATGTTCCTTTATAATCTTTTAAATATACAACTTCAAGTTCAGGACTTAATCCAGTATTTGTTTTTATACTTACCCCTTTATTTATATCATCGACAGTTAAAGTTTCAGTAGTATTAAGCTTAAATATTGGAGATTGAACTGTTCTATTAGAAGAGTATCCTATAT
>NZ_JAAABJ010000283.1 GCF_009904105.1 Elizabethkingia argenteiflava | reverse complement strand
TGTCTCCTGTGAAATACAGAGAAAAGGAAAAACAGAAACTTGCTGTTATAAATTAACAGAAAATAAATTGGGTACAATATGAAAAATTGTCTAATTTTAAATCGTACTAAAAAAGGGAAGCCTACAGATGGATTATTAATCTTTTAAATACATGAGCCATCTTATTCAAAGCTGCCAGATTATTTTAATACGGCTGTCGCCAGACAAATCAGGATTCCCAAATAGTCTGATCCGGAGCTTGTAGCTCTTAATATGACTGCAGAATATAGGTCTATTAACTCTGAATTACAAATATTTAGATGTATTTCGGGAACAGATTTGGAAGATAAAATAGAAAGAAGTGTATACAATAGAAGAAAAAGAAAACATTTCTGGTACATAGAGGGCTTATGGATTTTCTTCCCCATGATTTTATTCTATAGAAGGTATCCCCAATGAAAATATGATTATCACTTTCATCAAAATTATAGTAACGGCGGCTTACTTCCTAAAAACTCATTTGTAGCTTTCTCAATTATTTTAAAAGCACCCTCACTCTCGATAGTTTCCTGAAAAGAAGCTTTCAAAAAACGATCTCTTATAACGATCTTTTGTAGGGATGCTGTTCCCAGACTTTGGGATTAGACCTACTCATAATATACAGATTCAAAATCCCCTTACATCAAGGGGATTAATTGAAGTTTTTCATTTTCTAAAACAGGCTGAACCTAAAATGCATTGCTTATCTCTTTTGATTAGCATCTAATTCTATTTTCTTGATTTTTTTAGCTTGTCGGAAATCTTGATTACTGTATTCAGATTTGATGGCTTCAAAGGAATTTCTGCTTGTAGGTAATCCCATTTCAATACTAAATTAGCGGAGTTTTCATCCGTAGGATTCAAAGTAATTTCAAACCATTCCTGTTTATCTGCCAGCTTATTAACCGGTACTGTAACGTCTGCTACATCCTGTTTAGGATCGTATGTAAAAGAACCCCATTGCTGGAAATCTTTGTTGAGTATTACTTTCCATTCATTTTCTGTAGGAATGATAAATAGACCATATGTTCCTGCGGGAACAACTTTTACGCCAAAATGAACGGGTTGTCCAAAAGTAATTTTTGTACAAGAGTTAGCGCCTGCTCTCCAAACATGATCATAAGGAACAAGGTCTCCAAAAATTTTACGCCCTTTTACTCCCGGCCTTCCGTAGTCGATAGAGATTTCAGACATAGAAAACTGTTGTTCCACCTTCTGACGGGGACTTGTCGCAGGTACCGAATAATCTTGTGCAAAACTGAGTGCCGAAACTAAAATGCAAACTGTTGCTAATAACTTTTTCACGTGTAAATTTTTGTTTTAAATTACAAAAATCAAAATAAGATAGCTTTCTCTAATTCCAATAATTTTTGTTTTCTCCAGATTCCGCCTGCATAACCTACAAGCTCTCCATTGGAACCGATAACACGATGGCAGGGAATTAAAATAGCAATTTTATTAATTCCGTTAGCCGTTCCTACAGCGCGTATCGCCTTAGAATTTCCCAACAATTCGGATTGTTGTTTATAGGTTCTTATTTCTCCCATGGGAATCTCCCTCAGAAGTGACCAGACTTTTTCCTGAAATTCAGTTCCGGTAGTGAATATAGGAACATCAAAATGAAATTTTTTACCGTCAAAATACCCTTTCAGTTCTTCTTCCAGTTGCTTAAAATGAAGATGCTCTCTTTCTACAATTTCAGCATTCAATTTTTTTGATAAAGATCTAAGCTGTTTTTCAAGATTCTTTTGGTCCATGAATTCCAGTAAGCAAATTCCTTTATTCACGGCACAGACTATCATATCTCCCAGCGGAGTTTTTATCGTTTTCTGATAGATGATTTTCATTTGTTTAAAAGTAATCAATTTTTGACAATCATCGTTCTGTTTTTCAGGCTATTTAAAACTCTTTCTATCTGAGCCATATGCCGCGAGTTGTGATAAATAACAAAGCGTAATGTATTGTTGTAAACTCCCCCATAAATAGTACGACTATAATTTAGACAAAAAGTTTAAATTTAGGATTATATATTATGAAAAAGAAACAATTCAGTGCGAATCAGATTTCCAGTATTTTGAAAGAATTCGAT
>NZ_JAAABJ010000282.1 GCF_009904105.1 Elizabethkingia argenteiflava | reverse complement strand
CATGACATCACTAGTAAAGTCTATACTCCATGATTGAGTAAATTTTGAGGGGGTCACTAGTGGCTTCTTTTCTCTTTTAGGAAGTCTCTTTTTATATTTTCTTCTCATTGCCAGTCCTATACTTTTATAGATCCTATAAAGTTTTTTATGATTTACCACAACCCCTTTATTTCTAAGTCTACCATAACTTTTCCAAAACCCTTCACGGGGGTGTTTTTCGGCTAATGATCCCAAAGCCGTAATAAAAAAATTGTCGTCTTTTATGGATTTATAATGAAGCGTACTACGACTCATTTTAAGAATACGACATGCCTTGCTCACGGATTGAGGATATTCTATACGAAGCTGATCAACCATATCCCTCTTGTGGTAAGGCTTTAGAGCTTTTTTTCTATAATATACTTGGCTACATCCAATTCCATGGCTAAATTAGCATACATACGCTTTAAGCGTCTGTTTTCTGCTTCTAGTTCTTTCACTTTCTTCATTTCACTCGCTTCCATTCCTCCGTACTTTTTG
>NZ_JAAABJ010000281.1 GCF_009904105.1 Elizabethkingia argenteiflava | reverse complement strand
TCTGTAACGGATAAGGCTGCCGAATGCATCAATTACTTTGTTTATCATCCAAGCAAAGACTTCACGCGTAAAAGAAAACTGGATGCTAAGACATTCATTAAGACCACTCTTGCCATGCAAGGAAACTGCTTGAACAAGGAGCTAGCTGACGCATTTCCTAAGCCCTCTAAGCGAATGACCGCATCGGCTTACGAACAGCAGAAATCAAAGGTTAACCCTAGATTATTTAAGGCAATTCTGTATGAATTCAATTCAACTTTGAAACAGCCTGCTTTGTATCATGGCTATCGGCTGCTGGCAATTGATGG
>NZ_JAAABJ010000280.1 GCF_009904105.1 Elizabethkingia argenteiflava | reverse complement strand
TGAATCAATACTCATAAATTCTGAAGTTAAGTCTATGGAGATTAACTCAAGATCTGACAATTTGGGCTTGCGGATTTGATTTAAAAAATTCATTTTACTTTCAATTGTTATCAGTATCTCTAATATTTTTCATAATTTGCGGTAAAGCTGTTCATATTTAATCGTTTGTTAGACTATTAAATTTAGGTATTTAGCTAATAATGAGCAGCTCCCTTTTTTTTATCCTAAATGAACCACGGGTTTAATAGAATA
>NZ_JAAABJ010000279.1 GCF_009904105.1 Elizabethkingia argenteiflava | reverse complement strand
TTTATATCCTAAAAAAGTATTTTATATTTGTATTTAAATATTAAAATCACAAAAACATTAAAATGAATTTTTTAACAGGAAAAGAATTAAACGAAAAAATATATGATATCATTTATAACTCCGAAAAATACCTCTTAATTTTATCACCGTTTATTCAATTAGACCCGTATTTTAAAGATGAAATTTTCAACAAGCATTTAAATAATTCCAACGTTCATATCATCATAGGTTTTGGAAAAAATGAAAATAATGTAAACAAAAGTTTTGGAAAAGAAGATTTTGATTATTTTATACAATTCCCCAATATTACTATAGTTTATATTCCTAATCTGCATGCTAAGTATTATGGAAATGAAAATAAGTCTGTCGTTACATCTATGAATTTAATAGATTATTCTTTTATCAATAATATTGAATTTGGTGTTTATTCTCAAAAAAAAATCTTTTACATCAAGCTGAACTCTTTTTTTAAATCTGCTGTCAGTACCTGTTTTAATGTTGTTGAAGAGCAAGGTTATACTATTTTTGTTAAAAGGCCCAAATATGAAAAAAAATTAATATTTGCTAAAAACTATGTAGGTCCAGAAGTAGAGTTAGACTGTATAGAAGATTTAATAAAATTCGGGTATGTCTCTAAAAGAAGATTGTCAGATTTTACAAATGAAAAATATGTAAATACTGCCCTAAAAGATCAAAGGAGATCAAGAGAGGAATATCATATTGAAAATGGTAACCATAAAAATCACAAAGGATATTGTATTAGATGTAGAGCCACTATAAAATTAGATTTAGAAAAACCCTTATGCTGGGCTTGTTATAAGACTTGGTCAATATATGAAGATCCTTTTTATAAGGAAAAATTCTGTATTTCGTGTGGGGACGAAAATAATACAAGTTTTAATAAACCTGCCTGTCTTAAATGCTTTAAGAAATTAAAAAAATAAAACAATAACATAAATTCGCAACCTCTGTACAAAAATTAAATACAAAAAAATGGAGGTAGTGAATCATGATAAAAGAAGTTATTTTTGAAGCTATTCTGGAGGTTACACCATGAAAGGTTTTTGCAAAATGGATATAAATGAAAAACTCTCTGCACAGTGGTGAGGTATTGTTTTCTATTCACCTTCATGATAAGATAGAAAAGTTCCCTTATCTCCACCCTATATACATGTAATA
>NZ_JAAABJ010000278.1 GCF_009904105.1 Elizabethkingia argenteiflava | reverse complement strand
TAAGCTTATTCGACCAAAGAAGAGAGCCTGTAAAAGAGGTTTTAAAGACTTGGTATGATTTTAGAAAAGTTTTTTTAGATCCGGCCATTAAAGAAATAAATTCAAACAAATCACTTGATATTTCCATTGTTACTTATTTAATGATTAAGAAGGGTAATAATGTTTTTTCACTAGATTTTAATTTTATACCACCTTTTCTTAATCATTTAACAACTTAGTTTAAGGATATACCTCCGTAGATTAAGGATAGACCTCCGTAGTTTAAGGATAGACCTCCGTAGCTTAAGGATAGACCTCCGTAGTTTAAGGATAGACCTCCGTAGTTATTTAATTTTC
>NZ_JAAABJ010000277.1 GCF_009904105.1 Elizabethkingia argenteiflava | reverse complement strand
GAAAATTACTTTACCAGCTCGGATAAAGGTTTTTGTGCTTGGCAAAATAGTGTTTATTATGGTTATAAATTGCATGCAGTGTGTACTACTGATGGGATTTTTACCGATTTTGATGTAACACAAGCTTGTGTACAGGATATTCATTATCTCAAAGATATTAAGCACTTGTATCAAAATTGTACAATATTAGGAGACAAAGGTGATCTGAGTATTGATTATCAAAGAGACTTATTTACTTACAACCAGATTAATATG
>NZ_JAAABJ010000276.1 GCF_009904105.1 Elizabethkingia argenteiflava | reverse complement strand
TTTCAAGGTAGCAGGTCATGAAAACTATAAAAACCTATTCTAAGATTGGTACCGTGCAGGAATAAAGGCACAAGAGCTTTTTAAAAAACAAGCTAGTGATAAAGGACTTATTATTGAAGAAGTCAATGGGAGTGTCACCCGAACTGTGTCAGGTTCTAAATTAATGCTCCTCAAAAGCTGTTTTTTTCCTTGAGAATTCTCTCTCCAAATTTAACATAAAGTTGTGATAATGCGATACCCCAGTTATGTATAG
>NZ_JAAABJ010000275.1 GCF_009904105.1 Elizabethkingia argenteiflava | reverse complement strand
TTCAGCTTATTGTAAAACGCCTGAAAACAGGCTGTCAGTGGCGTGAATTAAGTTTGAAAGAATATTTTGGCAGAGAGAAAATCTGCTGGCAAAGCATTTACTATTATTTCAATAAATGGAGCAAAGATGGCTCTTTCAGAAAGGCATGGATAGGTCTTTCGCTCCTTAATAAAAGAAAATTGGAGATGTCAAGCCTTCAGTTGGACGGCAGCCACACCCCAAGCCGAATGGGAGGTGAAAAGCTAGGCTATCAAGCTAGAAAAAAGGCAAAAACCACCAACAGCATTTTTCTGTGTGATAACCAGGGACAAATGTTGGCAAT
>NZ_JAAABJ010000031.1 GCF_009904105.1 Elizabethkingia argenteiflava | reverse complement strand
TTACACATGATGAAAAAAACAATGATTTCGTTGTTGCTATTAGGATCTATAGCGACAACATTTACTCTTTCTTGTAGCAGAAATGAGGACAATAAGTCTTTTACCGCTACCGCTTCTACTTCTGATAATCCTCTTATTTTTCCAATTTCAGAAGTATTGTGCAGTTACATCTCTCAGCCTTATGTGGATGAAGCTTGGAGCCCTACGGCGGTGTTAAAGTCTGAATTGGAAACTCCTGAAGATACAGAATTTATGAGAAATGAACTAAAAAAGAATGCCGCACTTTGGAAGCTTACGCCCCCGGGGTTAGGCTTTGTAGTCGATTACTCTTATCCTATTTCTACCCGAAATGCTTTTTCTTATTCGACTGGAAAAATTTACTATGGTTATTACATTTATAACGAGGCCAAAGCTAAAAGTCCGGATAACATTGTGAATGCGATGATTTTGGCTCATGAATATGGGCACCAATTGCAATTTAGATATAATCTTCCGTCTGTTAAAGAATATACCGCTCGTTCTATGGAGCTAGAAGCAGATGGTTTTGCGGGTTACTATCTGAGGCAGCCTAAAGGATTTAATAAAAGAGAATTTTCCGAAATAGCGGAGGCTTATAACTTTGCTGCTCAGATAGGTGATATGAGTGTTAATAATAGAAATCATCACGGAACTCCCCCTCAAAGGAAAACAGCGGTACGTTTAGGTTTTCTTTTGGGTGAATTTTCTTTCACTCCAAGACAATTTGATACCCAGTTCTTTTACTATTATTCAAGCGTTTTAGGAGGTGAAGACCCTAATTTTCAACCCAAAGCAAGCAGGCCGAGTATAAATCCTGAAATCGATCGAAAAATACAGGCGCATATGGGTGAATTGAAGAGGATTGCCAG
>NZ_JAAABJ010000274.1 GCF_009904105.1 Elizabethkingia argenteiflava | reverse complement strand
GCTTTCTCTATAAATTCTCCTCTATACCCAGCATCAGCAAGGATACATTTAAACTTCATAAGTCCTTCATTTAGCATTCTAAGTAAAAGTAGTCCAGCCTTACTGTCATGAATATTGGCAACACATAGCATTACTGCTATTAGAAAGCCATTCTTGTCTACTACCACATGACGCTTTATACCTTTTATCTTCTTATTACCTTCTACTCCGTGAAGCCCTCTGTTATTACCCCAACGTACACTTTGACTATCCATAATCCCTAAACTAGCTTCAGCCTTTTGCCCCATTTTTATACGTACCCTCATGCGT
>NZ_JAAABJ010000273.1 GCF_009904105.1 Elizabethkingia argenteiflava | reverse complement strand
TAAAAGTATAGGACTGGCAATGAGAAGAAAATATAAAAAGAGACTTCCTAAAAGAGAAAAGAAGCCACTAGTGACCCCCTCAAAATTTACTCAATCATGGAGTATAGACTTTACTAGTGATGTCATGAAGAATGGTCGTAAATTCAGAAGTTTCAATGTAATTGACGACTATAACAGAGAAGTACTTTTTATTGAAGTCGATTACAGCTTAAAAAGTAGCCGAGTTGTTTGGGTGCTTAATCCTCTGATAGGCAG
>NZ_JAAABJ010000272.1 GCF_009904105.1 Elizabethkingia argenteiflava | reverse complement strand
TCTACTCCGTGAAGCCCTCTGTTATTACCCCAACGTACACTTTGACTATCCATAATCCCTAAACTAGCTTCAGCCTTTTGCCCCATTTTTATACGTACCCTCATGCGTAGTTTTTCCAAAATTAAGTCGAAGTAACCTGCTTCTACCCAACGGATATAGTAATAATAAACCAATTGCCATTTCGGAAAGTTCTTTGGCAGCATACGCCATTGACAG
>NZ_JAAABJ010000271.1 GCF_009904105.1 Elizabethkingia argenteiflava | reverse complement strand
ATGGAGATGATACCAGAATCCATTATATATATAATAATGTGTGGGAATGAATGTACTTCGCAGTGAAATTCGGAGACAGGTGGTTTTGTTCTCCTCCTTTCTCGACTTTTCTCAATCATCTGTCAGAGAAGTTGTTCTCTTTCAGATTGTCTTCAGGGTTTTCAGACGGTGCTCAGTTCTCTTTCAGACTTTCGTCCAAGAGTTTTTCGATGAGTTGTTGTTGAGAAGTTTGGTCGGCAAGGTGCTGTCGCACCACTTTTTCTGCAATAATGACGGAGAGGTCAGCCACAGTTTGGCGAATTT
>NZ_JAAABJ010000270.1 GCF_009904105.1 Elizabethkingia argenteiflava | reverse complement strand
TTGACATGAGACTTTTAGTGGAATTTCAAAGATATTTTTATTTGGTTGAGCAGTAATTTTTTATTGTTTTACTTTTTTTTTATAACAAAGAGGTCACTATATTTTTTATGGTTAGCGATTAAATTTTAAAATAAATAATGAAAAATGAATATTAATAAAGAATATTTTATAATTATATATTATATTTATATTAAAAAAATATTTAAAAAAAATTATTAAAAAAATATAAAAATAAAAACAATTAACAAATAAATAAAATGTCAATTATAAAAATAATTAATTGAAAATTTCAAAAAAATATTAAAAATTAGAGCTGATATAATTTGAAAATATACAGAAACACAAATTTACTAAATAATTAAAAAACTTGAAT
>NZ_JAAABJ010000269.1 GCF_009904105.1 Elizabethkingia argenteiflava | reverse complement strand
TCTCCCTATAAGTCCTGTTAAATCTTTCTATATATCCATTTTGCATTGGTTTGCCAGGCTCTATATATTGAAAGGTAATACTATTGGCCTTACTCCAATGAGTCATCAATCCTGCAATAAGTTCTGGACCATTATCCATACGAATACTCTGAGGCTTTCCATATCTGCCTATCAGAGGATTAAGCACCCAAACAACTCGGCTACTTTTTAAGCTGTAATCGACTTCAATAAAAAGTACTTCTCTGTTATAGTCGTCAATTACATTGAAACTTCTGAATTTACGACCATTCT
>NZ_JAAABJ010000268.1 GCF_009904105.1 Elizabethkingia argenteiflava | reverse complement strand
TCAAGAAGTCAACCAGAAAATATAGTATTTTCCAAGTGGAGAGGGCTTTGTAGAAAACCATAAAAACTCAAAAAACACACCTTATAAGATAAATGATAAGCAGCTGGAAGATTAAACAGGTAATTACTACAACGGCGCAAGTTATTACAACCCTAGGGTATCCCTGAGGTTAAATGTGGATCCTCTAGCCTAGAAAATTCCAAGCTGGTCTCCGTACAGTTTTATCTTAAATAATCCTTTAAATTTCGTAGACCCAGATGGAAGTGAACCGTTTTATTGGATAAGACAAACAGTCAATGGGAAAAACACTTGGACTTATGACG
>NZ_JAAABJ010000267.1 GCF_009904105.1 Elizabethkingia argenteiflava | reverse complement strand
GAATAAAGCTTATCGGCTTTCTCTATAAATTCTCCTCTATACCCAGCATCAGCAAGGATACATTTAAACTTCATAAGTCCTTCATTTAGCATTCTAATTAAAAGTAGTCCAGCCTTACTGTCATGAATATTGGCAACACATACCATTACTGCTATTAGAAAGCCATTCTTGTCTACTACCACATGACGCTTTATACCTTTTATCTTCTTATTACCGTCTACTCCG
>NZ_JAAABJ010000030.1 GCF_009904105.1 Elizabethkingia argenteiflava | reverse complement strand
TCTCCTGTGAAATACAGAGAAAAGGAAAAACAGAAACTTGCTGTTATAAATTAACAGAAAATAAATTGGGTACAATATGAAAAATTGTCTAATTTTAAATCGTACTAAAAAAGGGAAGCCTACACCTACGGATGATGCGGTTTTGAAATCTGTTTATTTGGCATTAAACGAAGCCGCTAAGAAATCGACAATGCCCATCCAAAATTGGAGATTAATTTTAAACCAATTTATCCTTATTTTTGATAAAAGGCTCAGATTATAAAAATCCAAGCCTGAGGTTGTATCTCGAACTGTGTCATACACATTATCTTTAAATATAATATCTTATGGCACAAGAAGAATTTGACTTTGAGTCTTTTAAGAATGAGGCTATTGC
>NZ_JAAABJ010000266.1 GCF_009904105.1 Elizabethkingia argenteiflava | reverse complement strand
TAATAGGACAACCAACTTGTTTAAGTCTAATTGCAGTTCTTCAATACTTCTGTAAATTTTCTTTCTAAAAGCTATGGCATAAAACTCGTGCTGTATCGTTCTGTGAAAACGTTCACAAATGCCATTGGTCTGAGGACTTTTAGCCTTGGTCTTTGTGTGATCACTATCTTCAATGGCTAAATAAATCTGGTATTCATGCTGTTCTCTTATTCCACAGTATTCCGTTGCTCTGTCTGTTAAAATTCTGATTAAACGAAGTTCCTGCTGCTCAAAGAAAGGGACTACCTGATCATTAAGCATGTCATCAGCAATAAGAGCATTTTTACGGTCATATAGTTTTGCTAATACTACTTTGGAATACGTGTCAATAAAAGTT
>NZ_JAAABJ010000265.1 GCF_009904105.1 Elizabethkingia argenteiflava | reverse complement strand
TGTGCAGATATGGTGCAATTAGAACTAGTGTTGTAAAATTTTCGAGTCAAATTTCGAGTAAAACTAGGACAAAAATCAGAGCCATCGCTTGGTATTATGGACAGCCAGTATATTCGCTGGGGCAATTACCGGTCATTAAAAGGATTTGATGGAAATAAAAAGATTAAGTGCATAAAACGTCATGTGGTAGTTGATAAAAATGGTTTTTTAATTGCAATCATGGTTACAATGGCTAATATACATGATAGTAAGGCTGTTATTTTACTTATGCGCGTGTTAAAAGAAATGCTTTGTGGCATTAAAGT
>NZ_JAAABJ010000264.1 GCF_009904105.1 Elizabethkingia argenteiflava | reverse complement strand
TTTTTTTATATATTTCCAATGGGCATCTGATAAGTCGGTTAAGTACATGTTTTTAAAGTTTTATCACTTCAAAGAACGTAACACTAAACTTCTTTTAGATGCACTTATTATTTTTTTTTCGCTTATTTTTAAACAGGCTCTTAGTAGAAGCAAATTTTATGTATGCTTGTTATTCTCTCCATTGTCTTATGCTGGAATGAGTTCGAAGATTCTGTAAGTAATTTTTTTATAAGAGCATGTTTTTTCTTTGGAAATCTATCAATGTTAATCTTTTTCACATCTACTCTTTTTCACTAAAAAGATAGATTAATTTTTTAATTTAAATTTTAGGTATATATTATTTATGTATATTTAATTATTATAAAATAATATTAAATTTAAATTAATAAAATGATTTATTATATAAATATTATTGTTTCAATAAAAATTGAAATTAATTTTTAAAATCTGATACTATGAAAAAATTGTTTTTTTCGCCCTTTTATTGGGTTTGGGTACAGGTGCTACTTTTGCACAAGTCACCAATTCGCAAACAGGTAAGAATAAATCCGATACACCTGCTTCTTCTAACGAAACTTCGCAGGATAAGCTTAAAAAAAGCTCAGAGGCCGGTCTTTCTCCACGTGTAAAAAAAGAAGACGGTCAATCTGCTACCCATCCTGAAAAAGGAGAAGCTCGTCAAAGAAGAACGTATGATAGAGATAGAAGGCATGAGCAAATGTAAGAGGTTTGTTTATGCTTTAAAAGCGGAGATTGATTGTGTGGCGATTAACCTCGACTTTTGAATTTTCTTTGCAGGCCTCTGGATTAGATGTTTTTAATAGAAATATTTATAAGCAGACTTTATAAATGCTCATGAGTCTCATCGCTATCTTTTTTAAGAGTGACTAAGCTCATGGATTTTTCAACAGAATAAGAAAAATAAGGGGTAATGATTTTTATAGATCATATTTTTAATTTAGAATAGAGCGTATTTTATTGATTTAAACGATATTTTTTTGAATATATTAAATTCAATTAAATTCAAATATGATAAAATATAAACCTATTAATATTACAATATTAATATTAAAATAAAACAATAAAAGTTAAATTTAAGTTAATAAAATAATTTTTCAGACTTATATACGTTTTATAAATAAGAAAATGAAATTAATTTTTAAAATCATAACATTATGAAAAAGTTGTTTTTCTCCGCCCTTTTATTGGGGTTAGGCACAGGTGCTACTTTTGCACAAGTCACCAATCCGCAAACAGCTAAGAGTAAATCCGATGCATCTGCTTCTCCAACTGAAATTACACAGGATAAGGCTAAAAAAAATTCAGAGACAGGTATTTCTCCAGGTGTAAAAAAAGAAGACGAGCAATCTGCTGTCCATCATCAAAAAGCAGCTGGTCAAAGGAGGTCGTATAGTAGAGAAGATATGAGACATCGGGAACGATAAAAACTCAAAATCGCGGAAGTAATTTTGCGAGAGAAGACATATTAATTTATAACATTAACTTTAAAAATCTAATACAATGAAAAAATTATTTTTCTCGGCCCTTTTATTGGGGTTAGGTACAGGTGCCACTTTTGCACAAGAAACCAATCAAAATTCAGGGAAGAGTAAACCCGATGAGTCTGCATCTGTTTCTCCTAAAGAAATTACAGATGCTAAGTCTAAAAAAAGTTCAGAGGCAGGTATTTCTCCACGTGTGAAAAAAGAAGATGAGCAATCCGCTACTCATCATCAAAAAGCAACTGGTCAAAGAAGATCTCCGGGGATTCACAGATATTAACAGGCTGGGCCGTGTTTTAAAAGCCGAGGTTGATTTAGATAAATCAACCCCGGCTTTTCTTGATTATATTTGTTAATATACCTTATACAACTCCCTGTGCAAGCATAGCTTCTGCAACTTTTACGAATCCTGCGATATTGGCTCCTTTTACATAATTTACATATCCATCATCTTCTCTACCATAGTCTCGACAGGCTTTATGGATGCCGATCATAATTTCTTTTAAGCGTGCATCAACCTCCTCCGAAGACCAGTTGAGGCGAAGTGAATTTTGGGTCATTTCAAGACCAGAAGTGGCCACTCCTCCAGCATTGGAAGCTTTTCCCGGCGAAAATAGAACTTTATTATCTAGGAAATAATTGATAGCATCCAGGGTAGAGGGCATATTAGCAGCCTCCGTAACGCATAAGCACCCGTTAGAGACTAAGCTTTTTGCATCCTCAAGATCGAGTTCGTTTTGTGTAGCGGCTGGTATGGCTACGTCGCATTTTACCTCCCAAGGTTTTTTTCCAGGAATAAAGGTGGCGGAAGGATATTTTTTCGCAAAGTCTTCTGCTCGGTTGTTTCCGGAAGCGCGAAGCTCTAAGAGATAATCTATTTTTTCACCCGATATTCCATTCGGATCGTATATATATCCATCTGGTCCGGAAATGGTTACCGCCTTTCCGCCGAGTTGATCAATTTTTTTAATCACACCCCAGGCCACATTGCCAAATCCAGAAACCGCAAAAGTCTTATTGCTGATTGTTTTTCCAATGGTTTTCAACATTTGTTCACAGAAGTATACGACGCCATAACCCGTGGCTTCGGGACGGATGAGAGAACCTCCGTAGGCCAGTCCTTTCCCTGTAAGTACTCCAGTAAATTCGTTCCTTATTTTTTTATATTGTCCAAAGAGATAGCCTATTTCCCTAGTACCTACGCCTATATCACCAGCAGGAACATCGATGTATGGACCGATATGCTTACAGAGCTCTGTCATAAAGGCTTGACAAAAACGCATAATTTCATTGTCGGACTTTCCTGTAGGGTCAAAATCAGCACCTCCTTTGCCCCCTCCCATAGGTAGGGTGGTCAAGCTATTTTTAAATACTTGTTCAAATGCTAAGAACTTGAGTACGCTTAAATTAACCGTGGGATGGAAGCGCAGTCCTCCTTTATAAGGACCAATGGCTGAATTCATTTGGATTCTGAAGCCTCTGTTTACTTGAATTTCTCCTTTATCATCAAACCATGGAACTCGAAATATAATGACTCTTTCAGGTTCAGCCATTCTTTCTAAAAGCTTAAATCCTTTGTATTGATCTTTTGAGAGAATAAATGGTATTACGGTTACGGCAACTTCACGTACGGCTTGGATAAATTCTGGTTCATTCGGGTTTTTGGCTTCTATATAAGCCATAAATCGGTCAATTTCCTGTTGTACTTCTGCACTAAATTGTTCCATTAGAATTTGATTTTTATACGGACAAAGTTAAAATTTTTCCCACCTCAGACAAGAGATATTTTAGATTTTAATAAAATTCAAAATAAAAACCAGTTTGCTTTAAAAATATTATAATTTGTTTTTTTTCTTTATAAAATTTCATTTTTTACCTTATAAATGCTATAATTTAGGGAACGCTTCATTTTTTAAATTGGAGCATATAGTCTCCCAGAAGTAGACTTAATACAGCCTAAAAGTTCCAAATCGAGCAGTATGGGTAAAATCCGATAGCTCGGCCAATCCACTTTTTCGGAGATCTCCTCTAAGCTAATGTTAGGACGCTCTACGATTAGCGATAAAAGAATTCTTTGCTCGGCATTTGAAAGCAGAGGCTGAGGAGGAAAAAGCTCTAACGATTTTTGAGAAGTGGGGTTCATGTGTAAGTAATCGAGCGTATCGGGAATAGATATCAGGATACGGGCTTTGTTTTGTGCAATCAATAGATTGCATCCCTGATGGATAGGCTGGTGTATCGGGCCCGGAAGGGCTAAAACTTTTCTGTTGTAGCGATTGGCAAAATGAGCTGTGCTGATAGCACCTCCTGCATAAGCTGTTTCTGTAATGATGGTAGCTGGGGAAATTCCGGCAATAATTCTGTTTCTTTGAATAAAATTTTCTTTGAGTGGGGGTTGGTGAGAAGTGAATTCAGAAAGTAGGGCACCGTCCTCTAAGATTCTTTCTGCTAAAATTTTATTTTTCGAGGGATAAAGGCTACGAAATCCATGAGCTAATATAGCAACTGTAGGAACTCTGTTTTTTAAAGATTCTGAGTGTACAGTCGTATCGGTTCCCAGAGCGAGTCCGCTGATTGTTTGGATTTTACTTGCTTTTATGGCTTCTAAAAAGCCGGTAATAAAATTTTTACCATAGGAAGTACAACTTCGGGTTCCGACGATACTAATATTTTTATTTTTAAAATGAAATTTTCCTTTCTGGTATAGTATAGAGGGGGCATCCTCGCACTGCTGGAGCAATCCGGGTAGTTCTCCTCGGTGAGAAAGTAAAATTTTAATATGGCTATGGTAGCAGAATTCAAGTTCTTTTTCTGCGAAAAAGAGGTGTTCGTCTTTTCCGATATGTGAGGAAACTTTGGAACTTATTCCATATCTTTTATTCAGTTCGTGGGGAGACATTCCCCATACGTTCTTTGCAGAACCAACTAAGGTAACTAATTTTTTAAAGTAGAAGTCACCTATTGAAGGGCAGTGTCGCAAAGCAATAGCATAGAGTGTTTCTTCCGAGAACATAATGATTTTTAATCGTTTAAAAATAAGAAATTTATAAATTTTATTTCCTTGTTTTCTCTAGAAAATTTTAAATACTGCTTTTAGGTTATTCAAAATCTATATAAAAAAAGAAACCTCATTAGATTAACTTTAGGACCTATAAACTTTATTTTACATAATATTCGAAGGTATAACATTTTTATCCTTTTTTTATAGTCTGTTGATCTTATAATAATATATTTATTTTAAAAGCTTTACGGAAGCAAATAAAATTTCATTTACTATAAAATTTGTATTTTTGGGTGTTTTTATAAGGAAGGGAAAAATGAATAGGATTTTTACAGGAGTACTCTTATTTCAAGGTTTTGCGTTAGGGTTTGGGCAGCAGCAAATCCAAACAAAAGCAATAATAGACTCCATTAATCAGTCAAAGTGGAAGGAAAATAACCTGAATATAGATAGTATTTCTAATTTCAGCATGGTGAAAATTCCGAGGATACAGATTGATACTATTATTACCCAGTCTCCGATTTTGTCATTCTTAACGGAACCCACCCCGGTGACGCCCTACCAAATTATGAAATCACCAAGTTTAAGAAGATGGTATATCTATGGACAAAATGATGTTTTATTTAATCAAGCCGCTTTTTCTAATTGGAATGCAGGAGGGAATGATAATGTAGGGATTAATACGAGTGTTAATTATAGTATAATTTATAAAAAAGGGAGACATTTTTTGGATAATAACATTCGTCTGGGTTATGGCTTGGTATCTTCCAAGGGACAGTCTTCTAGAAAAACAGATGATTATATCAATGTAAGCTCTAATTACGGTTATGATTTGAGAAAAAATTACTATTTATCTGCGGGTATACAGCTTTTATCTCAGTTTTTTCCAGGATATAATTACGACAAAACACCCAATCCATTGTACGATGATAGGATTTCCAAATTCATGGCGCCCGGATATCTTAATATAGGGGTCGGGATCTCTTATAACCCTCGTGAAAATTTCCAGGTGATACTTCGGCCTACTACTGGGAGATTTACTTTTGTCATGGACTCTAAGCTTCAGATGAAAGATAATTATGGTTTAGAAAGGGATGGACAGAGCATAAGGACAGAGTTTGGTGTTTTAGCGAATATTATGTATAAAATTCAAATTATGAAGAATCTGAGCTTTACCAATCAACTCGATCTATTTTCCAGCTATACCAGTCATCCTGAGCGAGTGGATATAGCGTATGCGGGTTTAATTAATATCAAGTTTAATAAGCTTATCTCGACCATTATATCGGTGAACTTGTTATACGATCATGACCAGATCCAGAAATTGCAGTTTAAACAGACTTTGGGAGTAGGAGTGTCTTATAGTATTGGGAACCAGGTGTCTGATTTGTCCGATAGTAAGAAACTTATAAAACCGTTTGGAATAGGGGTGAAAGGTTAAGCAGGTTCACACCCTCCAGAATGCTCGATCCAAACTTCGATATTGAATAGCCTCCGAAATATGCAGCGAAGAGATTTGGTGTGCAGACTCCAGATCAGCAATGCTTCGAGCTACTTTTATAATCCTGTCATAAGCTCTGGCCGATAGATTAAGTTTTTCCATAGCGCTTTTAATCAGCTTTAGAGAAGCCTTATCCAGTATACAAAATTGTTCTATTTCTTTAGGACCCATCTGCGCATTGGAGTTGATGGTTGTCGCTTTAAATCTTTCCGATTGTATAGTTCTGGCGTGCAGGACGCGTTGTCGAATAACGGAACTCGCTTCTCCCTTTCTCTTCGTTGAAAGTTGTTCGAAACCTACTTTACTCACCTCAATGTGGAGATCAATACGATCTAGAAGAGGGCCTGAAATCTTGCTCATATAACGTTGCATTTCGGTCATAGATGAGGTGTTGTTCGGGTCATCAGGAAAATATCCTGAGGGGCTGGGATTCATCGAGGCTACTAGCATGAAACTTGCGGGATAATTAACGCTGAATTTTGCACGCGAAATGCTAACATATCGATCTTCAAGCGGCTGACGCATCACCTCTAATACACTGCGTTTAAATTCGGGCATTTCATCTAGAAATAGCACTCCATTATGGGCTAAGGAGATCTCACCTGGTTGGGGGTAACTCCCTCCGCCGACTAATGCTACATCGGAAATACTGTGGTGGGGGCTGCGAAAAGGCCGGGAGGTAATGATAGAGCCATTGCCTTCTATTTTTCCTGCAACTGAATGTATTTTGGTAGTTTCCAGGGCTTCTTCTATATTCAAAGGAGGTAATATACTGGGCAGGCGTTTTGCTAACATTGTTTTTCCACTGCCTGGTGATCCTATTAAAAGGATATTATGACCTCCTGCAGCGGCTATTTCTAAAGCTCTTTTAGCAGTTTCCTGTCCCTTTACTTCATTGAAATCAAAAGGGAAGTTCACTATTTCTTTTTGGAATTCTCTTAGCAGGTCGCATTTCGTTTTGGCAAGAGGTTTTTTTTTATCGAAAAACTCTATTACCTCACTAATATTAGCAACACCATGTACATCAAGGGTATCAACGATGGCTGCTTCTCTGGCGTTTTGCTGAGGAATAATAATGCCTTTAAAGCCTTCTTTACTCGCTTGTATCGCGATAGGGAGGACTCCTTTTAGAGATTGTAACCCCCCGTCTAGAGAGAGTTCCCCCATAATAATATATCGATCAAGGTCATCAGTTTTAATGTTTTTGTTGGCGGCTAAAATACCTATTGCAATGGTGAGGTCATATGCGGATCCTTCCTTACGTAAATCAGCAGGAGCCATATTGATGGTTATTTTTTTGCCGGGTAGTTTATAGCCTACATTTTTAAGGGCGGCTGAAATTCTATGGCTACTTTCTTTAATGGCATTATCCGGGAGGCCTACCAAATGATAACCCACTCCATTCTCAATATTAACTTCTACTGTAATTTTACGAGCTGAAATACCTTGGATGGCTTTACCGTAAACTTTTACTAACATAACACATCATTTGTTAGTGAAAGTTAAAAAAAAATACACAATTTTGATATTCAATTTTCGGTTATAGTATTATAAGCTCATCATCTCATCAGCTTTTGGGTGGTATTAACAGCTTAAATTTTTAATTGAGCGTGTATTAAGAGATCTTTATAAGGATCTAAAGCGATGTGTGTTTAGGGCTTAAATACAATGATATGATTGCAGGATGGATTGATTTTTTAGCTTTAACAGGCATAAAATACTTGTTTTTATTATTCGTTCATTCTATTTGAAAAGATTCTATTTTTTGTAATATTATAGTCTGAAAAAGATTATTTTTAAGCAGTTAATTCTACACTAAACAGTAAACGATAATCAATATCAAGGATAAAACTTTATCCTGACTTGTAAAAATATAATACTCCAAACAGAGTTCATAAAAAATGATAATATTTTCCAGATTGTATTAAAAATATAAATGATGGAGGTGATTAGAGGAGGGGAATTCCTGTTTAGGGGATGGTTCTGTTTTTTTAATATTATTTTCCAAAATTTTTACATACGTGTGTCCTGGGCTTCATAATCAATTATTATAATGGTTTCTTTATTCTTTTAGACAGAAACATATATGAAAAAAAAACAGTTATTTATAGCCTCATATTTAATTATTATATATACTCAAAAAAGTAATGATTTTAATCCTTTTATAACCGTTCAAAATTTGACTTATTGCATCCATAATAATTCTTTCAGTGGGCGTAAAACATTTGTTCTAATTCATCCGGATCAAGAAAAAGTGAAAACTTATAGTCAGATAGCAGAGGCCATGACCAAACGGATGGAGTATGCACAAGCAATAGAGTATTTATTAAAAGCAGATCAACATGCGGCTAAAAACGATTGTTTTGGGCAACGTTTTACGATTAATTATCGTATGGCTGAAATTTACAGTAAAATGGGACTTCAGGAAAAGGGAAAAGAATATTGGAAAATTGCTCACCTCTTGTCTAATAAAGTCGATCATACTCATTATTTGATTTTTACCAATCGCTACAAAGGGAGGTGCTTAGAAAGCAATAACCAATACAACCTATCCATACCTTATCGATTACACAATATAAGCTATTTCAAAAAAAAAACTTACATTAATGGAGTAGACAAATATGAATATGCTTTAGAATACAGCTGGTTAGTGTATGATTATCTGAAAAGCAACCAGCTCGATGAGGCTAAAAAAAGTATAGCAGAAATGGAGGTTTGTCTAAAACAAGTTCCCGCCGGAAAATCTAAACCTTTATGGGCTTCTTATTATCTATATCAGGGGATGATATGTGCAGAAGAAAACAATAACCAACAGGCTCTTGAGTGGTTTGATAGGGCCAAAAAAGAAGCTTGGAAAACGAGTTATATAGAGTTTGTAAAAATAATAACACAAGAGGAAATACGGTATACTATAGGGAGTATGGGGAAAGCTAATTTTAAAATATATCAATCACTTGAAAAAAAAAATATAAAAGAGATTGAAAAGCTCAATAAGCGTTTAATTCCATATAAAACAGATGTTTTGGTTCCGAATAACAAAATTAAAATATGGAAAGGAGTTCTTGTTTTACAAATTGTTTTTACAGTGATTCTTTTTGTTTTTAAAGAAAAGGCAAAAAAAAAGTTTAATAGACCTCAGAGAGAAGTTGTAAAGCTAATTTTAAAAAATGATATTAGAGTAGTACAAAACTCTAAAGCTGAGGAAGTGCCATTGGCAAAACAGGGAAATGGACATGGAATGATCTCCAAGAGCAAAGAATCTGAACTTTTGCAAATACTTATAAAATTTGAGCAAGGAAGCGCCTTTACAGCCCGTAATTTTACCATTTCCAACCTCGCAACTATTCTCAATACCAATACTAAATACATACATTATCTATTAAAAGTCCACCGAAATAAAAATTTCAATGGCTATATCAATGGATTGAAGATTAATTATATTATTCGGCAACTGAATGAGAATCCTAAATATCTGCACTATAAAATAAGTTATCTATCTGAAATGGGTGGATTTTCTTCTCAAAGTCGGTTTGCATTCATCTTTAAAAAAGAGATAGGCTTATCTCCTTCAGAGTATATAGGGGAAAGATTGAATAAAAAAAAGGTCTAAATATCCTACACAGCATGATTAAAAAATGTATAAAATACTAAAGGTGAAATTCAGTATTTATTGTTAATATCAAACGATCTATAATGAAATGCAATTTATACTGATGCTTAGCTGATTTATAAGTAAAATAAGATTAATAATAAGATGTTATTAATTTAAAAATAGCATAAAAAACTGATTTATTTCAGCTTGTTTTGTTTTTAGCTGAATTATTTTTTAATTAGGTTTTTATTAACTCTCACCGCTTAGCTTTTTTGGGATTTTTAACCTCTTATCAAAAACAAAGCTTCAATACCACGACCACTTTTTACCGGTTTAAGTCCTTAAAATAGATAGGCTATCTTTGTAATCTTTTTTTGTAAATATTTGTTTTTCAATACTCTATATGTTGTTTATCAGCTGTTTTCCCGAATTCTGCTAAACAATTTTAAGTGAAAATATCATTCTTCGGGTAATTTTAGCCAGCAGATTTTATGGACTGTTATCACGAGACTATCCTAGTATCAATATGCGCAAAACGATTAAATAAAAGACTTAAAAACATATTTAATTTACAGATGAAAAAAAAACAAAATCAAAAAAGATCCAAGTTTATTAAGGAAGCTAAATTGTTACAAGAAGAAGGATATAGCCCACCTATCCTAAAGTTTTCACAAATTCAGATGGAAGGGAGTATAGCGGCAGGATCTGCAAAGGTAAGACCTGACCAACCTCAGGAAGAATGGGAAGATAAAAAAGAAGAAGGCACATTAGATTGGTAGTCATAACACAAATACTAAAAATTTTTAAAATGAAAAAAAAGGAATCTAAAATAAACCCCATTATTTTATTAAGAAGCGTTTTGGTAATAGTACTCTTTTGGGGGATTTCATGCCGTAGTACCCATTCCAGTTCCGAAGAGGTGGCAACAGGTAACACCATTGTTAGAATCAGCCTTCAGGGCAGTAGTTTTGAGGGAGATCGTAAAATAGGACCGTCAGCTTCGAATCATAAGTTAAACACCGACGTGTCTGTTCAGCGTCAGGAATTCTTTTTTAAAGAAGATGATGCTTATAAATTAGTAGCGACGCTTACACCTGAAACGCCTAAAATTAATTCTTTTGAGAATACAGCAGTTGCAGAAAAGAGGGTTTCCTCTTTAGGTCAGGGAATACGATATAAAGTCTTGGTCTATGATCATGCGGGCAATTATGTAAAAGAGCAGAATTATGTGAGCGGAGAAGCAAGTCCTGAGATCACCGGTTTAGCTGAAGGCGGAACTTATGACTTTGTGGTATACTCTATAGGTTCAACCAGTCAGTTGCCTGAGGTTACTTATACAGATCCTTCAAAAAAAACCTTGTCCACTGCTGGTTTGGAGGGTGTTTCAGGTGATTCGGATTTAATGTATTTCTCTAAGAAATTAACTGTTACGGCTGATAAAACCAATGTCTTAGATATAGTTTTCAGGCATAAGTTCAGCCAGATTATTACGACATTAGATGCTTCTCCTACCCACTATAGCATTTTAGATATAAAGGGGGTGATGATCCCCAATCATTCCGATAGGGCGAATATAAAGCTATCAAATGGAGAAACCAGTCCTGCGGGTTCAAAAATTGGAAGGGAGCTCTCTTTTCCGAAACTCAATGCAGAATCTGTCATAGCCTCCCCAGTTTTCTTTAATGGAGGTGCAGATTATAATGGCTTCCTTAGCATTAAATCCGTTAAGATGAGTACATCAGGAGGTCTAAAGGCTTATATTACACATGAAAATATAAGGTTTAATCGCTTAGTCATTGAACAGGGTATTCGCTATAATCTCAAGCTTTCCTTTGAGCCTAACGATAAATACCTAGAATACAGGGGCTATCCCGCCGCACGTATTAATGGATTTATATTTATGCGTCATAATCTAGGAGCGCAGATCTCCGCTAATCCCGATGTTCCGAGTGTAAATATAGTGGGTAATTATTATCAATGGGGAAGAAGTAAAGCGGTGGCACAAGCATCTACGCCCCCTGGTCCCATACAAGGATGGGATAATACGACTAATACTCCGTCGTCTAATGCGTGGAATCCCAGGCCGGAAGAAGAGCCTGCCAAAACCTCCACAGATCCATGTCCTGCCGGATGGAGGGTGCCGTCGGGGAGAGAATTCATAGCCCTGGAATCAAATACTACCAGAACCGTGATTGGTTCTAATCAGAATTCCCCGATCAACTTTAGTGGAGCAGCCGTATTGACCAGTAAGTATAATACATCCGTAAAATTAACTTTTATGTCCGCAGGATATAGAAATTCTACAGATGGATCTTTGTTAGATAGGGGAGGCAGTCGTAACTATTGGAATAGTGTGGCTCATGGTGATTTGAATGCATGGACAGCCAGCATTAATAACTTTAACCATTACAATAAAAATATCGGTGCTACTATCCGCTGTGTAGCAGAAAATCCGCTCCAGTAATAATATAAAAAAATTATGTATAAGGTTAGGTCAGTTCCTCTACAGATATTGGCATTTTTTCTTTCTCCCTCCCTCCGCTCATTTGTTTTAAATATCCTTTTAGCTACCCTCCTCTACACCATGCCCCAACAAGCGTGTAAGGGTAGCGTTTAAAATCAGGAGAGGGTAGAGTGTTTCAATACATTGTTTGAGGAACTGTACTTAACTTATTGTCAATAAAATATTAAAAAACGTTCTCAGATCGTTTATTAGGGTTAGGCTCTTTAAATAAATATAATAGGAAAAAGGGTCTTTAGCGTTATCTGTTTATGATATCAGAAAAACCCGAGACATAAAAACACATCATATTTTTTGATGCCATCACCGGCCAGAATTAGAATGCTACTTATCACGTTTTGTAATGGCAATCTAACCAAATACCATATGTGAGTGATCTTAGAGCCAAGCTTTGTTCGTTTTCTATATGATTTTATATCTTTGGTCTAGCTAGCATAAGTTTATAAAAGTCTAGTACTTTATGGTGTCAGTTTATATAAACTTATCTCCTTTCTTCATCGTTTTTAGATCAATTACATAATCTTTTATTTCCTGATCATGATCTCTAGGGCAGATGAGTAATGCTTTATCCGTATCTACTACAATATAGTCGTTTAAACCATCAATAATTACAGCTTTATTTTTATTTTTGATCTTTATAATATTTCCTGAAGAAGAATAGGTAAGTACATACTTAGAACTCTCCACATTGTTATATTCATTCTTTTCAGCATTTTCAAATACTGAAGTCCAGGTACCTAAGTCTGACCAACCTAATTCCGCTGGGATAACTGCAACATTTTTACTCTTTTCTAAAATAGCATTGTCGATAGAAATCTTTTGTAAGCGAGGGTAAATAGCTTCAATATACTCTTTTTCACGCGTTGTATTAAAGGGACATTCTACAAATAACTGGTGCATTTCAGGAAGATATTGCCTAAAAGCTTTTAAAATATCCTGAACATTCCAAACAAACATTCCTGAATTCCACAAAAAATCTCCTGATTCCAAAAAACTTTTGGCAATTTCCAGATTTGGTTTTTCTGTGAAGGTCTTCACTTGGAATACGTTATGCTCCTTTTTATCAAGGAATTGTATATAACCATACCCGGTTTCGGGACGAGTAGGTTTGACCCCTATCGTTAAGAGTTGGTGGAGGGTACTCGTCGCTTCAAAAGCGATTTCCATCGTCTTTAAGAAAGCGTTTTCTTTCAAAATTAAGTGGTCAGATGGCAGGACAGTGATGGAGGCATCCGGATTGAGCTGGGCAATTTTCATCGCCATGAAAATATTGCAGGCGGCTGTATTTTTCATAACAGGTTCTCCCACCACATTCTCAGGGTTGAGTTCCGGTAATTGGGATTGAACGATATTAAGATGCTCAATACTGGTAATTACAAAAATGTTTTGAACCGGAACCACTTTTTTAATTCTATCATAAGTCTGTTGAATCATGGTCCGGCCTACTCCTAGTATGTCTTGAAATTGCTTCGGAAATTTGGAGGTACTGATAGGCCAAAATCTACTACCTATGCCCCCCGCCATTATTACACAATATCTATTCTCTATCATTGCAAGTCAATTTTCTTACCTGAACACAGGTGTTGAATAAGTATTCTTTTCCCGAATTTATATTTTTGCAAATATAACGCTTTTTTCTTATTTTTAGGATTTGGAAAGTTTGGCGTTGGTATTCAAAGAAATGGCCTATATGAAGATCTTCTATAAAGAAGTGTTCTGGGACGTGGGGGCTAAAATATCGAACAATTTCTGAAGCGGCGTTATAGCTGGCCTTGGGATTTTTTGAAAAGTTTTTCACCAAAGTTTGAAAGTCCTTTTGATAGATACTAAGGCTTTCTAGCAGCAAATCTCTATAACAGCATTTCCATTCTTTCCCATGTGGTAGTATCTTTTTTTTCGCTGCAAAGCTAATTAGGTGTGCAATTTCGTGCGTCAATACAAAGAAAAAAAGCTGAGCCTCTAGATCTCCGTTAATGGAAATCTGATGGGGACCGTTTAACCGGTAACGAAAATCTCCCAGTTTAGAACGGCGGCTATGGGTGATTTTAATAGTGCAAGCATAGGGTTTCAACCACTTTACAATAAAAAAAAGGCCTCCATCAGGCAGATATTTTTGTAAAAAATGTAGATTCATCATGAGAAACAAAGGTCTGAAAAACTTATCATACTCACCAGAAATTCATTCAACACCTGAACAAAATAATAAGATAAATTAAGAATCTAACTTAAAGAAATGTGGAATATACTCTTATATGGTGTTTTTTTTCTTTTAATAGCCTATTGGGTTTGGAAATATCGTTATCTGATTACGGCGGTGCGTAAAACTTATATGAAAGGGAAGTGGGGTGCTCATATTCTGGATGGTCAATATTCTGCTGTACATATTATAAAAAATGCAGAACCACAGCCTTGGGAAAAAGATAATAATTATAACCAGACGCCTCTTTCCTATCAGCTTTTAGAACATTTAGCCCAAACCAAAACGGTTTCTTTCTTGGTGGTTAAAAGAGGTAAGTTGCTCGCTGAATATTATTGGTCTGGACATGATGAGAAATCTAAAACCAATTCTTTTTCAATGGCTAAAAGCCTCACAGTTATGTTGCTAGGTTGTGCCATTCACGACAATAAAATTCAAGGAACAGAGGCTAAGCTGATAGATTTTTATCCTGAATTTTCTCAAGATCCCTATGGGAAACTTTGTAGTTTAGAGCATCTTTCGGCGATGGAGAGTGGTCTAGATTGGGAAGAGGATTATTCGAGTCCTTTTAAGCCTAATGCAAAAGCTTATTATGGAGATGATCTTGCTGAATTAATGCTAAAAAGACGATTTAAAAGTAGTCCTGGCCGCCAGTTTGAATATCAGAGTGGGACTACACAACTTTTGGGTTTTGCTATTCGAAAAGCCATTGGAATGTCTTTGAGCGATTATGCTTCTGAAAAATTGTGGAAGCCTTTAGGGATGGAAGAGTCGGCTTTTTGGAACTTGGATCGTACGGAGGGAATGGAGAAAACTTATTGTTGTATCAATGCGATCTCTAGGGATTTTGCTAAGTTGGGGCAATTACTCCTCAATCTGGGTCAGTGGCAGGGAAAACAAATTTTACAGCCCGAATTTGTAAAAAAAATGATCACTGGAACCCCCTTATCTCAAGGGGCGTATGGCAATGGAATATGGGTCAATAAAGATGCTGCTGTCTCACATTATTATTTGAGAGGTTTATATGGGCAGTATGTAATTTGTATCCCCGAACACGATATAGTGATGGTAAGAACAGGTTATACCAGGAGTGAACAGAAAGACAGCAAAGGCAGACCTGCAGAAGTAGCCTTTATCGTAGACGAGATCGTTCAGTTATTTAATGCGTAAAATTTTTTTGATGATTCAGAATATTCCTTTTGAAAATATTCTTTTTTTAGATATAGAAACAGTTCCACAAGTAGCGCATTGGGAAGATTTAGATCAGACCACCCAGAAATTATGGGATAAAAAAACAAAGTCGCAGCGTAGCGATCAAACCGAGGCTTCAGAATTTTATCAAGAACGGGCGGGGATTATGGCCGAATTTGGCAAAATTATTTGTATATCTATAGGAATGTTGTCCAAATTAGGACGGCTTAAAATTTATTCCTTTTATGGGCACGATGAAAAGAAGATTCTGACTGAATTTGGAGAGATTTTCAACAAGCCTCGTCTCAAGCAGGTCATTCTCTGTGCGCATAACGGAAAAGAATTCGACTTTCCCTATATTGCGAGAAGGATGCTGATCCACCAGATACAGCCTCCTATTCCCTTACAGATGTTTGGGAAAAAGCCATGGGAAGTCCCTCATCTAGATACCATGGAGTTGTGGAAATTTGGAGACTGGAAAAGCTATGTTTCCTTAGAGTTGTTGGCCCATTTATTTGAAGTTCCAACCCCCAAAGATGATATCGATGGTTCCATGGTAGCATCCATCTATTATATAGAAAAAGACTTAGAGCGTATTCGTATATATTGTGAAAAAGATGTCTTAACTTTGTGCAATGTTTTCAGAAGAATGCGACAAGAGGATTCGTTGGAGAAAGAAGACTAAACAGGAGATAATTTTATAATGAATACCCCATATACAGAAGATTTTATAGCAGAGATAGGAGAGCAGATTATAAAGGTGCTAAAGACTATTTACGATCCGGAGATTCCCGTGGATATTTATGAGCTGGGGCTTATTTATGACGTGCTCATTAGTGAAGAGGGAGAGGTTAAGGTCTTGATGACATTAACCGCCCCTAATTGTCCGGTAGCCGAAACACTTCCCAAGGAAGTAGAACAAAAAATAGGAACAGTGGAAGGGGTGATTAAAAGTACCGTAGAATTGACCTTTGAGCCTACCTGGACCAAAGACATGATGAGTGAAGAGGCTCGCTTTGAGTTAGGGATGTTATAAATGAAAGCAGTCCATAAGCAGATATTTTTTTTAATTTCTATCCTCTTTATACCTTTCCATACTGGAAGTGTACTGTTTTTTTGATGTCTGGGTGAAGGCTTAGGGCGACGGGGCAATTGAGTGCTGTTTTTTCTATGAACTGTTTTTCGGTATCACTGTACCCAGCAGAAGTGAATTGCAGCTCGCAGATAATTTCGGCGATTTTGCGGGGAGAGGGGTTCATCTTTTTTGTAATATAACAACAGGCCCCTTCAATATTGATATTTTTACTTTTTCCAAGAATAGCGATAGTGGTGAGCATACATTGTCCTAGGGAAGTTGCGTATAAATCCGTGGGAGAAAAAGCTGCCCCTTGGCCATAATTATCTTTGGGAGCATCGCTAAGTATGCATGTCCCCGAATCTGAATGTTCCGATTCACACCTTAAATGGGCGAGATAAATTATTTTTGCTGTCATTTATTTAGTGGTTTAAGTTAAAGCCGAAAATGTTTTTCGCTTGGTTATAAGCGCTTTCAAAATTCAGAAGATTGAGTGGGTGTTCCACCTTTTCTAGTTGAAGAAAATTAATAAGTTGTTCGGTAGGCATGTTGCCCAAAAGATCATCCTTGGCCATAGGGCATCCTCCTATCCCTCTTATAGTCGAGTCAAAACGCCGGCAACCATAATCATAGGCGGTTTTAATTTTAAGATAAGAATCCCGGTAGAGCGTGTGAAAATGAGCTCCAAATTCAATCTTGGGAAAATGAGCAGGTATATTTGAAAACAGAAGGCGAATACTTTCGGAATCAGCAATGCCTGTAGTGTCTGAGAGCATAATGGTTTTTATACCGATCTGATCAAAACGTTCCACCCATTCGCCAACTTCTTCCCACCTCCATATTTCCCCATAGGGGTTGCCGAAGGCCATTGAAAAATATAAAATAAGGTCTTTGTTTTTATCTTTAGCCAGGGAGAGGATGCGCTGTACCTCTATAAAAGCATTTTCCCTACTCTTATTAGTATTTTTGTGCTGAAAGGTTTCCGAAATGGAAAAAGGGAAGCCTAGAAAATCTATATTGGGGTGGAGTAGGGCTTTTTCTGCCAAGGAGTAGTTGGCAACGATAACGGAGAGTTTTGTATTGGAACGACTTTTATCAATATGGTCTATAACTTCTCCACTGTCCGCCATCTGAGGAATTAGCTTGGGACTCACAAAGCTCGCACAGTCTAAAACATCATATCCCACATCCATCAAGCTATTAATATAATCAATCTTGGTTGGGGTAGGAATGAAGTGGGGCCAACCTTGCATAGCATCTCTCGGGCATTCGGTTATAAACATTTTTTTATTTTTTTTTGGGAGAACCCCCTATAATAGGGGATTCTCAAAATTTGGCATTCGTTCTATAAATATATAAATTTGTTTGACATAAACAAAAATTATGAATAGAATAGAATGGGATCAAGCCTGGCAGCAAAAACTCTTGCAAAGATTTTTAACCTATATAAAAATATACTCCACTAGCGACCCCGAGAGTGATACAACCCCTAGTACCCAGCAACAATGGGAGATGGTTGATTATCTTTTCAAAGAGCTACAGGAAATAGGTTTAGAATCGGTTTCCAAAGATGAACATGGCTATGTATATGGGTTTATTCCTTCTAACATTGATAAAGAGGTGCCTCAAATAGGTTTTATTTCGCATTTTGATTCATCTCCCGATTTTAATGGAAAAAATATTAAACCTCTGGTGTGGGAAAACTATGATGGAGGCGATTTGTTACTGAATAAAGAAACGGGTTTTACACTTTCTCCCTCTAAATTTCAGGAATTAAGCCAATATAAAGGGCAAACGATTATTAGTACTGACGGTACCTCTCTGTTAAGCGCAGATGATAAGGCTGGAATCGCAGAGATTGTGACGGCAGCAGAGTATCTTATAGCGCATCCCGAAATTAAACATGGCCGTATTTCCATAGGCTTTACTCCAGATGAAGAGATCGGCAGGGGCGCCGATAAATTTGATGTAGAAAATTTTGGTGCGGCATGGGCCTATACTATGGATGGAGGAGAAATAGGAGAGTTAGAATATGAAAATTTCAATGCTTCGGGGGCTGTAGTCAAGATTAAGGGTCTTAGTGTTCATCCCGGTTATGCTTATGGTAAAATGCTTAATGCGGGGCTCTTAGCTGCCGAGTTCATTCAAAGTCTTCCGGCTGATCAAACTCCAGCGACGACGAAAGGCTATGAAGGCTTTTTTCACCTTACCGATATTAAAGCAGGGGTATCTGAGGCTAAATTACAATATATTGTTCGTGATCATGACTATACTAAATATAAACAGCGAAATCAGCTTTTAAAACAAAAAATAGAAGAATTTAACCAAAAATATGGAGCGGGGACTGCTGAGCTCGAAATTCGGGAGCAATACCTTAATATGCGCAAACAAATTGAAGATAAAATGTATATTGTCGATTTTGCCGAGGAAGCGATGAAGCTCTCCGGAGTAAAGCCCAATATTAAGGCTATCCGCGGAGGTACCGATGGATCGAGGCTATCCTATATGGGCTTACCTTGCCCTAATATTTTTGCGGGGGGGCATAATTTCCATGGACCTTATGAATACGTTCCTTTAGAGTCCATGTCAAAAGCCACACAGGTGATTTTAAATTTGGTGCAGATAGTCGCCTTAAACTAAAAAGCTATAGAAAAGTAAATAAGATTTATATTTTATATAGAGGGAATTAAGCAGATAAGGATAAAATAAACGAATGTAAAACCAGATGATTGCTCATATATATTTAGGATCTTAGGGCTTTCTTCTGAATAATTTTATTTAAAAATGAAAGACCATAGGTGGGCACCTATTGAATAGGGATATGATAATTGGTTGCACTTTTTTTAATTATTTCGCTACAGTTCTCACCAGCCTATGATGAGTTGTTAAAACCCTTAAGTCAAGAGAGAAATATCTTATAATCACACCTGATGATGGATGAGTTACAATAGATATTCAACATATCATGTCGGTGTTATATAGAGCTTCTAAAAAAATACTAGATTTTCGATAACTCTTACAAAGACTAACCTCAATACACTCCTATATTAAAGCGTAATAGTTTTGTTTTTCAATTCAATACAAATGTTGTGGCACGGAAATTTACCTGTCTAAAAGGGATAAAAATAGTGTTTAAAGAAGATTTTATATGAAACACCGCCCTGGTTTTAATCCAGGGCGGTGTTTCATATATTGGTAATATTTTTAAGGTTGGCACTGTACAATTCTCCTTCCTCTTACCCTTCCACTCATATAAGTCTCTCGGGATAAGATCTGGCTCAAGTTAATGGTGTTAGGTTGGCCTGACTCATTCCATCTAACATTATTAAATGTATTATTGTTAAACAATTCTAGAGGATATAGAGGTCCGCCAGAGGTTTTACTTCCATAGAGAGATACCTTCCCTTCTTTACTAACCACTACTCTTACAATAGGATTTCTTTCATCTCCCTCCAGTCGGAAAATTTGTGGTATGTTACCGTCTCCCCATATTCCTCCATCAGTAAAGCGAACGTTTCTTGGGGGGGTAACTCTTGCACCGCCTTGGAATTGGATTTCCTGTGTGGTAATGGGAGTATTATTAATTCTTAGAGTAAAGGAATTATCTAATGTAAAAACGTCAAAAATGAGACCATCATCTGTTGCAGGTACGGAAAATTCCTTTGTATTCCCATTTTCAATAGAAAAATTAACAGGATCTATATCTTCTTTACAAGGGCCAAATCTAATCTTAAGATTATACCTTACCCCAGGGGTAATCTTCAGGTTGTTCAATCCTTTATTTTGACGAACTTGCTCATCCACCTGAATTTCCTTTGTAATAAACTGTCCTGTATTGGTAGCTGCTGTTATAATTAGGGTAGGTGTGCTGGTGACTACGTCCCGATCCAATGTGGGGAAAATTGCTGCGGCGCCGTCCGGATTTGTCTCGTTATAAGTAATCACATTATCAGCAAAGCTGATGTTAGCAGATTTACTGCTAGGCTTAATGGAAGGTAGATTAATCGCCTTAAAAGTGCCCACTTGTCTTGC
>NZ_JAAABJ010000263.1 GCF_009904105.1 Elizabethkingia argenteiflava | reverse complement strand
TTACAGGTTTAAACTCCTTTTTTGCCAGCTTTTCTTTGTCCCTGCTTACTACTTTTATCATATATGAATAAAGCTTATCGGCTTTCTCTATAAATTCTCCTCTATACCCAGCATCAGCAAGGATACACTTAAACTTCATAAGTCCTTCATTTAGCATTCTAAGTAAAAGTAGTCCAGCCTTACTGTCATGAATATTGGCAACACATACCATTACTGCTATTAGAAAGCCATTCTTGTCTACTACCACATGACGCT
>NZ_JAAABJ010000262.1 GCF_009904105.1 Elizabethkingia argenteiflava | reverse complement strand
CTAATCAATAAATTAATAGCATTGGGGGTAGATCATCCAATAATAATAAAAAATATATTTAGATATTCAAATACATATAATCTGGACGCTTGATATTCTTTCATATACCTTGTATTTACAAGCAATAATCCCTGAATTTATTGGTATCAAAACCAGCATCAGCATTTAGAAAAAGTCCATCAGTCCTGATGTTTGAGTTTTTAATCTCCTTAAGAATCTCCCTCATAGACTGTTCCAGTGCAAAGTTATCATGATGAATCCCTGTTATAGGTCGACTACACGAAATCGGTATTCCCTTATTTTCACATACAAAACGCATATTCCTAGTTGTACATTTTTTTTGCCTTGGTATCCAAAGGATTCTCCTCCTCGCTTAATAGGAGTATGGGAACCATCCAACTGAATACAGCTCAGATCTAATCTATTCTTATCCCTGGAAAAGAGTTCTTTTTTAAGCTTGTCCCAACGGCGAAAATGCTGATAAACACTATTACAACTTCAAAAAATGGGTTACACGGTAGTTCTCGCCACTGACATCCTGTTTTTAAGCGATATAAGATAGATTCCACTACTTGTAACAGTAGTACTTTTGCAGTATTTTTCTTATCACCTAATGATAAATAGCAACATAGCTCTTTTTTAATCTATCTTTACCTTCCAAACTTTTTTTGAAAGAATCATACAACTTTTATAAGCAAATATCATTCTTTCTTACTTTAAACAACTTCATCATTTAAAATGCACCAAGGCTTATATAATTATTTAGTTGGAGTTTCCTTTAATCCATAAAATTCCGATGATTATAGAGATCAGAAATCATTTGTAGTGACCCTTTTTTTATTAATAATAGGAATTGGTACCAAGAGGAGAGTCGTTGTGTAAATCCCCCTTCATAGAAGTCTTTAAATAAAAAATTATAAGAGATTACTTTCCCATTTTTTGAATAGTTTAGGACTTCTATTTTTAGAAAATTCAGGGATAGAATATTAGAGGTTTACAAATAAAAATAGCGCTGAATCTCGATTCAGCGCTATTTTTTAGCTTATTATAATTTAGATTTCGGTATTTAAATCCCAATTTTGTAAATATTCGTGTACGCGCTTAAGGAACATACCGCCTAGAGAACCGTCTACCACTCTATGGTCGTAGGCATGGCTCATAAACATTAAGTTTCTAATTGCGATTACGTCACCTTCGGGTGTTTCTAATACAGCGGGCTTTTTGACAATCGCACCTACAGCTAAAATAGCTACTTGTGGCTGAGGGATAATAGGAGTACCCATTAAGTTTCCAAAACTACCGACGTTGGAGATGGTATAAGTAGCGCCTTGGGTATCTTCGGGTTTTAATTTTCTGTTCCTGGCTCTGTAGGCCAAGTCGTTAATGGTTTTCGCTAAGCCAGAAAGCGAAAGCTGGTCAGCATTTTTAATCACCGGTACAATAAGATTACCATCAGGTAAGGCTGTTGCCATTCCAATATTGACATTCTTTTTTTTGATGATTTTATCGCCATCTACAGACGCATTGATTAGTGGAAAATCATGGATAGCTTTTATTACGGCCTTAATAAAAATAGGCATGAAGGTTAACTTCTCACCTTCGCGTTTTTCAAAAGCTGCTTTGTGCTGATTTCTCCATTTTACCACATTGGTGACATCGGTTTCTATAAAGGAAGTCACATGCGGAGCGATCTGTTTGGCTTTTACCATGTTTTCTGCAATGATCTTTCGCATTCGATCCATAGGGACAATTTCATCACCTGGAGCAGTCGTTATGGGGAGAGCAGAAGCTGCGTCAGAAGGAGTGGGGTTTGGAGAAATTTCACTTGAGGCGCTTATTTCCTCTTGAGGGGTATTTTGACGATTAGAAATATAAGTTAAAATATCCTCTTTTGTTATTCTTCCATCTAATCCAGATCCGGTGAGGTTTTTTAGCTCTTCTTCAGAAATATTTTCCTGCTGTGCTATAGATTTAACCAAAGGTGAAAGATAGACCTCTGTATTGGACAATAAAGGGGCAGCGGGGGAACTAATGGGCTGCATAAGCTCTTTTTCAATCTCAGGTTCAATATGTACAGAAGCTTCAGAATAGATAGGTGTACTTTCAGTAACTTCAACAGTCTTCTCTCCTTCAATTTCCAAAATTGCAAGAGCTTCTCCTATTTTTGCGACTTCATCCTTTTGCTTTAGTATTTTTAATATTTTTCCCGAAACAGGAGTAGGAACATCGGAGTCTACTTTATCAGTTGCAATTTCTACAATGGAGTCATCTTCATGAACAAGGTCTCCTTCATTATACAGCCAAGCAATAATTGTTGCTTCCATTACCCCTTCTCCCATAGAAGGAAGTAATAATTTATATTCTGCCATAATTATTTTATCTAACCTTACAAATATAGTTAAAAAAAAGATTGTTACAAATCATTGAAATTATTAACTTTTCTTTGAAAACCCTATAATGAGTAGTTGCTATTCTGCATATTAAATATGCTTATGAAAATATTTATTTTTTAATAGAGTTCTTTTTTTTAATAAAATTAATCTAGAGATGAAATAAATAATGATATTTTAGTATCCCTAATAAAAGCAAATGTAAGGCATAAAAAGAATAATAAATATTTCCTATTTTCTTGCCCAGTTTTCCATTATAGAGTGCGATAGGAATAAATCCTAAAAAGGCAAAAATCTGAAGTTTAAAACTTACAAAAAAGCTAAGTATTTCAATCGTGGCAAATTTAGCCAGAGAAATATTCCGTAGAAAATAAAAAACAAAAATAACCAAAATACCATACCATGAAAAGTCCACTTTTAGAAAGCGGGCGATCAGCGGACAGGCCACGCCTATGAGTATTTTTAGCATAACATGAGCATTACTTTTAAAACTATATAATCCCAAAAGGCCTATGAGTAAGGTGAAAAATATATTCTGGTGTTGCCAGTTTACAAATTTACCGTAGAGGGCTAAATCGTAAGGGATTTCCGAAAGAACAGCCCAAATCGCAATTTTTTTAATATATCGTTGTAAATTGTGGGTGTGCAAAAAACCTTCGACCAGCATAAAAGCGTAGAGTACAAAAGCCATCCTTCCGATGATTCTGAATAGAGATAATTGCGGTATAAACATATAACAGATATGATCCATAATCATGCTGATTAATGCAATTAATTTTAGATCAAAGGAACTGAATATTTTGGGTATTTTAAGGTTTAACATGAATAACTTTCAGAGAATTAGGATTAAAAAACGACATAAAAATAAAACTATATCCAGTTAATCTGAAAAATTTCTTGAAAATGTTTTTTTATTTTTTCTTTTACCCCATCCATACTGATCTCTTTTTCCAGTTCTCGCTTTAAAGAGGTCACTTGTTTGTCTTTTATACCACAGGGGACAATATACTCAAAATATCGCAAGTCAGTGTTCACGTTCAGGGCAAAACCATGTATGGTGATCCAACGGCTGGCTTTCACTCCCATAGCGCAGATTTTCCGAGCATAGGGCTTGCCCACGTCTAGCCATACGCCAGTTTCTCCTGGAGAGCGCTCTCCCTTTAAACCATATTCACCTATACTTCTAATGATGATTTCCTCCAAATCTCGCATATAGCGATGAATATCCGTATAGAAGTTTTCCAGGTCTAAAACAGGATAGGCTACGAGCTGGCCATATCCGTGGTAGGTGATGTCGCCTCCGCGATTGGTTTTTACATAAGTCGCCTCAATATCTTTAAGGCGATCTCGATGGATTAGCATATTTTCTTCATGTCCACTTTTGCCTAGGGTGTAAACATGGGGATGTTCCACAAATAGAAGGTGGTTTGAAGTCCGTTGCAGCTCTTCAGCTTGGCGTTGACGATTCGCTATTTTTATATTTAAATTATCTTGCAGTAATCGTTCCTGATAGTCCCAGGCGGTTTGGTAGTCCATTAGGCCTAATTCTTCAAAAATAACCTCACGGTTGGTTTTGATATTCATTTTTGTGGAAATTTCTATACAAATTTAACCGTTTTATTAAGCCCAACCAAATATATAAAATAGAGGGATAGCCTTTTATCCATTGGATCGACATCTTAATGATATAAATTAAACATTAATAAGTCTTATTTTATAACTTTGTGCAAAAGACTTTTGGATGAGAGTATTACTTTTGGAGGATGATCTGGTTTTATCCTCGGAAATATCTAGGTTTCTCACTTTTAATCATATTTATTGTGAAACTTCCTATGATGGAGAAGAATTTTTAGCAAAAAAAAATAAAGATTCCTATGATATTTATTTGCTGGATATCAATGTTCCTAAAATGAATGGTTTGGAAGTCACGCGCTTGCTTAGGGAGAATGACCCCGATACGCCGATTATTATTCTTTCTGCTTATGATGATATTTCGGATAAGAAAGAGGCTTTCCTCAGAAAGGCAGACGATTATCTGGTAAAACCATTTTTGTTGGAAGAACTTTTATTACGTATAAATTCTTTGTTGAGAAGGAGAGAGGTTTTACATCAACAAGAGGAGCGCATTACCATTGATGATCTGGAAATTTATCCTGAGGATGGTAAAGTATACCGGTCAGGAACAGAAATTAATCTTACCCTGCGCGAATTTCAGCTTTTATTGCTTTTGGCCAAAGCCAAAGGGAGAACCTTGTCTAAACAATATATATCCGATCAGGTATGGCAAAACCAATTTCAGACCACCCATAATACTATAGAGGTTTATATTAATTTTCTACGCAAGAAAATAGATAAAGATTATCCGCATAAATTAATCCATACACGTTCCGGATTTGGGTATTACCTCGCCAGCCTGAAATGAGCCTTAAACGTAAAATAGCATTTAATTTTAGCATTGCCTACTCACTTATTTTTGCTGTGGTCATGGGGATTATTTATTATGCTAGTTACGATTTTAGAAAAGAAGAATTTTTAGAAAGATTAAGAGATAAGTTAGATTTTACCCTACAGTTTATACTGAAGAATGAGAATTTTGGAAAAGAAGATGCTAATTTCGATATTGAGGAAACCGAAGATGAGCTTTTCCACGATGAGCTTTTAATTTTTAATCAGCACAAACAACTTCTATATAGCACGGTTAAAGATAAAAAAATAAGCTGGGAGCAGCGGCTATTATATCAACTCGACCAAATAAATGAACTTCACATCCAGCAAAAGGATATGGAATTATTGGGAACATCTACCCAAATAAGGGGGGAAAAGTATTATATATTTGTGACGGCCCAAGACAGGACTGGCCAGCTTAAATTGGCGTTTTTACGCTATATTTTGGTTATAGTATACTTTATTACCACGGGTTTTGTATGGATTTTTAGCTATAATTTTGCTAAGAAACTATTGAGTCCTTTAGATCGGTTCACCGAACAAATCACGGAAATTACCGCACATAAATTAACCACCAAACTAGAAGAAAATAAATCGGAAGGAGAACTGAGTATTTTGGCAAGAGCATTTAATACGATGATGATCCGTATTAATGATGTTTTTCAATCTCAAAAGGAATTTACGGCCAGTGCTTCGCACGAAATTCGAACGCCTTTAACGAGAATAGCATTTCAACTTCAAAATCTGAGTAATAAAAGCGATTTGGCTCCAGGTTTACGGGCGACCTTATTAAATGTTACAAATGATATAGATCAGCTCTCTCATTTAACCAGTTCCTTAATATTATTAACCCAATTTGATAGAGAAAATATCCAGCAAGTATTTAAAGAAGAAAGAATTGATGAGATTATATTCGATGCTTATGAAACTATATTAAAAAATTACCCCAACCTCTATCTTGATTTTAAAATTGATGAAAGCCAGGAGCCCACTTTAATCATTCATGGTATTCGGTCTTTATTAGAGGTGGTTTTTATCAATTTATTTAAAAATGCGGCGCTATATAGCGAAAATAGTGAGGTTGCAGTGAGTATTCAGGAGAAGCCTGCAGAACTTCGTATAAGTATGTCGAATCGGGGAGCCGCTATTCCAACGGAAGATCGCAAAAAATTATTCGAAGCTTTCTCCAGAGGACAAAACGCTAAAAATATTGAAGGCTCGGGACTAGGACTGAAAATCGTCCAGCGCATTTTAGAATATCACCAAGCGCATATCTATTATACCAGTCAGGCGAAAAAAATACATGTTTTTACGTTAATATTTCCAATATATCCTATTAATCAGTAAATTTAAGTCTATTTTAAGGTGGAATTAAGATTATTTTAAAAATCTAACACCACCTTTGTAAAGCTTAAAGACGCTATAATGAAAATATGGATTTCGTTTTTTATTTGTGCTCCTATACTGGTGTATAGTCAGGAAAGGATGACCATCGCAGCATGTGAGGAAGCTTTTCGCAGCAATAATTTAGAATTGCTAGCCCAGCAGTATAATATCAACTTAGCAGATGCCGATATTATACAGGCTAAAATATGGGAACTGCCTCAGGCCAGTTTTAATTTAAATGCTTATAATCCCGAAGGCCATAAGTTTTTTGATATAGGAAAGTCAAAAGTTGTTTCCATTCAGCAACTGATTTATTTAGGAGGTAAGAAGAAAAACGAAATTGAATTTGCGAAATCGAATAAAGAACTCGCTCAATTGCAATTTAGCCAGCTGTTATCGGATTTAAAATCTCAGATGTTGCAGACCTATTACGCCTTGTATTTTGAAGAAAAAAAACTTAAGAGTGTAGAGTTTCAGTTAAATTATATGAATGAGCTTTTACAAGCTTATCGTCAGCAAACCCGCAAAGGGAACACCTCATTAAAAGATGAGGTACGCCTGCAATCCGCAGTGATGAATCTCAATAACGATAAAATTTCTATTAACAATACCATTTTGGAGCAACAACAGAGTATGAAGGTACTCACGGGTTTAGATGCGGCAATATATCCCGCTCTTAGCGATGAAGAAGCCAATCAGTTGCTTTCATTGGAGCCTCTTATGACAAAAGAAGAAATCAAACAAAAAGCTTTTGAAAATAATGCGGATTATCTCTATGCCTTAAAATCGATTGAGAGCAATAAAGTCTATTTAAAGTGGCAAAAATCCCTGAATATTCCGGATGTTAATCTTGGGGGGGAGTGGGATCAGAATGGAGCCACTTTTAAAAATGAAATTACCTTAACGCTCGGTATCCCCATTCCGCTCTGGAAGAGCAATCAGGGAAACGTCTTAAAAGCGCAGTACCAGATAGAGCAGAGTCAGAAACAAGCAGAGATGAAGAAGCAACAGTTGGCTACTCAGCTCGATATGGCTTATCAGAGCTGGAAAAATCAATACCAACAGTATTTTAGTATGAAACCCGAGCAAATGGAAAACCTGGACATCGTTTATCATGGTATTTTAAAAAATTTCAGAAAAGGAAATATTAGTCTTATTGAATTTACCGACTTTACCGACAGCTACAGGGAAACTATTTTGCAGCTTTATGAGATGAAAAAGCAAATTATGATTTCAGCTGAAGAAATGAATCACTTAACCCAATCCAAAATTTTTTACTAAAATATGAAGAAATTTATGATCAGTGTGGCTACAGTAGTACTTTTAATATCCTGTAGTAAAGAAATGAGCCCTCAAAAAGCAAAGATGATAAAAGGCTTTGAAGTAAGTAAAAAAATGATGGCCAATTTAAAGTTTGCAGAAGCTAAAAAAGAATATATCCAAGAGCAAATGAGCTTTTTTGGAAAAATCTCTGCCGACAGAAATAGCTATATAGACATTTTCCCACTGGTAGGCGGAAATGTATTGAGTGTCAATGTCGAATTGGGGGATTATGTTCGCAAGGGGCAGGTTTTAGCTACCATAAGAAGTACAGAAGTGGCAGGCTTTCAACAAGAATTGAGTGATGCAAAAACCGATTTGGCTGAGGCTAAAAATAAACTAAGAGTAGCCCAGGAACTCTATGAAGGGAGACTGAATACTCGGAATGATATTTTAACGGCCAAAAGTGAGATGATAAAAGCTCAGGAACAACTTAAGCGCGCACAGGCGGTTAGCACCATTTACAATATGAAAAGTGGAAATATTTACTCTGTAGTTTCTCCCATCAATGGATATATTGTGCAAAAAAACATCAATAAGGATATGCAGTTGAGGAGCGATAGAACGGATAATATTTTTGATGTGGCAGATACCAAAAAAGTATGGGCATTGGTCAATGTTAATGAGTCCGATATTGATAAAATAAGTTTAGGCATGAAAGCCGAGGTCTCTACTTTAAGCTATCCGGATAAAGTTTTTTATGGGAAGATTGATAAAATATTTAAAATTATAAATCCCGAAACCAATGCTATGCAAGCCCGCATCGTTTTGGATAATAGCAGTGGTTTATTGGTCCCTGAAAGCAAAGCGACTATAAAAGTAAACAATACCTTGGATCAAACGGCCATCGCCATCCCCGGAAAGTCCGTTATTTTTGAGAACAACCGCTATTTTGTAGTGGTCTTTAAATCTCGAAATGATGTCAAGATTAAAGAAGTAAAAATTTTAAAGCAAAGCGGCGATACTACTTATGTTTCTGAGGGCTTATCCGAAGGGGAAACCGTAGTGTCCGATAATCAATTATTAATTTACCAGGCTCTTAATAATTAATGATTCGGTAGCTGAGAATAACTTTTTAGTACGTACCGATAGGGGTTTTAATTTACTATTATTATGAATAAGTTTATCAAAAGTATCATTACTTTTTCATTAAAAAATAAAGCTTTCACTTTTTTTATGGTGGCGTTATTGGCTATTGGAGGTTTTTTCTCTTATAGATCTATGGCTATAGATGCTTTTCCGGATGTTACCAATACCGAAATTACCATTATATCCCAGTGGCCAGGGAGAAGTGCCGAGGAAGTAGAGCGTTTGGTTACTTTGCCTGTGGAAATTGCCATGCAGCCCCTGCAAAAGAAGCTCAATATTAGAAGTCAGACCATGTTTGGGCTTTCGGTCGTTAAAATTATTTTTGATGATGATGTAGAAGATACCTTTGCCAGAAACCAAGTCAATAATCTTTTGCGCTCGGTTAGTCTACCCGAAGATGTAGATCCCGAAGTACAGCCGCCTTATGGGCCTACGGGAGAAATATACCGCTATATAATCACCAGTAAAGATAAAGATTCTAGAGAGTTGCAAACACTGCAAAATTGGGTTATTGACAGGAATCTTCGCGGGGTACCCGGTGTTGCCGACATCAATACTTTTGGGGGAGAGACCAAAACCTATAATATCAATCTAGATCCTCGCGCTTTGGAGAAATACGGACTGACCTCCACCCAAGTCTATGACGTGGTAAATAAAAGTAATATCAATGTAGGAGGGGATGTTATTGAGAAAAACAATCAAGCTTTTGTCGTCAGAGGAATAGGTTTACTTACCTCCGTATCCGATATAGAAAATATGATTATCACCACTTTCAATGGCAATCCCGTACTTGTAAAAAATGTGGCCAGAGTCAGTATAGGAGCCTTACCTCGATTTGGTCAAGCGGGATATGATAATAAGAATGATGATGTGGTGGTTGGAATTGTGGTCATGCGTAAGGGGGAAAATCCTACTGAGGTGCTCAATCGTTTAAAGGTTAAAATCGATGAACTTAATACCCATATACTCCCCAAAGGTGTTAAAATTAAAGAAATATATGATAGGCAAAATTTAATAGACTATTGTACACACACCATTTCCCATAACCTAGTAGAAGGTATTGTGTTGGTGACTGTGATGGTCGTCTTATTTATGGCGAACTGGAGAACGACAGTGATTGTTTCTATCATTATTCCCCTCTCTTTGTTGTTTGCCTTTTTATGTCTTAAATTAAAAGGTTTAGAGGCGAATCTGCTTTCACTGGGGGCGATAGATTTTGGGATTATCATCGATGGAGCCGTGGTGATGGTAGAGGGGATATTCGTAATGCTCACCCATAGAGCCGATCAGATGGGAATGAGTAAATTTAATAAAGCGTCTAAAGGAGGCTGGATTAGGAAAACAGCTTCCGAAATGGGAAAAGGTATTTTCTTTGCTCAGCTTATTATTATCACCGCTTTATTGCCTATATTCTCCTTTGAGAAAGTAGAAGGTAAAATGTTTTCTCCTTTAGCCTTTACCTTTGGTTTTGCCTTATTGGGATCCTTAATTTTTACCCTCACTTTAGTACCGCTCTTATGTCATATATTATTAAAGAAAAATCTCAGAGAGCGCGATAATCCTTTTGTGGCCTTTTGGAATCAATGGGTGCAGAAAGCTTTCCAGCTCACCTTTAAGCATAAAAAAATAACCCTGATCGCCAGTTTGTCGGTATTGGTATTGACTTTATTATCTTTTAGATTGATGGGGACTGAATTCTTACCCCAACTGAATGAAGGTTCACTTTGGGTAACGGCCAATTTACCCATGAGCAGCTCTCAGGAATATACCGTAAAGAAGGCCAAGCAATTATCGGATGAAATAAGGGCTTTTCCCGAAGTAAAGCATGTGATATTTATGGAAGGCAGAACCAATGATGGTACAGACCCCAATGGTTTTAACTTTATACAGTTTCAAGTAGATTTAAAACCCAAAGAGGAATGGAACAGAAGCATGGAGGATATTATTGCCGCACTCGATAAAAAGCTTAAAACCCACCAAGGCATACTTTATAATTACTCTCAGCCCATATCGGATAATGTAGCCGAAGCAGCTGCGGGAATTAAAGCCAACAATGCAATTAAGATTTATGGCAAGGATTTAAATAAATTAAATAGCTATGCAGATCAAGCTTTAGCCGCCATACATCATATAAAAGGAATAAAAGATGTTGGCGTAATCAGAAATATAGGACAACCCGAAGTAAATGTTACTCTGGATCGCTATAAAATGGCGGTATATGGAGTACAGGAATCCGATGCACAGTCTGTTCTTCAGATGGCTATAGGGGGGGTTGCTGCTACCCAGTTGTACGAAGGAGAGATGAGGTTTGACGTCAGAGTCCGTTATGATAAAGATTACAGAAAAGATATGGATGATATTGGTAATCTCATGGTACCGGCAGCAGATGGTACTTCGAGTGTGCCTATGCGTCAAATTTCCACCATTGAAATGAAAACGGGGGCGGCCTTTATTTATAGGGATGAGATGAAGAGGTATATTGGCGTCAAATTTTCAGTAAGGGATCGGGATTTAGGAAGTACCATTGCAGAAGCCCAGCAAAAATTTAAAGAAAAGGTTAAGCTCTCTGAGGGATATTCAGCGCTTTGGACCGGAGAGTTTGAGAATCAGCAACGCGCGACCAAGAGATTATCTCAGGTTATCCCTCTTAGTATTCTGGCTATTTTTATCCTACTCTTTGTGATGTTTGGCAATATAAAAGATTCTTTACTTGTATTGGCGAATGTTCCTTTTGCACTTATTGGGGGGATTTTGGCTTTGTTTATCACCCATATGAATTTCGGAATTTCTGCTGGTGTAGGTTTTATCGCGCTTTTCGGTATTTGCATTCAAAATGGGGTGATCTTAAATTCAGAATTTCACAAAAATATAAAATTGGGTCTACCCCTTGTGGAGGCTTTAAAAGAAGGAGTATATACCAGGACAAGACCCGTAATTATGACCGCTCTTATCGCTATTATCGGTTTGTTTCCAGCGGCTATTTCTACGGGTATTGGTTCAGAATCTCAGAAGCCGTTAGCAATTGTAATTATTGGAGGGCTTATTACTTCTACCCTTATTACGCTTATCGTATCCCCTATTTTCTTTTGGTTTTTTAATAAAAATAAGACGAAGCAAAATAACAGCATACACAAATTAGCATAAAGATTTCGTTTTTCAATACACAGGTTCATCATTGATAATAGGCTTCTGTTTTAGAAGCCTATGTGTATGCTTTTCTAAAAGTAAAGCTTATCCGCCCCTTCTCATTTTGGGGGGCTTTTTAGAGTGTCCATCATTTGGATTAAAAAAGGACAGAAATCTGTCTGTAAAAAAGACTAAATGGTTTATTTTGTTTATCTTTGCACCAACATACTTTACTTCAATATAGAGCATCATGACAAAAGCAGAGAGAACAAGACAGTTTATTGTCAAAAAAACCGCCGCTATTTTTAATGAAAAAGGTTATGCGGGGACGTCATTGAGCGATTTGATAAATGTAACAGGACTTTCAAAAGGCTGTATATATGGTAATTTTAAAAATAAGGATGAAATTGCACTGGCCGCTTTTGATTTTAATAAAGACAGGCTTTCTGCTTATTTTGAAAATAAAATATCCAAAATTGAAAATTCTGTCGAACGGCTACTGGTATATCCAAAGGTTCTCCGAAACTTTTTGATAATCCCTATTTGGAAGGGGGGATGTCCAATTTTGAACACTTCTACAGAGGCAGACGATACCCATCCGCTTTTAAAGAAAAAAGCAGCAAGCGCACTCTCGTCGTGGCAGGATAGAATAGCAGTCGAAATCAAAAGGGGTATTGAAAGAAAGGAAATAAAAGCAGATACCCATGCGATGGAAGTAGCCGTTGTAATGGTATTGTTAATAGAAAGCGCTGTTATGCAAACCAAGGTTTCAGAAAGTACTTCGGAACTCAATATTGCTATGGGCTTCCTCGAAAAATTAATACGCAATCTAGAGGCGTAATTTTTTTTAATCAATAAAAAACCGATTGGTCTATTTAAATATAAAAACAATACATACAACAAAAACAAGCAAAGCGGGCAGGAAGAAAGTTGCTCTACTTGCGGCAACAGGTCAGGCAGGGCGTACGATTCTTAGTGAACTCATCAGTCGTGGATATGAAGTAACGGCCGTAGTGCGTCATCCCAACAAACTTCCGAAAAGCATTCATACAGTACAGGACGATCTTAACCATGTCGATAGAATAGCAGAAATAATTAAGGGTGTAGAGGTGGTTATCAGTGCCTATGGTCCACCTAAAGAAGAACGCTTCTTTACTGATGTGAGTTATACAGATATACTGGCTACCACTACCAAGCGTATCATTGAGGCCGGGGGGAAAGCGGAGGTACCCCGTTTGGTGGTAGTGGGCGCAGCTGGTTCTCTATGGTTTTATCCTAGAGTTACAGTGCTTAAATCTGGATATTGGCCACAAAATCTCCATCCTATTGCAATTTCGCATACCAAGGCGTTTTCAGCTGACATCAATTGGACTTATTTCAGCCCTCCCATGCTAATAGAACCCGGTGTGCGCACAGGGAATTTCCGACTCGGTGTAGACGATCTTATCGTTGACGAACAGGGAAAAAGCTGGATCTCATTCGAAGATTATGCTGTTGCACTGGTAAATGAACTGGAAAATCCCAAGCACCAACGTGCCCGTTTTACCATTGGATATTAAAAGCATTTCATTCACAATTCTCGTAGGGAATACTCGGGAATAATAAGCTTAAAGTAATTTTAAAATTAAAGAGCAATGAAAAAGATAAGAACGTATACCTGGAATAATCCCATAGAAACAGCCCAAAAAGCAAAATCCATGTCCGGATTTGATTTCCTGAAAGCTACCGAAAATGGAGAAATACCTCCTTCTCCTTTAGTAAGTACCTTGGGATTTGATGAGTACAAAATCGATGTTAAAAAAGGGGAGGTTATTTTTTACTTCAGTCCGCAAGAATATCATTACAACCCTATAGGTACGGTTCATGGTGGGGTGATTACAGCAGTTCTTGACGCTGCCATGGGGTGTACTGTACATTCGTTATTGCCTCTAGGCTTCGCTTATACTACTTTGGAGTTAAAAGTCAACTTTATGAAAGCTGTGACTCAGGAATGTGGAAAAATGAGGGCCAAAGGAAGCATTATACACTCGGGAAAAACCACCGCATTAGTAGAAGCTGATGTGCAAGATGAAAATGGAAAAATTTACGCACACGCAGTGTCTACCTGTTTGATTATGAAAATATAATATGATGAAAGGTGTTACAATAAATAAAATGCCATTCATAGCATTCGGAACATGGTCTTGGGGGGCAGGAACCATTGGTGGTGATCAAATTTTTGGAAATCATCTTCATGCAGAAAATCTAAAACCTGTATTTGATGCTGCAATAAAAGCGGGGTTTAATATTGGGGATACTGCCGCCGTTTACGGTGATGGAGCATCAGAAACTATCTTGGGAAAATTTGTAAGAGCGCATTCCCGTGCGGAAATGATAATTTCGACTAAGTTTTCGCCAATGATAGCTGAAGATTGTGACAATCCGGTGGAAAAAATGCTGAATGCAAGTTTAGAGCGTATCGGTACCGACGATATAGATGTTTACTGGATTCACAATGCAACCCATGCCCCCAAATGGGTTGCGTTTTTGATCCCTTTGTTAAAAAGCGGAAGGATAAAAAGTGTTGGCGTTTCCAACCACCATCTCCAGCAAATCAAAGAGGCCAACGAAATTCTTACAAAATATGGTTTCAGCCTTTCCGCTGTTCAAAACCATTACAGTCTTTTGTACCCTCTATCCGAAGAAACAGGAATTTTGGAGTATTGCAAAGAAAAAAATATGACATTCTTTGCTTATATGGTTTTGGAACAGGGGGCGCTAAGCGGAAAGTAGCATACGAAAAATCCGCTACCTTTAGCAAGTAGTAGGGGGGAGACCTATCATCAATTACTTCCCCAGTTGGAAGAACTAATCCATGCGATGTACGAAATCGGATATAGCAAAAATGCTTCAGTGGCACAGGTCGCTATGGCTTGGGCCATCTTAAAAAATACCTTACCCATCATCGGGGTTACTAAAGTGGAACACATAGAAGATGCAATACATGCTGCTGAAATTACATTGAGCAGAAATGAAAGGCGAGAGAGGCAAGCTTTAGCCAAAAGACAGGCTTAGACACAAGGGTTTCTCGGGAAAAATTCATGCTTTAAAAAGCGCTGAGTGAGTTGAATATTAAGCGCTTACAATCTTAAATAGGAAGTACATCAATACTACAGTACATGTATTTTCATATTATGTAAATGAAACGAAAATAAAATGAATACAATCTTATCAACACCTATAAAAATAGGGGCTTATACTTTGTCCAACAGAGGGGTAATGGCTCCTCTAACAAGAATGAGAGCCGATGAAAACCTGGTTCCCCCTGAATTGGCCGCTACTTATTACGGACAAAGGGCTACATCAGGTTTAATCATTAGCGAAGCTACACAAATTTCCCAACAGGGGCAGGGGTACCCCAATACTCCGGGTATATACACTAAAGAACAGGTGGAGCAGTGGAAAAAAATTACCCAATCTGTACACCAACAGGGTGGTTTAATGTTTTTGCAGCTGTGGCATGTAGGCAGGGTTTTCCATTCTGTTTATCAACCCCAACATAAACTTCCGGTAGCACCATCAGCTATTCCTGCTGTGGGGCGAACCTTTCAACCCGATTTTTCTCGAACGCCTTACGAAATTCCCCATGCGCTCACCCCAGAAGAAATAAAAGAAGTAGTAGAGGATTATAGAAAGGCTACACAAAATGCAAAAGAAGCAGGATTTGATGGTGTAGAAATTCATGCAGCAAATGGTTATCTTATAGAGCAGTTTTTAAAGACTGTGAGTAATAAACGGGAGGATGAATATGGTGGAAGTATAAAAAAGCGTGTGAGAATTGTTTTCGAAATTATAGATGCGATTAAAACCCTATGGCCGAGTGATAAAATAGGTCTTAGAATATCGCCTCACTACACCGGAGCTATTGAAGAAGATCCCAAAGCCCTGGAAGTATACGATTATTTAGTACAGCAACTGGATCCCTATAAATTGGCTTATTTGCATGTTGTTGAAATCGGCGATTTTACACAAGCATCTATTGATGTACCAGATCTGGACAGTCTTTTGGCAAAGCGGTACAAAGCCTTTTATTCTCATCCCATTATTTCTGCAGGAGGATATGGCCGGGTAAGGGCAGAACTTGTTTTGGAAAAAGGCTATGCAGATGCCGTCGCTTTTGGAAAGGCCTATATCTCCACGCCGGATTTAGCCTATCGATTAATAAATGGATTGGAAATCAATCCTGTAGATTCAAGTACTTATTACGGTGGTGGTGCAAAAGGTTACATTGATTAATCCCACTTATCAGCCAGATGAAGATCAAAAATAAGGTGATTAAAAACCCTATCCATCTACGAATTATGCAACAGAAAAATACAAGAAAGCGATCTTGACTCAGATCTTCTAATTTTATATAGAGTTTATGCGTTTATTTTTCATACTGCTCAATAAGCCCGCTGTAATAAGAACATTATATTCTTATTACAGCGGGCTTCAATCTTTTTGGGTCTGTTATTTTTTTGCCTCTTTAAAAAAAAAATGATAAGTTTGATCCGTAAAAACGCATAAAATTATCGTAGTATTACTACACTTTTTAAATATGTTTACTAATAATTAGGAGAAATGATACGGGGTATATAACTTTGGTCATTATCAAAACCATACAAACAATCAAAAACATTAAATGATGG
>NZ_JAAABJ010000261.1 GCF_009904105.1 Elizabethkingia argenteiflava | reverse complement strand
TGTCAAACCCAGCATGAGCACTGTTGGAAAACAAGAACATGAGAAAAAGAGGAAGGAAAATCTACATGGGGAATGTCCGCACCAAATAAAGTTGAAAAAGAGCGGAGATTCGCCGTTGACGAATTTGGGGATTCCACAAGGAAACAAACACCCCGTCAAAAGTCCTTTACGAAAAAAAAGATGAATCACATCATATTCTGCAGGCACGATGACATCGATAGAAATGAGTTAATGAGAAACGCAATAGATAGCAAGTGCAAAAGAAGCAAAAAACACTAGAGCTCACTAATAAATATAAAAAAAAAGAGTTGAC
>NZ_JAAABJ010000260.1 GCF_009904105.1 Elizabethkingia argenteiflava | reverse complement strand
CAATTTAGAAGAAAATTTAATTTCCCTTCCTGCTGAAATCACGAAATATGATAGTGATGGCTTTGTTTCAATTCTTGGCAACCTACAAGATTTAGAGACTGTTTAATTTTTGTTCAATAAATTTTTTATAGCTGGGACTTTAACCTTTTATTCTTCATTTTCTATTAGAAGTTCATAAATTCGTCATAGTCTTCGATGGTTATCAAACCAAGCATATGTTCTTTCAATAATCCATCTTTTATGGATAGGCTGAAAATTCTTTTTTTGCTTATCAGGCCTTAAAACAACCTGAATAATGTGT
>NZ_JAAABJ010000259.1 GCF_009904105.1 Elizabethkingia argenteiflava | reverse complement strand
TTGATGAATCTTTTTCCAAATCTATCAACAGCAATCCAGATCCAACCGTGTTTTTTTTACGCCCTATATAAGTGTGCATTTCATCTAACTCTACCACTTTTATTTCCTTAGATTCACACTGCAATGTTTGTATTTCTTGAACGAAACTACGAATCCAATTCAAAATTGTGACATTGCTAACGTATAATATCCTGCCGATTGATCTAAAGCCCAAGCCTTCAAGATAAAGTTGAAGCGCTTTTTTTCTGATTGTTTTTGAATATTCACCCCCTCTTTTATATACCGTAAAATTAAATCCACAATTTTTACATTTG
>NZ_JAAABJ010000258.1 GCF_009904105.1 Elizabethkingia argenteiflava | reverse complement strand
TACAGTGTAGATCGTGCAGTAGACGTATCGGGGCGTGTAGCTTCGGATCCTTCCAATGCGATTATCAAAATTACAGTAGAAGCTACAGACAAATCAGACATTCTGGAGAGTCTTCTCAATGGTAAATACAAGCCTACTACCGGAGAAGTCACCTTCAACAAATCCCATGAAGAAGGCACTCTGATTAGCTTAAAATGGGAAAACGGCTATGTGATCCAGCACTCTGTGGACTTCAATGCCATTGATACCAACAGCATGCTGATCAGCTTTGTCGTGAGCGCCGAGAAGATCAACTACGGAGG
>NZ_JAAABJ010000257.1 GCF_009904105.1 Elizabethkingia argenteiflava | reverse complement strand
TTCTTCAATACTTCTGTAAATTTTCTTTCTAAAAGCTATGGCATAAAACTCGTCCTGTATCGTCCTGTGAAAACGTTCACAAATGCCATTGGTCTGAGGACTTTTAGCCTTGGTCTTTGTGTGATCACTATCTTCAATGGCTAAATAAAGCTGGTATTCATGCTGTTCTCTTATTCCACAGTATTCCGTTGCTCTGACTGTTAAAATTCTGAGTAAACGAAGTTCCTGCTGCTCAAAGAAAGGGACTATCTGATCATTAAGCATGTCAGCAGCAATAAGAGCATTTTTACGGTCATATAGTTTTGCTAATACTACTTTGGAATACGTGTCAATAAAAGTTTGTTGATAAATATGTCCAACTCCTTTGATATGGCCTACGTAATAAGTGTCTTGAGCTCCTAAATATCCAGGATGATGAGTTTCAATTTCTCCATGAGTTTTTTTCTCTTCCTTAGCCCCTTCTAGTGCTGAAAGTTGAGATTCAGTAAGGACGACACCATCTTGAGCAGATTTGGCTTCTAGG
>NZ_JAAABJ010000256.1 GCF_009904105.1 Elizabethkingia argenteiflava | reverse complement strand
TTCAATCTTCTCTTATCAACAGATCTCAAATGGTCTAAAGCAACCTGCCCCTTTTTACCCTCAACCCTGCAGTTTACTCTCATTGGATATGGCTTTATTGTAGACGTCAAAGGGGCTATAATTACTTTATTTAAAGCATTATTCATTTCGTCCGGAGAAATTATCACACACGGTCTGATCTTATTGATTTCACTACCTACAGTAGGATTTAGATCGATAAAGAAAACATCAAATCTTTTAATGACCATGTCCACTCTGTTTTGTCAAACTCATTCTCAAAATCTTCTAAAAACTCTGTATCTTC
>NZ_JAAABJ010000029.1 GCF_009904105.1 Elizabethkingia argenteiflava | reverse complement strand
TTTATTGTTTTACAAAAATTTATTTTTCAATAATAACACTTCAGTCTCAAGTTTCAGCTTCATATTAAGAAAAGGAGTAAATATATTGATTAAAGGATGATATATAGAATTGTAATTTAATCCTTTGATACTTCTTATTTTCAGCACCCCTAAAATTTCAACTGGAAAGTAAATCCATTGATTTATATGAAATGGATAAGTTAAATCAACTGTTTTGCTATTTTTTATATGGAATTCTGCAAGCTCATTAATAACTGTTTGTATATCAGATTCATTTTTAGAAAAAGCGTTTTCAACAGCCTTAATATAACATGGCTCAATCTTTTGAGCACAATGGTTCAATAGTTGATTTATAACATTTTCACTTCTATTGTGTTCCTTTGCTAACCAATATGCTAAATACAGAATGCTATCTCTACCATAAGAGCCTTTCACAGGTCTTATATTATTGTCCCTTTCTTTTTGAAGGTGTTCTAATCCTTTTAAAAAAATTGGCTCAGACTTTTCCATTAACTCTGGAAAATAAGTCATTATAAAAATATATAGCGAGCCAATATCCGATTCTAAATATAAATCAGATGATGTCTCAAAATCTTCGGATGTAGCAACAAATGTTAGAAAGTCCAAAAAGTATGTATTGACTAATTTCGTAAAAGCTTCGCCAGATGGATTAGCATTAAACGAAACAATGGCTTTACTTATTTCCAATGTTGAATAAGAACCCAATGATTGTTCTATAGTAACTTCTATTAATTCCTCCTCTCCAAAAATAATTGCTTTCCTTGTAAATATTTTAGTTCCACTTTCAATGAAATTATTCACATCTGATTCTGCTTGTTTGTAAAATTTAAGAGTGTCTGCTTCTTTCAAGTTTACATTTAAAAACTTTTGTTCTTCAGTCAATACTCTTTTTATACACTTTATCTTAATATTCTCTACCATTGTGATGTCAAAACTTTATCTAATTTTCCGTTCTTAATAAAAATATCTATAATTCTGGTATCTCCCCAATT
>NZ_JAAABJ010000255.1 GCF_009904105.1 Elizabethkingia argenteiflava | reverse complement strand
GGTGCAGCCGCCAAAGCAGCCGCGCATGATGTTGACGCTAAAGCGAATCATCTCCCAAGCGGGGATTTTGGTGCTGTGGTCGTGGCTGCCATTGGCATCGGCGTAGCTCGGGTGCGGGCTGCGAGCGTAGCTCAGGTCGAACACCAAATCCATCTCGGCGGTGGTCAGCGGAATCGGCGGCGGGTTGATCCACACGTCTTTCGCGGTGGTTCCCTCGCCGTGGGCTTGCACCAGCGCGCGGGCGTTGCCGGGGTTGGTCTCCAGATGCAGCACGCGGTTGGCGTGGGCGTAGAGCACGACATCGGATTTGACTTTCTCAAAAGAGGGCAG
>NZ_JAAABJ010000254.1 GCF_009904105.1 Elizabethkingia argenteiflava | reverse complement strand
TGTGCATTTCATCTAACGCTACCACTTTTATTTCCTTAGATCCACATTGCAACGATTGTACTTCTTGACCAAAACTACGAATCCAATTCAAAATAGTGACATTGCTAATATCTAAAATCCTGCCGATTGATCTAAAGCCCAAGCCTTCAAGAGAAAGTTGAAACGCTTTTTTTTTGATTGTTTTTGAATATTCACCCCCTCTTTTATATACCGTAAAATTAAATCCACAATTTTTACATTTGTATCTTTCAAGATTACTGACGATACCGTCTTTTACTTTTTCAGACTCATGACATTTTGGACTATCCATTGTTTTTCTTTAGTAAAGATAAAAAAACTATCCTAATTTAGCAATA
>NZ_JAAABJ010000028.1 GCF_009904105.1 Elizabethkingia argenteiflava | reverse complement strand
TTATATTTAAAGATAATGTGTATGACACAGTTCGAGATACAACCTCAGGCTTGGATTTTTATAATCTGAGCCTTTTATCAAAAATAAGGATAAATTGGTTTAAAATTAATCTCCAATTTTGGATGGTCATTGTCGATTTCTTAGCGGCTTCGTTTAATGACAAATAAAAAGATTTCAAAACCGCATCATCCGTAGGTGTAGGCTTCCCTTTTTTAGTACGATTTAAAATTAGACAATTTTTCATATTGTACCCAATTTATTTTCTGTTAATTTATAACAGCAAGTGTCTGTTTTTCCTTTTCTCTGTATTTCACAGGAGACAATCCCGCTAATGATTCATGAGGCCTCTCTTCATTGTAATCTTTAACATATTCATCATTTATCTCTCGAACATCTTCTAATGATTCAAATATATATGAATCAAGAACATTCTCCCTATAAGTCCTGTTAAATCTTTCTATATATCCATTTTGCATTGGTTTGCCAGGCTATATATATTGAAAGGTAATACTATTGGCCTTACTCCAATGAGTCATCAATCCTGCAATAAGTTCTGGGCCTTTATCCATACGAATACTCTGAGGCTTTCCATATCTGCCTATCA
>NZ_JAAABJ010000253.1 GCF_009904105.1 Elizabethkingia argenteiflava | reverse complement strand
TGTGCATTTCATCTAACGCTACCACTTTTATTTCCTTAGATTCACACTGTAACGATTGTACTTCTTTACCAAAACTACGAATCCAATTCAAAACAGTGACATTGCTAACGTCTAAAATCCTGCCGATTGATCTAAAGCCCAAGCCTTCAAGATAAAGTTGAAGCGCTTTTTTTCTGATTGTTTTTGAATATTCACCCCCTCTTTTATATACTGTAAAATTAAATCCACAATTTTTACATTTGTATCTTTGAAGATTCCTGACAATA
>NZ_JAAABJ010000252.1 GCF_009904105.1 Elizabethkingia argenteiflava | reverse complement strand
CCAACAAAAATTCTCTGTCGTTGTTCCTGTTTTGCGAGTTCAAAGATAAAAACTTTTTTCGTATTAGCAAAACTTTTTTAAAGTTTTTTTTAAAGCAACACTCTCTTATCAATATCTCTTAAATCTTATTCCTAATCTTTAAAAATAAAACCAAACCTGTATTATTCCAAATCCGATACTATTAATAAGCAATACTGCTATATTCTAATCCTTCTCAAATATCTACTGCGCTTCCCTTGGTTAACTTGTTATCGTTAGGGAGTGCAAAAATAGAAAAAAAATATTAATTAAAAAACTTTTTTTTCTAAAAATGTCAAGAATATATGTGTTAATGTTCTCTGCTCTTACCTTCATTGTAATGGTGAGTACAAAGGTATAATAACTATGTCTAAATGCTATTTATCGTGAGCGTCTGACTGTAAATTGTGGGACTCTTT
>NZ_JAAABJ010000251.1 GCF_009904105.1 Elizabethkingia argenteiflava | reverse complement strand
CCTAGAAGCCAAATCTGCTCAAGATGGTGTCGTCCTTACTGAATCTCAACTTTCAGCACTAGAAGGGGCTAAGGAAGAGAAAAAAACTCATGGAGAAATTGAAACTCATCATCCTGGATATTTAGGATTTCAAGACACTTATTACGTAGGCAATATCAAAGGAGTTGGACATATTTATCAACAAACTTTTATTGACACGTATTCCAAAGTAGTATTAGCAAAACTATATGACCGTAAAAATGCTCTTATTGCTGAT
>NZ_JAAABJ010000250.1 GCF_009904105.1 Elizabethkingia argenteiflava | reverse complement strand
CAACAAAGGTAACCAATGTTTTCAATGTTCCTTCGCCATCTACAGAAGAGGGATCAAAATTACTTTCAAATAAACTTCTAAATCGCTTAATTCCTCCAGAAAAATCAGCTTCCTGATCTACATTCTACACAATTTCATTTCTAGGTTTTATTTCAGCGACTTTCCCCTTTCCGGTTGATACGGGTGGATGAGGCGTATTATCAGCGTCCTTCTACCCTTTGTGTTCTACCGTACCTGAAGTCTTATTTTTTAGCTCCTCTTTTTTTTTCGGGGGTTCTTCTACTTTTGTTTTGGGTTTTGGCTGGGGTATTTTTTACTTAACTTTTTCTTTCTTTGTTGGTTCTTGTTTTTTTGGTGGGGGTGGGGGTGGAAGT
>NZ_JAAABJ010000249.1 GCF_009904105.1 Elizabethkingia argenteiflava | reverse complement strand
ATCGAATTCTTTCAAAATACTGGAAATCTGATTCGCACTGAATTGTTTCTTTTTCATAATATATAATCCTAAATTTAAACTTTTTGTCTAAATTATAGTCGTACTATTTATGGGGGAGTTTACAACACATCAAATAAATCATTTTTCAATCAAATAAATATTTTTTTTCTTTTCTAATGCCTAAATACACAACAGGTATCAATTTAAAAATATCTATAAAATATTTCACATAATATGTAATTTATTTCCCTTTTAATTTATATACAGGTAACAAAATTTTTATATTTTTGAAATATTAAATTTCAAAAATATTATGCTGCCTTTTTCAATAGAACAGACTATACCTTGAAGCCCATTGACTGAGACGAATCATAGGATTGGAGTATAAGATAGAATCCGTTCAAAAATGTTATAAGCCTATACCTAAGCCTTAAGAGAAAAAAAATTATTTATACAAGGGCTATTTTAGTAAATATTATTAGATTTTCTATATAAATAGAAAAAAATATAAATACTGAAATAGATTTCATCTGAAAACATCTTACATATAAAATTATTTAATATCATTTTTTTATAATATGGAAAAAGAAAACTTAAACAAAATTGGGGACATATTCTATGTAATATGCAGAATAGGAATAGGTCTATTCTTTTTAATCACGGGGGTAAACAAAATGTTTAACCCTATACTTCAGGAATATATGCTCAATACCATTACAAATCTTGGATTTTCAAACCCCGAATTTATAGCCCACTTTGTAGCCTTTAATGAAGCTTTCTGGGGCCTGCTATTGTTATTGGGGCTCTTTACAAGATTTAGCTCTTTGCTATTGGTTGTGATTATATTTTCTGCTGTGATATTAAAAGATATACATTCTATTCCTACAGAGCTCGTTCCTCTTAATCCAAAATCGGAAACTCAACCTATAAATGTATTTACATGGCTTAGCTACTTTTTCTTCCTACCCCAGGTATTGATCATTATGTTATTGGGACAATTTACATTCTATGGATACAAATTGTTCGGGCTAGATAGTGCTATCCAAAAACGAGATTTATAAATAAAGAAGACTTAATAGAGCTTAAAAATAATATTTATTCTTAAAAAAAGTGTAAAAAAAGTCTTGAGTTAAACTTTGACTCAAGACTTTTTTAAACATACCTTTAGAAGAGTTTAGACATGACCTTTAGAAATATACACTATTTTTTTAGTATCAAAAAAATCTTCTTCAAAATAGTTTTTAAGATTAAAAACCTCTGCCCTAATTCCTGCAAGTTCCTCTGCTAAATCCCCCCCCTTAAGGTAGAGAACACCATTGTGCTTGGTATTAAAATTTTCTTTTTCAAATTTCCCTTTTAGCCAAGTTAGAAAAACAGGCATCTGCGTCACAGCTCGACTGACCACAAAATGAAATTTTTCTTTCACTTGCTCTGCACGTGCGTGATAAGTGGTAATATTTTTCAGATCAAGCGCTTCTGCAACAGCATTTACCACACTAATCTTTTTTCCTATACTATCCACCAGTGTAAAATGCGCTTGTGGAAATAAAATGGCTAAAGGAACACCTGGAAAACCTCCACCCGTACCTATATCTAATATTTTAGTCCCTTCAGCAAAAGCCATTACTTTAGCAATTCCTAAAGAGTGTAGAATATGTTTTTCATAGAGAGATGCGGTATCTTTTCTAGAGATCACATTTATCTTATGGTTCCATTCGGCATATACACCCTCCAGCTTTTTAAATTGCTCTTTCTGGACATCTGATATATCGGGAAAATATTTTAGAATAATATCTGCTGACATATTTTATTTTTAAAGTGCAAAAATAACGATAATTCGCCAGAAAATTTATGATAATACTTTACCTTTGCTTGCTATAAAATTATAAGAATTATGGACAAATATTCAGATCGATTAAATAGATTAAGCTATTCTCAGACTTTTGTAATGTCCAATAAAGTGAGGGAAATGCGGGCTGAAGGGATTGACGTAATAGGATTAACCTTAGGTGAACCTGACTTTGATATTCCCCAAAATATCAAACAGGCCGCCTTTGATGCTATCAATCAAAATCATAGCCACTATTCCCCAGTGCCTGGTTTTTTGGATCTTCGAGAAGCTATTTGTAGGAAACTAAAAATAGATAACCACTTAGATTATAAGCCGAATCAGATTATCGTATCCAATGGCGCAAAACAATCTATTAGTAATATACTCTTTGCAATTATTAATGAGGGAGATGAAGTGATCTTACCCACACCTTATTGGGTGAGCTACCACGAGATGGTAAAGATGGTGGGAGGAAAAAGCGTTTTTATTAAAACCTCTATCGATACTGAATTTAAAATGACCGTGGAACAACTAGAAGCGGCCATTACACCTAAAACCAAAGCCCTGCTCTATAGCTCCCCTTGTAATCCTTCCGGAAGTTATTATACCCGAGAAGAACTGGAAGCCATCGCTAACCTGATTGCCAAACACCCTCATATAACAGTGATTTCAGATGAGATTTACGAATACCTGAATTATGAAGGAGAACATACGAGTATTGCAGAATTTCCACAAATCTATGAACAAACAGCTGTAATTAATGGAATGTCAAAAGCCTATGCTATGACAGGCTGGAGAATTGGTTATTGCGCAGCGCCAACATGGCTGGCTTCGGCATGTGACAAAATACAAGGTCAAATAACTTCGGGAGCCAATACTATGGCTCAAAAAGCATCTATTGTAGGACTAGATGCCGGAAAAAAGCATTATCAATCCATGATTGATTCCTTTCAGAAAAGGAGAGATTTAATCTATGATTTAATGAAAGAAATAATTGGTTTTAAGCTTAATAAGCCTAAAAGCGCTTTTTATATTTTCCCAGATATCTCCTATTATATAGGCAAGATACTCAAAGGCAAAGAAATTAAAAATTCCGATGACTTTGCTATGTTTTTACTGGACGAAGCCAGGGTAGCATGTGTAGGAGGTGTCTCTTTTGGGGACCCAAATTGCATTCGCTTCTCTTACGCTTCTTCAGAGAACGATATTATAGAAGCTGTTAAAAGAATCCAAAGTGCATTGGCCAACCTTTAAATAAAATGAATCGAAATTATAACTGGGTTCTTATGCGCATAAGAACCCAGTTATAAAAAAAGCTTCACCTAGGTGAAGCTTTTTTTATAGAGAATTAACCTATTATATTAATTGAATTCGCAAGACTTCATCCACTTTTTCAACTTTTATAACATTATTCTTAGTTAAATTTTTAATTGATTTATCCCATTTTTTGCCCGAAAGCATACTTTTTTCTTTGACCTCAGACAATAGCGAAGAATCTTCACTATCGAGAAGCTCTACAATAGTCTTTTCATCTTCGGTCAGTTGCAGCTTAGGAGCTGTTTTTTCAGGACGCATCTGCGGAAAGAACAATACCTCCTGAATGGATTCGTTATTGGTAAGAAACATGATTAACCGATCCATACCGATTCCTAAACCTGAAGTTGGAGGCATACCGTATTCCAATGCGCGTAAAAAATCCTGATCGACAAACATGGCTTCATCATCTCCTTTTTCAGAAAGTTTGAATTGCTCCTCAAAACGCTCTCTTTGGTCAATAGGATCATTCAGCTCGGAATAAGCATTAGCAATCTCTTTGCCGCAAACCATTAACTCAAAACGCTCGGTTAGCCCTTCTTTGCTCCTGTGTTTTTTTGTCAACGGAGACATCTCTATAGGATAATCAGTGATAAACGTGGGCTGAATAAATTTTCCTTCACATTTCTCACCAAAAATTTTATCAATAAGTTTTCCTTTACCCATACTCTCGTCTACTTCTATGTCAATAGATTGAGCAAAATTACGCAGTTCTTCTTCTGTTTTTCCAGTAATATCATATCCGGTAAACTGCTGAATAGCATCCGTCATTGAAATTCTTGGGTAAGGCGCTTTAAAATCTATTTCATGCGCTCCAAATTTAGCTTTAGAAGAACCGTTTACCGCAATAGCACAATGTTCTAAAAGCTGTTCGGTAAAATTCATCATCCAGTTATAGTCCTTATAGGCCACATAAATTTCCATAACTGTAAATTCAGGGTTATGAGTTCTGTCCATCCCTTCGTTACGGAAATTTTTAGAAAACTCATACACTCCATCAAAGCCTCCGACTATTAATCTTTTAAGATACAATTCATTAGCAATACGCAGATATAAAGGGATATCCAAAGCATTATGATGCGTAATAAAAGGACGCGCTGCAGCGCCTCCCGGAATAGACTGCAATACCGGCGTTTCTACTTCAAAGTAACCTCTATCATTAAAGAAGTTACGCATAGCACTAAACAATTTTGTTTTCTTTATAAAGATGTCTTTAATATGAGGATTCACCGCTAAATCCACATAGCGCATACGATAACGAAGTTCCGGATCTACAAAAGCATCATGCATTTTACCATCTTCATCAGTTTTAACTACGGGTAACGGACGCAATGTTTTGGCTAATAGACTTAATTGATTAACATGGACTGATATTTCACCAACCTGTGTTTTGAATAAATGTCCTTCAATACCAATAAAATCACCTATATCCAAAAGCTTTTTAAAGAGTATATTATACTCCACTGCCTCTTCAGAACTTGAAATATCATCCCGTGAAACATAAATCTGAATTCTTCCCTCACTATCCTGAAGTTCTGCAAAGGAAGCTTTACCCATAATACGCACACTCATTAAGCGACCTGCCAACTTTACTTTCTTACCCTCTACATAGTTTTGCTTGATATCCTGCGTACTTGAATTTATCTCAAATTCCGCTGCTGGATAAGGCTCTATACCCATCTGTCTCAATTGCTGCAGTTTTTCTCTGCGGATGATTTCTTGCTCTGTAAGTTGTTGCATAATAGGTTTTAATTTAACGAAGTGCAAAATTAAGGATTATTTTAAAAAAAAGTAATATTCTGTTTTATTTTTTGCGTAGTCCTAAATCAAATATATGCCCGTCACTTTTATTCACAGCCTATAGTTAGATAAAATTATAATATGTTTACCCTAGCCTATGTTCAAAAATAGACTTTATTTTCTCTTACTCAGAAAAGTTAGGCTTTCTCAATAGTAGAATTTAGAGTAAGCTATAGAATTGGCTTCGCCTGATTTAATCTCTATTTATCTTCTTCAAACGGCAAAAGAGATGCCGTCTCCTCTACGCCCTCATAATCCTCATCTCCCATTAAAAACCCCCAAGGCATAAGGCTTTCCACTCTGTCGAAAATAATTTTTGCAATGCCCATAATTGGAATAGTAAGGAGCATACCCATGCCTCCCCATGCGCTCTGTCCAATGATAAGACCTATGACCACGACCAGTGAATTCAGCTTTACCTGAGAACCTACGATTTTCGGCATAATAATATTACCATCAATAGCATGTACAATCACCAGGCCTAGCAATATCCATATCACATTGGCAGCTGAGGAAGTAGCAATAGTCACCAAAACGCCTATAATTGTAGCCGTTAATATTCCCAAATAAGGCAGCACATTAAGAATACCCGTGAGAACACCCAATAAAAGATTATATTTAATGCCTACTATCGCATAGACAATAAAGGAAAGAATACTCACCAAAACCATCTGAATGATAAGCCCTATCAAGTATTTCTTTACCATATTCTGAATACTTTTCACCACTTCTATAACCGCTCCTTTATGTTTTTTATCAAAACTCATAATGATAAAACCTACCAGATGCCTGCGGTATATTAAGATAAATAAAGTGAATAGAAAGGTAAAGCCTATCAGCATCAAAATATAGGTAATCGACTTGAGCGCTTTTTCAATAATCAATGTACCTGTACTTAATGATTTCGTGGCTGCCTCGCTTAAATAATTAAGCTGCTTATGTTTTTGAATACCAAAAGTTTTTGCTACCCACTCCTGAATATCATGAAAAGCAGCAGAGAGCTGTTTCTGTAATACCAAGCTATTATCTGAAAAATTAGGTACCTGTGTCCCTATAAGATATAAAATAAAAGCCAGTAATAACAGTCCCAATGTACTGACTAAAATGGCAGTTAACGATCTATTAAATCCTAACCTCCGCTCTACAGAGTCACACACTGGTACTAATAAAATAGCAAATAACAACCCCATAATCATGGGGATAATTAAATCTTGTCCTAAAATAGACAAATAACCCAGTATCATAATACTAATAAGTACGGATGCCAATTTTAGATAAAATGGCCAAGTTAGCAAATTCTTCATTTACAAGATAAATTGAATGCCTTAAAGGTAAACAACTTTCACTAAAGTAAAACTATTTACCCAATACAAAAATAGCCGGAATTTTATGAAGATTGAGCTCTGTTTTTCTCCATTCGCGAATAGATTGTGTTTTAATAAACTCCTTATCCGGATGGTTAATATTGGCTGCTACAGAGAGTAGTGTTTTTTCATTGAGGGTTTTAATAAGATCCTCTAGTAACTGATTATTTCTATAGGGTGTTTCCATAAAAATCTGAGAATATCCTGTCTTTTGCATACTAGATTCTAGATGTAAAAGTTGTTTTCTCTTTTCGGATTTATCTATAGGCAAATATCCGTGAAAAGTAAATCGTTGCCCGTTAAAACCACTCGAAATTAAAGCTAAAATAATAGAACTCGGCCCATTCATAGGGACTACTTTAATTTGGTTTCTGTGAGCCCAAGCCACCATAATATTTCCCGGATCGGCGATACAGGGCAATCCCGCTTCCGATAGCAATCCGAAATCCTGACCTTTTTTCATCAGTACTTGAGCTTCTTTTAAATCACAAGTTTCAGAATATTTATCCAACACATAGAATTTTAGCTGAGATTGCTTTTTCTCGGGTGCAAAAAATTTAATTACTTTTCGCGCTGTTTTCTCATTTTCTACAAAAAAATAATCGGTCCCCATTATCACCTCGGCGATACTGGGAGCAAAATCTTTTAGGGGAGTCTCTTCTGAAAGATAGGCAGGAATAAGAAATAACATTATAAAATTTCGTTAGCAATTAAATTACAAGCTTTATCCAAGAGTTGATAAACCTTCTCAAAGTCCTCTAAATTCCCCCAATAAGGATCGGGGACCTCTAACTTGTCTTTATCATTGAGGACTTCAAGAATCAATGAAATTTTATGATGCTGAGAGGCATCTTTGTCCATCGCCTTCACCGCCTTGAGATTTTTAAAATCCATACAATAAATTCTGTCAAACTCCTCTAAATCGCTTGATTGGATCGGTCGAGAACACTGTTTAGAAATGTCAATACCATGCATAGCGGCTATTTTTATGGAACGAGGATCTGGATGTTCTCCTTGGTGCATTGCAATAATACCCGCACTGTCTACTGTAATATAAGAGGGGAGTTTAGCTCTCAGAAGTCCCTCTGCTAAAGGAGATCTACAAATATTGCCCAAACAAACCATTAAAATTTTCATATTCCGTGCAATCGATAAGTTCTCTAAATCCGCTTTAAATAAAATCTATAAAAAGGCTATTCAAATATTTTATCCTTAATTTCTTTGATAAATTTTTTCATCTCCTTATCTACTTTAGCTACATCGCGAATGGTATCGCAAGCATACATCACCGTAGAATGGTCTTTTCCTCCCATCTCCTGGCCGATTTTGGTAAAAGTAGCATTGGTATATTCTTTAGCAAAATACATCGCCAACTGACGAGGCATAGCGATTTCTCTCTTTCTTGTCTTGGATAGCAATTGCTCCTTATGAATACCAAAATATTTACAAACCACATCCTGAATATAGGAAATGTTAATGGTTTTCTTTTTATTCGCTGCAATTTTACTAATCGTCTCTTTTAAAAGCTCAATCGTCAAATCGGATTTATTAATCATAGAATGAGCGATTACAGAGTTGATAATCCCAATTAATTCCCTCACGTTAGAGTTAACCTCTGAAGCCAAATATTCAATAAGTTCTCCTTCTAATACGATGCCATCGCGATGCAACTTATTCACGATAATTCTGCGCCGGGTTTCATAGTCAGGAGATTTAATTTCTGCTGATAAGCCCCATTTAAAACGAGAGACAATTCTTTCCTGAATATCCTGAATGTCTGCAGGCGCTTTATCAGAAGTTAAAATAATCTGCTTGCCATTTTGATGCAGATGATCGAATATATGGAAGAACATATCTTGGGTCGCAATTTTACTGGATAAAAATTGTACATCATCAATAATCCATACATCTATCATCTGATAGAAGTTTGCAAAATCAGCCTTATTTTGTGCTTTAGCGGCAGAAACAAATTGCTGAATAAACTTCTCTGAAGAAACGTATAAAACTACCTTCTCAGGGTGAACATTTTTAACTTCCAAACCAATAGCATGTGCAATATGGGTCTTACCTACCCCTACTCCTCCATAAATAAATAAGGGATTAAAAGAGGTGGAACCAGGTCTCTTGGCAATAGTCTTGGCAATCGTAGAAACAAATTTATTGCTCTCTCCCTCTATAAAATTATCAAAAGTCAGGTTAGGATTAAGCTGACTGTCGATATTTACCTTCCTAATACCTGGTACTACAAAGGGATTTACAATATTCTGAGCAAACATAGGATTTCTGACTTCCTGAGGACGCGGTGTTTGTATAGATTGCCCCTTCATCTGTATGGTCTCCGGTGGAATGGCCCCTGCGGGTTTATTCTCCATTACTGAATACCATAGTTTCACTCCTCTTCCGATATTTTTCTTCAAGGCTGCGGAAAGCAGAGACAAATAATTATCTTCTATATATTCACGATAAAAATCACTAGGTACTTGCAGGGTCAAATTTTTATTAACTAAAGAAACAGGTGTAACTTTGGAAAAGAGTAAATCGAAGGAATCATCCAGTTTATTAGGTCCCTCTTTTTCCTCAATAGAGTTAAGATTGTCCCTCATAAAGCTAAGGCAGTTTTCCCAAACCAAAGTAATGTTCTGCTCCATAAAAAGTTAGAAATTTTTCCGTCGTAAAATAATAGTATGACAAAGATGAAAATTAATATTTTTAAAAAAAAACATTTGGCTCTTGGTTATTTAAAAATATATTTGTACGTATAAATAACATCCCAAAATGATTAAGGCAACTCATTCATTACGAGTAAGATACGCAGAGACTGACCCCATGAAATATGTCTACTACGGCAACTATGCTACCTATTTAGAAGTGGCACGTGTAGAGCTATTAAGACATATAGGAATCTCGTATGATGAAATTGAAAAAAGAGGAATTTGGTTGCCTGTATCAGAATATAAAATCAAGTATATTAAGCCTGCTTTTTATGATGAAGAATTAAAAATTGAAGTTAGCATAAAACAGCGCCCTGGAGTAAGAATTGTTTTCGATTACGAAATTTATAACGAGGCCCAAGAAAAAATAACTCAAGCCTCCACAGTTCTTTTCTTTTTAGATTCTCAAAAAAAGAAAATTATCCATTGTCCGGATTGGATAATGGAATATATGAAGGTTTATTTCCCTTAAATAAACTTGCCAACCTTTCAAAACTTTAATTCACTTCCAGCTTCTAACTCATAGGGTTCACCATTTTTTACAAAAACACGCGTCAATTGGGATCCTTCTGTAGTGATACGATCGCCTACACGACGAATCCAGTTTCCTTCGCGTAGCCCCACAACAGGAATATTATTCTGAGTTAAGAACTCTAAAATACGGGTTTCCCGTGTTTCACCATTATGCTTAAGATCTGGCTGAGGATCCAAGTAATGGGGGTTAATATTAAAAGGCACCAATCCCATACACTCAAAGCTGGAAGGGTACACAATAGGCATATCATTGCTGGTTTTCATATTAACACCTCCGATATTAGAACCTGCGCTGGCACCCAAATAAGGTTTACCTTTTTTTATATTTTCCTTTAAAAGATGTATTAAACCGCGTTCATGTAATGTTTTAACTAAAAGAAAGGTATTGCCACCCCCTGTAAAATAGGCATCTCCCCGATCTAAAGCCTCCTCGGGTCGATCAAACTCATGAAGTCCTTTAACCCCAATATTGAGACCCGAAAAAAAAACTTGCACCTTCAGGGTATACTCATCATGAGAAATCCCCCCAGGTCGGGCAAAGGGTATAAATATAATCTCCTGTATTCCCTTAAAAAGCTCTTCTATATTCTCTCTAAGATATCCCAGATATTGCCCCCCAAATAAAGTAGATGTAGATGCTAAAAGTAAATTCATACGCCTAATTGTATATAAACCGAGCAAAAATAAGATTTTAATATAAGAATTAAAGACTCCCTCTTTATTATTTTTCTGGAATGAGAAAGCAAATTGTATATTTGTGAAAGTTTATAAACCTAAAATATAGAATGAAATTTTTTATTGACACAGCCAACTTGGAACAGATTAGAGAAGCCCAAGATTTAGGTATTCTCGATGGAGTCACCACCAATCCTTCTTTAATGGCTAAAGAAGGCGTTAGTGGTAAACAAGCAATTCAACAACATTATAAAACCATTTGTGATATTGTAGACGGTGATATATCGGCAGAGGTACTTTCTACTACTTATGAGGAGATGATTAAGGAGGGAGAAGAATTAGCAGCGCTGCATTCTAACATTGTGGTTAAAATCCCTATGATTAAGGATGGCGTTAAAGCCTTAAAATACTTTTCAGATCGAGGCATTAAAACAAATTGCACACTCATTTTTTCAGCAGGTCAAGCCCTGTTAGCCGCTAAAGCTGGAGCTACTTACGTCTCTCCTTTTTTAGGGCGCTTAGATGATATTTCCACCGATGGACTAAACCTGATTGATGAAATCCGAAGTATCTATGACAATTATTTATACGAAACAGAGATCTTAGCAGCTTCCATCCGAAACCCTATGCACATTATTAACTGTGCAAAAATAGGGGCAGATGTTATTACCTCACCTCTATCCTCCATTCTTAGCTTGTTAAAACATCCCCTCACGGATCTGGGATTGGCGCAGTTTGTTGCCGATGCTAAAAAAATGGGATAAAAAATTAAATAAGAATTCCGATTTTCGAAGAGGAATTCTTATTTACACCTCTCATTATAAACTTTTTTTATGGAGATTCTACAAAAAATATCTATACACAATCCTAAGTCTCTAACATAGGAAATTCCCTTCTAAAAACTAGCTCTATCTACTATTTATTTTTTATTTTTACATCCCTTTATTTATAAAAATGAAAAAAGAACTCAATATTCATTTTGAGGTTTATAAAAATAAATCTGCCCTCACTAAAATTGAAAAAAAACTGCTGAAAGCAGCATCTGAATCTCGAAAAAAAGCCTATGCTCCCTACTCAGAATTCTTAGTCGGATGTGCTATTCTCTTAGAAAACGGAGAAATTATAAGGGGTAACAATCAAGAGAATGCAGCCTATCCATCGGGGCTATGCGCTGAGCGTACAGCTTTATTCTGGCTATCGGCGAACTACCCGAATGTCAAAATTAAGAAAATTTTCATCATAGGGGGCCCTCTACACCATACTGCTGATCAAAAAGCTGTTCCCATCCCACCATGTGGTTCCTGCAGGCAATCCATTATGGAATACGAAAGCAAACAGCTCTCACCTATAGAAATTTATTTTGCCTCTACACAAGGGAAAACCTGTAAATGTGGTAGCATAAGAGATCTTTTACCCTTTTCATTCGATAAAAATCACCTCTAAACTCTTAATGAAATTTTAAAAACACGACAAGATAGGTCCGGCTGACGTCTAAAAAAACAATGAACTGATATCTCTATAATTCCAGCTTATGCTGGGGGGATCTATCTTGTTTATATTTACCTGATTTTTATCGTTTAGGTGGAAGAGCTTGGTGTTCCATTTTCTTATCTACTTTCACCTTTTTAATTGCCAAATTAAGCTCATTTCCAAAGAGAATAATCAGAATATTAATATTCAGCCAAATCATCACCAATATAAAAGATCCTATAGAACCATATATAATATTATATTGAGTAAATTCCTTTACATAAAAAGCAAAAACATAAGTAATCCCCCCAAACAATAAAGTACTCAATACTGCCCCTGGCATAGCATCTTTAAATTTGGTGATTTTAATACAGCCTACCCAGTAAAACAGAGATAATAAACTGCAATAGAACAAAGGAAAGGAAATAAAACCGATAATCCTGCTAAGATTATTTACCAACCACGAAATACTATCTACAGGATTAAAAAGTTTCATTACCACTTCTACATAATAGATCCCCAGAAGGGATAAAAAAGTAATGCTAACAAAAGCAAGCGTGATTAATAACGCAATACCATAATTTTTAAAAAAAGAATGCTTGGTATCGGTATTCAGGTTAAATCCCATAATAAGCGTGTGGGTACCATTCGTTCCAAATACAAGTGCCAACACAATGGTGAGTGTATTATTAATCCTTTTCAGATTGGGAATAAAGATGTCCTGAAGGTAGTCGGTAACATATAGTCTAATCTCAGTCGGTAAGATATTGGCCAACAAGACATCGAAAATATAAAACTGAAGCTTATCGTAATGCGGTAAATAAGGAAGGGTAGAAAGTAGAAACAATAAGAAAGGAAACAGACTGATAAAGAAAGCCCAGGAAATAGCCGAGGCCTGCCTAATTAATGGATTTTTTAATATTCTCTCTCCATAGACTTCAAACATTCTTAACAGCGATATACCGAGCTTCTGCAGGTGTATACCATCCAGAAAATCACAAAGTCGACTTACAAATTGTGGCGTTTTCAAAGACATTCATCTATATTTGCAGAAGCAAAGATAGTAAAATGCGTATAAGTCTCATATGTATGGGCAAAACCGATGATGTCGAAATAAAAAAGCTCATCACTTATTACACACATCGCCTGCCCAAACATTTCAATTTCGAATTGGTGGAAATTTCCGACGTTAAAAATGCAAAAAATCTAAGCCCCTCACAGCTAAAAAAAGAGGAGGCCAAATTATTTCTACATCATCTGGAAACTACAGATACCCTCGTCCTATTGGATGAAAAAGGAAAACAATTTTCCTCTCGGGAGTTTTCCTCGAAAATAGATCATTGGATGAATATATCTACCAAAAGGCTTGTATTTTTGGTAGGGGGTGCTTATGGTTTTTCGGAGGATATCTACCAACGGGCACAGGAAAAAATATCATTATCCAAAATGACCTTTACCCATCAAATGATCAGGCTCTTTTTCATAGAGCAAATTTATCGCGCTTCCACCATACTATCAGGAAAGCCTTACCACAATGATTAAGTGCTCCTCTATCAGAAAACACATTTTTTTCATTTACGGTCAACTCCCTATCAATGGATCCTATCTAAAACAAAGCAGTTTAAATCGGGAGTGGTATTTGAATGTCAATATCCTTATCAGCTATTATTTATTATTAGCATAACACAGAGGTAGTTGTTCAGAAAAATCGGAGTTGCAACCTGATAAAAACAAATATGGCTGAAACGACAAAACATTATGTATATTGAGGGTGCGCGGTGCTGTATATACTCATTATCTTTAATAGAAGGATTGTTCTACCTGCTTCCTGATGTACGATAGATTAAGATGACGAATCACAGGAATTGATTAAACTGGTGAAGAAAGCCCAAAAACGAAGATAACAGAAGACAATAAAAAGTGGACAGAAAGATAGCTCTGTCCACTTTTTTAAATATTTGCCTGCTTATTTAAAATTCAATCACAAAATCCGCTTTTGGGGAACGGACTTTTTTCATGGGCGCTATCCAGTCATTAGCTGGATCTGCAATACCTACATACATCAAAGAAACGCTTCTCAATCCTTGTTCTCTAAGGTTTAAAACCTCATCTACAACTGCATTATCAAAACCTTCTACTGGAGTGGTATCAACTTTTAATTCTGCTGCCTGAGCCAAAGCCAATCCCAAAGCGATATAAGTCTGGCGTGCGGTATGAGCAAAGTTGAGTTCTGCCGGCTGGTCGAGATAGATATTTTTCAATTTATCGGTATAGCTCCCAAATCTGCCTCTCGGTAATCCTCTTTCGTCCGTTGTAAAGTCGTATACTTTATCAATTCTTTCGGCTGTATATCTATCCCATGCGGCAAAGATGATCACATGAGAAGCATCACGCATACATTCCGGATTTAAAGCTCCGGCAGTCAGCTTTTCTTTTATCTGCTGATCTTTGATAACAATTACTTTGAACGGTTGTAATCCTGAAGAAGAAGGCGCCAGCCTTGCCGCTTCTACAATTTTGTCTATATTTTCTTGACTTACTTTTTCGTTAGGTTTATACGCTTTTACAGCGTGTCTCCATTTTAAATCTTCGATTAATGCCATTTTATATTATTGTCTTTATTTTAATGATTGGATGCTATTAATTCGACCTCTATATTTCCGCGAGTAGCGTTAGAATAAGGGCATACCTGATGTGCTTTTTCAATCAATGATTTAGCTTCCTCCAATGTTACATTTGGGATATTGGCGTGTAATTTAACCCCTAAACCAAAGCCTCCGTTTTCAATTTGCCCGATACCAACTGTGGCAGTAATAGATGTTTCACCGGCCGGTACTTTTTCTTTCTTAATAACCAGATTTAAGGCACTGTCAAAACAGGCTGCATATCCTGCGGCAAACAACATTTCAGGATTCGCATAATCATCGTTCGCTCCACCTAAGGATTTAGGCATCCTGACGTCAAGGTTTAAAACTCCGTTTTCACTTGCTACATGACCGTTTCTACCTCCGGTTGCTTTTGCCGATATGGTGTACAATGTTTTCATTTTTGTTTGTTTAAAATTTTTGTAATGATATTCTTTAATGCATTCAGATCTTCCTCAGATATATTCATAGATTCCATTAATTGCCGTGGAATATCCTCTGCTTTTTTTCTAAGTAAAGCTCCTTTTTGGGTCACTGAAAGATAAACCACGCGTTCGTCAGTTGAACTTCTTGAACGGATAATCATCTCTTTTTGCTCCATTCTTTTGAGTAACGGAGTCAGTGTACCGGTGTCCAGAAAAAGCTTTTCTCCCAATTGCCCCACAGTTTGTTCTGTTTCTTCCCACAAGATCAACAATACCAAATATTGGGGATAGGTAAGTTGTAGCTCTTCCAGTAAGGGACGGTAATGGTTTACCATTTCCTTTGCAAAAGCATAAATGGGAAAGCATAACTGATTCTTCAATTTTAAATGATCTTCCATAAATATTGTTTCAAATCCACTGTAAAGATACAAAATTATATTTTATACAATATAATTTTGTAAAATATATTTTCTCTCCACATTTTTAAAAGTATTCGACAAATAATTATTATGAATGCTATCTACTTACAGGCTCTAAATTCACTCCTCCATATTTTAATGATTAAAAGAAAAAATACAAAGAGAAGACGATTTAAGAGGTTAAACCAATATTGTGCCTGTCATAGGTGTTGTTGCAGCATGATTTCACTGATGCATTTTTACGGGTTCTTTTATGCTTTATTTTTAGAACGTGACTAACATTAAAAATCATAACTCAAATTCGATGAACGGTCCTCCCTTTATATCATCATTTATTAAAAACCTCGGGATAAGTACAAAGCACAACTTCAATTTCATATGATGCATTTTATTAAATAACGCTACTTTACAGACTTTTTATATTGCCAGAATGCAGTGCTAATTACCGCACGCCAGGTTTATTTCAGCTCATTTTTTAATCGTTTCTGCTTGTATTTAATTTATTTAAAACGCTCTTTTTTTAAGGTGAAGTGCCTGAGTAAATCATGCCACATTCAAACTTTAATTTTCATCTATTTTTCTAAGCAACTCAAATCCTTCAAGGGTTTCTGAAATAGGAAAAGAGGCGTATTCGCGAGATTCCGGAATTAAATTATTTTTCAGATATGTAAAGAAATTATCGATTGAAAACATATACACTTTATCCTCAACAGGTCTTTCTTCTTTTTTCTCATATAACGCTATTAGAATTATGCTATTGCCCGAATATTTCTGCATTTCGCGTAATCTTATGGCTTCTTTAATATTAATTGTAATAGCCCCGACTTAATCTGACAGTTAAGTGTTAAAATAATTATCAGTTATTCAATATTATCCTTACTTCCAAAAGTAAGGATTTTTTGTTCCACTGCAAGAGTTTCCAATAATTTCTCTT
>NZ_JAAABJ010000248.1 GCF_009904105.1 Elizabethkingia argenteiflava | reverse complement strand
TTCACCCCCTCTTTTATATACTGTAAAATTAAATCCACAATTTTTACATTTGTATCTTTGAAGATTCCTGACAATACCGTTTTTTACTTTTTCAGACTCATGACATTTTGGACAATCCATTATTTTTAGTAAAGATAAGAAAAACTATCTTAATTTAGCAATACCATAAATTTTTATATAATTTTAATTTAATTAAAATTATAGCTACTATACTTTGTTAAATTGAAGCGAAGCGTAAATTAAACAAAATCAGTGGTATCTACGAGGTTTTAATAGTCGGTTAAAATATTCAAGTTCAAAACATTTTAAAATGAGTTATGCAGTTTATCCTCCTGAAAAAGGACAAGTTTCTTCAGGAGGAATAGTAAACATATCGATATTTAAGCTGTTGCCGAAACGACCTATCAACATGCAGATCCTAAACTTATCCATTTAATAAACCTTTGCATTTCGCTATTTCTGACAGGATCAAAACAGGGTTAGAATATTCGAAACAAATCCGGTGAACTTAAAGAAATTCGGGAAGACTCAGTAAAATACAATACTCATATTTTGACCGGTTATCATGAAAAAATGAAAGAAATTCAAAACGATTCGATAAAACGAAAATAAGGCATACAAGATAATTTGGAGTTCATAAAATCAGAGCTTGGAGAGGAAAATATAGAATATAGTTAGATTTAATGTTCATCGTGATGAGAAAACAATGTATATTCAGGCCATTACCGTAAATCTTACCCAATACGGACGCTTCAGCAAAATAAATCATTGTAAAAGGCAATGTAAGAACGCCAAGACCATTATGCTGAAAAGATGAAAGCTCACGGACTTCAACGGGGAATTAAAAACACAGGTATTAAGCACGAATCCGCTCGAGAATATGAAAATACCATTAGACGCGTGAAATAAAGAAAGTCTAAATCTAAAAGATATCAAAAAGATTTTTTAGGTGTTGAATTATACCCCTATTGGTGAAGGGGTGATTTATTTTTTTTAAAGTATTCATCTGAATACCTAGAAAAATGGCATATATCGATTTTTATCCTTTTTTTCGTCTAAGCATTACCGGAAAGAGATTAAGCAGATGAACTTAGTTGTATTTTATAGATTTTACGGGGGATATTTTACTGATTAAGTAGCTAGGTAAAATCATGGACACAGCCGCTATTAAAAGAATACCAGAGGAGATGGCTAGTATATACAGACCATTCAGATCTACAGGTACTACACTAATAAAGTAATTATCAGGATTTAAAGATATAATGCCTAAATATTTTTGTAGTAACAATAAGCCTAAGCCGATTAAATTACCCACGATAAGCCCAGGAATCATAATCAATAGAGTATAGTGGATAAAGATACTTCTAATCTGAAAATTAGTAGCGCCTAAGGTTTTGAGTATTCCTATGGAATTGGTTCTTTCTATAATGAGGATGAGCAATACCATAATGATATTGATAACCACTACTACGAGCATGATGAAAATAATTAATCCAATATTGGTATCAAAAATATTTACCCAATCGTTGATTTGAGGAAATATATCCGTGGCCTTTTCCGCATAGTTTTTGGATCCGATCAGATTTTTGATTTGCGGGTATATTTTATCGATTTCATCAATATTATGCAGATAGATATCTACCCCCCCAATATCCTTTTTATCCATATCTAAGATTTTTCTCACCTGATTAATGTCGCCTATTACAAAAAGATCATCCAGAAGTTTAATGTCTGTTTTATAAATACCGGCCACTTCAAATTTACGATATACGGGTCGTTGATCTTCTTTTGAAAATATAGATACAATGGAATCTTTAACATTAAGCCCCAAATCCGTTGCGATTTTATGAGAGATCACAATCTGGTTATTGTAGCCCTTTTCATCGTACTGAGGGCAGCTTCCGGCAACAATAAATTTTTCAAAACGTTTTCTATCAAAATCTTTTCCTACTCCTTTATATACTACGCCGTCAAAACTTTTTTCGTTTCTCATAATGCCGCTAATCATAGCATAAGATTGTACTGAGGCGATAGCAGGTGTGTTTTTTATTTCTTCATATTGAAAATTTTGGAGGTGTAATTTTGGGGAATTATACGAATTGTCGGTTTCCTGAGCTTTTACGGTAATATGTCCGTTAAAATCGGCAATTCTTTCCTTAATAGCCTTTTTAGCTCCTAATCCGGTGCATACCGTGATGAGCGAAACAATAATACCCAAGGCTACCGAAAGCCGGCCAATAAAGATAATAATTCGGGATAGATTATTTCTGTTATCTTTAGAAAATGCTATCTTGCGAGAATAATATAAAGAAAATTTCACCCCTATGAATTTTAGCCTCAAAATTAAAAATTTAGTTCTGATCTGCCTAATCTATTTTAGTATTATATCTGTTTTTAAAGCTCAGACTAGTATTAGCTTACAAACCGGAGCGGATCAATCGGACATATATTTGCCTTTGCTTAAAAATAAAAAGGTTATTGTATTAACCAATCAGACAGGTGTATTAAGTGATAATAACCACACCCATTTGGTAGATTTTCTTTTATCTAAAAATGTAAACATTACTAAAATATTTACGCCCGAACATGGCTTTCGTGGGGATGCTGACGCCGGAGAGCATGTAAACAGTGATGTAGATCAAAAGACAGGATTACCCATCATTTCTTTATATGGGAAAAATAGAAAGCCTTTAGCAGAACAACTTGAGGATTCCGATATTGTTCTTTTCGACTTACAAGATGTAGGCGTAAGGTTTTATACCTATATCTCTACTTTAAGTCTTGCTATGGAAGCTGCAGCCGAAGCGGATAAAGAATTTATTGTATTGGACAGACCCAATCCTCATGACGGTTATATAGATGGTCCGATTCTCAATAGCCGATGGAGTTCTTTTGTGGGGATGCACCCTGTTCCGGTATTATATGGTCTTACCATTGGAGAATATGGAAAAATGGTCAATCAAGAAGGCTGGCTGAAAAATGGAATCCAGGTCAGATACACCCTCGTGAAGATGTTAAACTATCATAAGCAGAGGCGTTACCCTATTTTGGAAAAACCATCGCCTAACTTACCTAACGACACGGCCGTTCATTTGTATCCAAGCCTTTGTTTTTTTGAGGGTACCAATATCTCGGTAGGAAGAGGAACAGCTTTTCCTTTCCAGGTATATGGATCTCCTTATACTAAAGGTTTTGAGTTCAAATTTACCCCTCAACCTTCTTTTGGAGCCAAAACGCCTCCTTTTAATGGACAGTTATGTTTTGGTGAAGACCTTCGGAAATATCCCCTTTCTCCAGACGGACTAAATTTAGAATGGTTGTTAAAAGCTTATAAAAATTATAAGAGTAATATGGGGAAGTCTGATTTTTTCTTAAAAAATCTTTTTTTTGATAAACTCGCTGGTAGTGACCAGCTTCGTAAGCAAATTATCAGTGGAATGTCTCTACAGCAGATCAAAGATTCGTGGAAGCCTGGGTTACAGGATTACGAGAGAATAAGACAAAAATATATTGTATATCCTAACTAGAAGCAATTTAATATGTTTCGTTTTTATCGGTTATAGAGCGATGCTTGAGAGTGCAAAATTTTCTAATCCTACCACTCTATTTTATAGCTATATAGAATGGGCATCATTGTAGGATCAAAAAACATAAATCGAAGAGTTGGAGAGGGGATAATTTTTTATTTTATAAATTTGCCCCCTATAAAATAAATCTTAATGGAATATGCGAATAATATTTTAGAGACCATAGGCAATACACCGTTGGTAAAGCTAAATAGAGTGTTGGGAGAGGATTTTCCAGCACTGGTTTTAGCTAAAATGGAAACTTTTAATCCTGGTAATTCGGTAAAAGACCGTATGGCTCTTAAAATGATTGAAGATGCTGAGAAAGATGGGCGTTTAAAACCTGGAGGGACGATTATAGAAGGCACCTCTGGTAATACAGGAATGGGCTTGGCTTTAGCTGCTATTATCAAGGGGTATAAATGTATTTTTGTAACCAATGATAAGCAGTCTAAAGAGAAATGCGATATTTTGAGGGCTGTGGGAGCCGAGGTGATAGTTTGTCCTACCGATGTTCCACCCGAGAGCAGGAGATCTTATTATTCCGTTTCCAAAAGGCTTGCACAAGAAACGCCTAATGGATGGTATGTCAATCAATACGATAACCTTTCGAATAGACAAGCCCATTACGAAACCACTGCTCCTGAGATTTGGGAGCAGACACAGGGAAAGCTCACGCATTTTGTTGCAGGAGCGGGTACTGGGGGTACCATTACCGGTTGTGGGAGATTTTTTAAAGAAAAAAAATCGGACATTCAGATAATAGGTATTGATACCTATGGCTCTGTGCTCAAGCATTATCATGAAACGGGTGAAATAGATAAATCCCTTATCCATGCGTATATCACCGAAGGTATTGGAGAGGATATTATCCCTGAAAATTATGATATGAGTGTGATTGACCATTTTGAAAAAGTCACGGATAAAGACGGCGCTTTGTATGCGCGTAAATTAGCATTGGAAGAGGGTATTTTCTGTGGTTATTCTGCAGGTAGCGCTATCGGGGGATTGGTGCAGATGAAAGATCGTTTTACAAAAAATGATGTTGTGGTGGTTCTGTTGCACGACCATGGTAGTCGTTATATCGGTAAAATATACAATGATGATTGGATGAAATCACAAGGCTGGTTATAAAAATAAAAAAACCTGAAGATCTATTTACTTCAGGTTTTTTTATTTTTATTTTTTTCTAATCATCCAGAGCCCCAGAAAGGTGAGACAGCCATTTAGGATCAGTAACTCAAGGCCTATTTCGAAATCTCCGAAAATATAGGATTGAAAATGATCGACTAAATAGCTCAGTGTGGGTGCTGCTAAGCATACATAAGGCACCTTTTTGTCCTTTACATTATATTGGGTAAATATTCCGAAGGCAAATAAACCCAATAATGGGCCATAAGTAAATCCTGCTAGCTTTAGGATCAACCCAATCATGGAGCTGTCATTAATCCATTTAAAGATAAACACCAGAATAAGGAAAGATAGGGCTACGCCGAGGTGAATACTCTTTCTTATCTGTTCCTGTTTTTTTTCTGTCCACTTTTTTTTGTGGATACCCAAAATATCAATACAGCAAGATGAGGTTATAGCGGTCATTGCGCCGTCGGCGCTTGGGAATAATGCGGAGATTAAAGCGATGATAAAAATAATCGAGATTACTGGAGGCATGTGTTCCAGTGCTAAAGTCGGAAATAGATGGTCTCCAATTGCCGTTACGTGTTCTTTAGCCGCATATAAGTGTAGTATCCCTCCCATATAGAGAAATAAGGCAATCACTATGAGCATAATAAATCCGAGGCTGACCATGTTTTTTTGAGAATCTTTAAGATGCGTAACCGATAAGCTTTTTTGCATCATTTCTTGATCTATTCCCGTCATAGTGATGGTAATAAAGACCCCTGCCATAACCTGTTTGATAAAGAAGTTTTTTTTCATAAAATCTGTACCGATAATCTGAGTATAACCTCTTTCGTGGAGGGCAGAGAAGCTATCGCTTATACTTAAGTTCATATGATCCAGCATATAAATAGTACAAATTAGCAGTCCTGCCAGCATACAGGTGGTTTGTAGGGTATCTGTCCATACGATGGTTTTAACACCTCCTTCGTAGGTATATAATATGATCATTCCGAGGATAATAAGGGTAGTTACCATAAAGGGAACATTTAGTTTATCCAGAATGCTGATTTGTAGTATATTGACGACTAAGTAAAGCCTGGCCGTAGCCCCTACCAAACGAGAGACAATAAAAATGCTGGCCCCTGTTTTTTCCGATACTTCTCCCATGCGCTGCCTGAGATAACTGTAGATAGAGGTTAGTTTGAGTTTATAATAAAGGGGTAGCAAGAGATAGGCGATCAGAATATACCCGATTAAATAGCCCAATGTGATTTGTAAATAAGTAAAATTATCTTTCCCTACAGCCCCAGGTACGCTCACGAAGGTGACTCCCGAGAGGGAAGTTCCTATCATTCCGAAGGCGACCAACATCCAGTTACTGTTGCGATTGCCGATAAAAAAACTTTCATTATTACTTCCTTTTCCAGTACGATAAGAGACGTAGAATAAGATTGCAAAATAGGCGAATACAATTAATAATAGTAGGATTGGAGACATGTACAAGATTTTAAACCAACAAATGTAGTTTTTTTTAGCATATAGAGGAAGAAGTTTAAAATGAAAATGTAAGTGGCTCTTATGATGTTTATATTGTTTAAAGAGCCGTTAAATGCCCTCCTTTTTTATTATGAGGGTATAGTTTTCATCGAACAATAATGTCCCTTCTGTCATAGAGTCAGGGTGTTGGGTAAAACCCTTTAGTTTAGAGGTTTTGCCTTTATTAATTAAAGTTTTAATTTGTTTTTCTGTCAATTTTTTGCCGAATATAATAAAAGGAACTTTAAAATTACAGTTTCTAAAATCAGAACAACCCACGGCTGTTTTTCCCTTTCGAAGACTATTTTTTTTACATTGTGGACATTTTTCCTCTTCCCATTCTAGGGGAATATTCTTGCTAGGGGTGCTTTCCTTTTTCCCCTTTTCCTGTAGCGGTGAATCTAAGCTTATAATTTTTGATTTTTCATTGATCACCCTTTGGGTGAGGGACGATACCATATTTACCAGCTCTTCTTTGAAAAGGCTGGCTTCGTATTCCCCGCGTTCAATTTTACGTAATTTTAATTCCCATTCTCCCGTGAGTTCGGGACTCTTCAAAAGTTCATCTTCTATAGTATCTATCAGCTCAACTCCAGTAGGAGTGGCATATAGATTCTTCTTCTTTTTAGTTATATATTTTCGTTTTAAGAGGGTTTCAATGATATTGGCTCGGGTAGATGGTCTTCCAATACCATTGTTTTTCATGAGTTCTCGCATCGCATCGTCTTCCACTTGCTTTCCTGCGGTTTCCATACCTCTCAGGAGGGATGCTTCTGTATACGGCTTAGGCGGGGATGTTCTTCCATGATGGATGAAAGGGGAGTGCTCTCCGCTTTCACCTGCCGAAAATTCCGGAATATTCTGTTCCTCTTCTTTATTATTTTCTTTTTTATCTTTTGCGTAGAGTTTTCGCCAACCTGGTTCCAGGATTTGTTTCCCATTTGCTTTAAACGGAATACTGCCCACTTTTCCTTCCACCAGCGTATTCGAAATTTTACACTCTGGGTAAAATACGGCTATAAATCTCTTAGCAACCAGATCATAAATTATTTTCTCTTCTTTGCTTAGATGGTCGGAAGCAGGAATTTCAGTAGGTATAATTGCATGGTGATCCGTTACTTTAGAATCATCAAACACCGCTTTGGACTTAGGGATAGGTCTGGACAATAAATCTTTTGTATATTCCACATAAGAATACATGCTTTTGAGTATGCCATGAATCTTGGGATGAAGATTCTCGGAAAGATAAGTGGTGTCTACTCGGGGATAGGTGGTATGTTTTTTTTCGTACAGACTCTGTATATATTTTAGAGTGTTCTCGGCTGAGAAACCATATTTTCTATTCGCTTCTACTTGTAGCCCGGTAAGATCAAAGAGACGTGGATTTTTTTCTTTTCCCTCTTTTATCTCAAATGAAACTATTTCAAAAGGATGTTGTTGTAAATAGAATAAACCTTGTTCGGCCCTATCCAGTGTTTTTAAGCGATCTATTGCGGCATTGAAGACCACCTCACGATAAGAGGTTTTCAGTTCCCAATAATCTTCGGTTCGAAAGGATTGGATTTCTTTTTGGCGCTGTACTAGCATGGCTAAGGTAGGCGTCTGAACACGTCCTATAGAAAGAACGGTCTTATTACCACCAAATTTTTTTGTAAACAAACGGGTAGCGTTAATTCCTAATAACCAGTCGCCTATTGCACGGGCATTGCCTGCAAGATAAAGGTTTTGATAATTTTCAGCAGGTTTTAAATCTGCGAAACCCTCTCGAATAGCATCTTCTGTAAGAGCGGATATCCAGAGTCTTTTTACAGGTTTAGTGCACTTGGCTTTTTGTAGAACCCATCGCTGGATAAGTTCACCTTCTTGGCCGGCATCTCCACAATTGATGACCTCCTCACATTGGCTCACCAGGCTTTCTATAATTTTAAACTGCTTCTCCACTCCTTTGTTGGCAATCAGTTTAATTCCGAAATTATTCGGAATAATGGGTAGAAATATTAAATTCCACGACTTGTATTGAGGGCCGTAGTCATGCGGTTCTTTAAGTGTGCATAAGTGGCCGAAGGTCCAGGTTACCCAGTAACCATTTCCTTCAAAATAACCCTGCATAGAATTATGAGCGCCTAATACTTTGGCGATCTCTTTGGCTACACTTGGTTTTTCAGCAATACAAAGTTTCATGAAGGGATTATTAAGGGGTGCAAATTTCCACATTTTTCTAAAATTTTCAGGCTTTATTGACCATAAAAATCCAGAAAATATTATAAACCTCCCGACTTTTTATATTCTTAAGGGGGTGATAAAAGATAGAGCTGATTTTTAGTATCAAATTAAGCTGCTCTACTCGTGTTAAAAAAATGCCAAGACAGAAAATGTCTTGGCATTTTTCGGATACGAGTTTAGTTTTTTTAGTAGCTCACATCGTGTACTTTTACAGCTCTGCCACTAGGGTCATTCATCTTTTTAAAGGCTTCATCCCATTCCAAAGCAATAGGGGTAGAACAAGCCACAGAAGGTACCGATGGTACTGTAAGTGCAGCACTATCGCTTGGAAATAGCTCATGGAAGATGCTTCTGTATCGGTATTCTTCTTTGTTCATGGGGGTGTTGATAGGGAAGCGGTATTTGGCATTGGTCATCATCTCATCGCTGACCTCTTCTTCTGCAATTTGTTTTAGAGTGTCAATCCAGCTATAGCCTACGCCATCACTGAACTGTTCTTTTTGTCTCCAGGAAATACTTTCAGGTAGAAGATCCTCAAAGGCTTTGCGCAGAACCCATTTTTCCATTCTTTCAGGGGTAATCATTTTATCTTGAGGATTCATGCTCATGGCAATATCTATAAATTCTTTATCCAAGAAAGGAACGCGGCCTTCAATACCCCATGACATGAGTGATTTATTGGCACGTAGGCAGTCGTAGAGGTGAAGTTTTTTCAATTTTCTTACATTCTCTTCATGAAAAGCCTGGGCATTAGGGGCCTTATGGAAGTAGAGATAACCTCCGAATAATTCGTCGGAACCTTCTCCTGAGAGTACCATTTTAATTCCCATGGATTTAATGGTTCTTGCGAGAAGATACATGGGCGTAGAGGCGCGTATGGTCGTAACATCATAAGTCTCCAAGTGATAAATAACATCGCGTATGGCATCTAGGCCTTCTTGTATGGTGTATTTCACCTCATGGTGAACAGAACCTATATGATCGGCCGCTTTACGAGCTGCCAAAAGATCCGGAGAGCCCTCTAAACCTACAGCAAAGCTGTGGAGACGTGGGTACCAAGCATCTTGAGTATCACCACTTTCAATTCTTTTTGAAGCGAATTTTGCAGTAATGGCTGCAATGATGGTAGAATCCAAGCCTCCCGATAAGAGAACACCATAGGGGACATCGCTCATTAACTGTCGGTGAACAGCGTCTTCCAATCCTTTTCTAAGTAAATAAATATCGGTGTTGTTATCTTTCACCGTTTCATAGTTTTCCCAGTCTCTTTTATACCACTGTTCGTAGTGCTCGCCTTCCTTACCGTAGAGCAGTTGACCGGGCTGGAATTCCTCTATTTTATTGCACACCCCCTCTAAGGCCTTAAGTTCTGAGGCTACATAGAAGTTTCCATATTTATCCCATCCCCGGTATAAAGGGATAATCCCCATATGGTCTCGGGCAATAAGATAGGTGTTTTGCTTGATATCGTATAGGGCAAATGCAAAGATACCGTTTAGTTTTTCTAAAAAGTTTTTCCCATGTTTTTGGTAAAGTGCCAAAATAATTTCACAATCGGACTGGGTGAGAAATTCGTAGTCCGGAAATTCCTTTCTCAGCTCAAGATGGTTATAGATTTCACCATTTACGGCTAGCACAATATTTCCATCTTTAGAAAATAAGGGTTGCTTTCCCGAAGTAGGGTCTACGATGGCAAGTCTTTCATGAGAAAAAATTATTTTTTCGTTTTGGAAAACTCCAGACCAATCCGGACCACGATGTCTTATTTTTTTAGACATCTCCAATACCTGGGGTCTTAAAGTTTCAGTTTTTTGTTTGGCATCAAACAAGCATACAATCCCACACATTTTATTAAGGTTTTATATTTTAAATTTAATTTATCAATGCAAATATGGGTTTTGATTGGTTTTTAACCAAATAAAAAGAAGGTAATTAGTAAAATACTCTTAAATAAATCTCATTTCATGTGTTTTTTTAACTTTTATGTAAAAATATCCCCTCCTTCTCTGAAAAAAATTAAGAAGAGATATTGCTATGGGGGCGGGTAGAGGCTTTCTTTCTAGCCTTTTCTTTTGATCAGGGCCATGTAAAAACCGTCATAACCCTGGCTAGGCATGATGTTTTCTTCCCGAATAATCTCGTATTCAGGATTGTTGTTTATAAAATTTTGAGTTTGTAAGGTGTTTTCGGAGGGTAGTATGGAACACGTGGCATACACCAATTGTCCGCCTTTCTTTATGATTTTAGAATAATCTTGCAGAATATTTTGCTGTTCTTTAATAATTCGGTCGATAAAATCTTGGTCAATTTTCCACTTGCTGTCGGGATTTCTTTTCAGTACGCCTAGACCCGAACATGGTGCATCGATTAAAAGCCTGTCTGCAGAGTTGTAGAGTCTTTTGATCACCTTATTGTCATTGATAAAGCGGGTTTCGATGTTATGAGCTCCCGCTCTTTTGGCTCGTCGTTTTAATTCGGCTAATTTCCATTCAAAAATATCAAGCGCAATGATTTGTCCTTTATTTTGCATGAGGGCTGCTAAGTGCAAAGTTTTGCCACCTGCACCTGCGCAAGCATCTACCACGCGCATACCTTCCTTTACATCCAGTAACTGACCGATTAATTGGGAGGAAGCATCTTGCACCTCAAACATTCCTTTTTTAAAAGCTTCGGTTAAGAAGACGTTTCTTTTTTCTGTTAATTCTACGGCATCTATGTATCCTCGGATTGGAGAAGATTCTATATCGCTGTCTTCCAGCTCCTCAATTAAATTTTCTTTGGTGGTTTTTAGAGTGTTGACGCGTAGTACGGTGGGCGCTTGTTTATTAAGCGCTGTCATTTCTTTTTCCCACTGGTTTCCGAGTTCTTTTTCTAGCGTTTCTGCAAGCCACTCTGGAATTGAGTGTTCTATAGCTTTTGTAGGGAGAGTTCCTTTTTTAAGCTTGTTGAGGGTATTGGCAATTTTAATCCCTTCAAATTCATCAAATTTTTTATAATGGGTTTCGCTCCAGAGAAGATAGGTAAGGATGAGTTTGTAAATATTGTTAGGTTTTACACCTTCTCCCATGTAATATTCTAAGCGTTTTTTCCATCGGATAATATTGTAGAAGATTTCCGAAACCACAGCTCTGTCCTGACTGCCCCATTTTCTATGCGCTTTCAGGAGTCTCTCGATCACTTTGTCGGCATATTTATTTTTTTCGAAAAAAGTTTCCTGTAGCGCATCGTGAATGCCAATCAGGAGATTTCTGTGAATAAGTTCCATAATTAATCTGCAGTTTTGCGTTGCAAAAATAGGCTTAAATTAAACGAAACGCAAAAATAGCGGAATGCCTCTTTGGCAATGGACATCCTAACTAATATAAAAACGATTGTTTTTCGGTTGTTTTTTTTTAGATCTGTACTTTTAAAAAAAAGTATATTTTGTTAAAAATTATGATGAGATCTCTCTGTTTTTTTATAAGGTAAAGCCGATTCTGCTAATTGAAACAATCCCGGTTATAATGAATATAGATCTTAAAATAAATTAGGAACTAGGGGTTTCTTTTAAAAATAGCCAGGCTAAAATCGCCGAAAAAACAGTTTCCGATAATTCGGTCACCTGAACTTTGGAAAGACTTAAATAGGTTAATGATTTTGTGTGCAATAAAAGCCCACAATTGTAAGCAGAAAAGGATAGTGATAACAAACGAATGGTTTTGTTATAACTGAATTCAATAGGGTGTATATTGGTGAAGTAGGGGATACTTAAAAACATAGATCCCAAAAAGAGTAATAATCTGGTGAGGTACAATCTCCCTTTTAAGTCAAACTTCTTGATCAAAACAGAAAAAATACCATAGCCCATAACTGCTACAGAAGAATAGATTATAAAAATATGGTTACTGCCACCATTACAAGAAATAATAAACATGCCCGATATCGACAATAGTGTGCCAATAACTGCAGCATAGGTTATTTTTTCTTGTAAGATGAATTTTTCAAAAACTAAACGGATATGGCTGCTGAAGCTATTAAAACAACCACAACATCTTCCGCGTTTTCACATTGATAAGCTATGGTTTCAAATAAAAAGAGAGAGAATATACCGAAAAAAGCACAGATAAAAATGCCTATAAAAAGCGTGTACGGCTCATCATGCTGTTGATACTGGACAACTGTTTTTTTATATTAATCCTTATTGAGAATATGCTTAATATAATCGTCCCATTAATGTTTTGAAGAATGAAATATCTTGTGGATTTAATCTGCTATGCATGAGTAGTTTATTTATAATGCCTAGGTTGCATTGGATAGCGCTGAGCAAACAGCCAAAAAAACATCTAAAATTGTTTTATTTTTCATACTACAAAATGATTTATGAAGATAAAAAAGAGGGAGGCTAATCAAAAAAAATAAAAATAGAAAAGCGCCTAGATTTTTCTAAATGCAGGCGCTTATCATCAATGTTGTTGTTTATACACTAATCTTGCTGCTTAATCGTTGGAGCAATTTGGTGAAAATATATTTAAGTACAAAAGCGAAGTGATTTAAAAATTATTGACTACATAATAGATAAATTTTAAGCTTATATTTGCAGAAATTATAATCATTATGAGTGATACTACAGTTTGTTCGAAATGCAATTCGGAATTTACCTACCCACAAGATAATTTGATGGTGTGTTCTCAGTGTTTTTATGAATGGGATCCTGCGGAAGTTTTAGCAGATAGCGGAGACAAGATCTTTGATGCCCATGGAAACGAATTGCAAAATGGAGATACGGTAGTTGTGGTAAAAGATCTACCGGTAAAAGGGGCTCCGAAACCTGTAAAGACGGGAACCAAGGTTAAAAATATTAAGTTGAGACCTGGTAGCGATCATAATATTGACTGCAAGATAGATGGATTTGGGGCGATGGCATTGAAATCCGAGTTTGTGAAAAAAGCATAAGCCTTATCTGATAGAGGACTTTATGAAATGCGCGGTGATATAGGTGTAATCGCTCTGAATAAAGTCCTTTGATTCATAAAAAAAGGAAAAATTTGGCAGGGTGACTTTCAAAAGGCTTTCATTGCAACTGCTAATTTAGGCCTTACTAGGCAGAAAGAGAATAACCAAAGATTTCCCTTAATATCTTTATTCAATAAGTCTTAACTCATTTTCTAAGCAAATATATAAAAATATAGATAAAATATAAAAGAAAATGGAACTAGAATCGAGAAGTTTTTACTATTTCTAGTTAAATTTTACATTTAATTTACCTTTTTTCTCCTTCGAAGTGTATACGATGAGGTGGTGATTTTTGACCTTAACAATATTCCTGTAAAAACTACCTGAAAAAGAAGAAGAGATAACCTCTCCTTGTATTGGGTTATGGGTTTCATGATCCGTTAATAGGAGTTGATGTGGAAAGTAAAACCATTTGGATAGGTTTAGTTCTCGTTGTTGAGCAGGAGTCAGAATATTTACCTCTCCTAGTAATTGCGCGACATAAGGGGTTTTGGGAGACTGAAAGAGAACCTTTGGAGCATCTCTTTGAATGACTTGTCCCTTTTTTAAAACAACCACTTCATCGCTCCACGCCAGCACTTCGTTAACATCATGGGTACTGATAATAAGGCTGATATTTTGGGTTCGAACATAGTTGAAAAGCTTGTCCCTTATCTGTTGTTTCCTCAGTAAATCGAGGTGGCTGAAAGGTTCATCTAAAAGTAGTAGCTTGGGCAATTGAGATAATGCCTGCGCAATGGCTACACGTTGTTGTTGTCCTCCGCTTAGATTTTTGGGATATTCATATAAATAGTCTGTTAATCCCACTATATCGAGTAATTCGAGAATTTTATTTTTTTTGTTTTCCAGATTGATATTGGAAATGAATTTTCCAACATTATCATATACCTTAGAGTAAGGCATGAGATCGTAATCTTGAGAGACCAATTTCATGTCGGCTTCTCCTGGAACAATATTTGCTTTGGGGCCATAAATTTCTTTATTATCAAAGAATATCCTTCCTTGTTGCCAATTTTTTCGACCGTAAATAATGTTTAATAGTGTGGACTTTCCACAACCGCTCTCCCCAATTAAAGCCATGATCTTTCCCTGTTTTAAATCAAGATGGAAATTTTGAAAAATAAGCGGCTGGGAAGGGTAACTAAAATCTAGGCCTTTTATCTCGAGTAGCATGTTGTAAAAATAATGTTTCTATAAATTATAGCTAATTTTTATTAAATTTACAAAGTTAATTATTTGAATATAAACAATAACAAAATGAGACAAACAAATATTTTCTTAACTGTTGTGACAGTGATAGGTCTTGTTGCCTTGGTGTCTTGTAGAAAAGATAAGCCGGTAACCAGTGAATTTAATGAGGTCACTACATCTAAAGATGGGGTGGTTTTCAGCGTAGATACATTAGATAGTAGGGTAGAATGGGTGGGCTATAAAATATTTAAATCCAATAATACTTCTCATTTTGGAAATATTAAATTAGAAAGTGGCGAAGTCAGCCTTAAAGATGGGAAATTGGAATCCGGAAATTTTGTAGTTTCTATGAATACCATAACAGCAGATGATTTAAAAAATAATGTAGAAAAGCAAGCTAAATTGGATGCACATTTAAAGAGCGCCGACTTTTTTGATGTGAAAAAATTTCCTACCGCTTCTTTTGAAATCACCAAAGTCATCGTAAACGACACTGGGGATTATAATACCCGTCTTGAAGGCAACCTGACCATAAAAGGAATAACTAAGCCTATAAGTTTGGATACCAATGTGAGAGAGAAAGATGGTTTATTGACTATTAAATCCAATAAAAAAGATATTAATAGGAGGGATTTTGGAGTTGATTTTACTTCTCCTGTGGCCAAAGGAATCATTAAAGATGAGATCAGTATTCAAGTGAACGTAAAAGCTCTTGAAAAGAAATAGTTTTTAAGTGATAGGTGATAAGGAAATCTGCTTTTGTCAGCAAAAGCAGATTTCATTTTATAAAAGTCCAATAAAAAACTTAAATTTGTCTGCAATTTTTATAAGATGCTAGAGAAAATAGAAGAATTACTCCGTGAGGTACAGCAATTTCAGAGTCAAAATAAAGAGGAAATAGAGAAATTTCGTATTGCTTTTATTGGAAAGAAGGGCAGTGTAACAGAGCTTTTTGAAAAATTTAAAGAAGTGCCGAATGACCAAAAAAAGGAATTCGGACAAAAGATAAATGCATTAAAGCAGGCCGTAACCCATAAGATAGAGGAATTAAAGAAAGAAATTTCTGACGAAAAAATTGAGAAGAAAATCGATTTAACCCGACCCGGTTTTCCTCAGGAGTTGGGCAGTCGACATCCTGTTAATATAGTTAAAAACAGAATTATAGAAATTTTTAAATCTATAGGTTTTGTAGTGGCAGATGGTCCCGAAGTTGAAGATGACTGGCATAATTTTACCGCCCTTAATTTACCGGAATATCATCCGGCCAGAGATATGCAAGATACTTTTTTTATTGAGAAAGATCCAGATGTACTCTTAAGAACTCATACCTCTTCGGTACAGATTAGGTATATGGAAAACAATAAACCTCCAATGCGGATTTTATCTCCAGGTAGGGTTTTCCGTAATGAGGCTATTTCCTCGCGTTCCCATTGCATATTTCACCAGATAGAGGGTTTGTATATAGATAAAGAGGTTTCATTTGCAGATCTTAAGCAGACCATACAATATTTTACCACCCAACTTTTTGGAAAATCACAGATCCGGATGCGTCCCTCTTACTTTCCCTTTACCGAGCCTAGTGCAGAGGTAGATGTTTATTGGGGGCTGAATTCGGAAACCGATTATCGCATTACCAAAGGTACTGGGTGGTTAGAGATTATGGGCTGTGGTATGGTAGATCCAGCCGTCCTAAAGAATGTAAACATAGACCCTGAGGAATATAGTGGTTTTGCTTTTGGTATGGGGATTGAGCGTATTGTGATGTTACTTTATCAAATGTCGGATATTCGGATGTTATTTGAAAATGATATTCGAATGTTAGAACAATTTAAGCAATTATAAACTAATGATAACATATTACAGAAGAGCAAACTTAATCCCAAGTTTGCTCTTCTGTTTATTTAGAGAAATTGAAAGGGTGTTTCACGTTGGTATATTCTATAAGATCTGCTTTTAGGGAGCCTACGGCTAATTCTGCTTTTAGTTGAATAGGGATATGGTTGGCATCGTCGGTTACCCACAGAGTTACCCCTTCCTTAGCCTTAAAAACCCTGCCACTCATCACCGAAGGGATAATTCTTAGGGCATGGATTTTTCCAAATCGTGTACTGACAATTTCTTTTCCTGTCACCCTAAGCATAAAAGGGTATACTTCGTCATCAATCCATACATTTATTTTGATACTGCTTCCCAACTTTAGCTGATGGGTGGTTAAGTTCCGAAGATGGTAAAAGCAGGAGAGCATATCCTGAATGTCCATGGGAATTTTAAAGGTTTGAGTGGTATTTTTAATACGGTCGTGCAGACTTACGATACCACTGTTGGCTTTAAAAGTAGAAGCGAAATTTCTATAATAGCTTCCTTCCTTGACATTTCGGATATAAAAACTGGGTAATCCTGTTTGGATGTTAATATAGCTTTCGTATACATCGTCCACTTTAAAAAAAGCTCTTACGGCGCCTGTACTCCTCCCTTCTCCTCTTACATGCAGGTGAGGCGTATTATTATAAATCGTTTTTTTTGTAGAGAGGGTAGCGAGGCCGGCATTCAAAAAACCGTAGTGTATGCGATACTTCAACCTTTCTTCTGAGTTCACATTATCAAGCTGTGCAGAGGTTAATATGATGTTGAAGCTAAATATAAAGATCAAAAAATTCTTCATAGACATGGGGTTGCAGGTTGATATTGTCAAAAACTTTGCCAAACACTTATGTGGTAAAATTAATATATTTTGATTGTAATAAGGTGATTAATATATTTTTACGCCTGTATCACTGATGAACGTCATAAAATATGAGCCATTATTTAGCTAAGCTATCCTTATATTTGCTCTTTCTAAATAATAATAGAGTGATATGAAGGAAACAGACATTGTGATTATAGGGGCTGGGCCTACTGGTCTTTTTACGGTTTTTGAAGCAGGTTTGCTTAAGTTAAGGTGCCATATTATTGATGCTTTGCCCCAACCCGGCGGTCAGCTGGCCGAATTGTATCCTAAAAAACCAATATTTGATATTCCTGGTTTTCCCTCTGTAGATGCGGGGGTATTGGTGGCGAACCTAATGGAGCAAATTAAACAATTTGAACCCGGATTTTCACTAAATGAAGTAGCGGTATCTTACAAAAAAACAGAAGATCAACAGTTTATAGTGGAGACGAACAGAGGGACTTCTATAAAAGCCAAAGCGATTGCTATTGCAGGAGGTCTGGGCAGTTTCGAACCTAGAAAACCTCCTATTGAGGGAATTGAAGCTTTTGAAGAAAAGGGTGTAGAGTATTTTATAAGAGATCCCGAAATGTATAGGGATAAAAAAATTGTGATTGCGGGGGGGGGAGACTCTGCTTTAGATTGGACTATATTTTTGGAAAATATAGCCGCTGAGGTCACTTTAATTCACCGTAGGAATGAGTTCCGGGGCGCTTTAGATTCTGTAGAAAAAGTACAAAAGCTAAAACAAGAAGGTAGAATTCATCTGGTAACCCCTGCCGAGGTGGTCGGTTTATTGGGAAATGGTGAGGTTTCGGCAATTGAAATTGAAAAAGAGGGAAAACGTTCTGTCATTCAAACCGATTATTTTGTCCCATTATTTGGATTGACGCCTAAACTGGGGCCACTTTCCGACTGGGGTTTAGACATTGAAAAAAATGCCATTAAAGTGAATAATGCACTGGACTATCAAACCAATGTGGAGGGAATTTACGCAATAGGTGATGTTAACACTTATCCGGGAAAAATGAAGCTTATTCTTTGTGGTTTTCATGAAGCTACTTTAATGTGTCAAGGTATTTATAACCGTCTGAATCCGGGGAAGAAATTCGTTTTAAAATATACCACTGTTAGTGGGGTAGATGGTTTTGACGGTAGCAGGAAAGCTGCGGAAAAAGCCGTTGTAAAATCCATTGAATAAAAAAAGATTGCATTAAGTGCAAGAGGCTGGCTCCAATTACTGGAGTCAGCCTCTTGCTTTTTATTTTCAGTGGTTAAGTCTGTTTTTTTCTATACTTAGAATGCTTGTATTAGCAGAATTTTTTTGTAACAAACTTACCGGAGATTTAAAAAGGAGTTTTAAAAAAACATTTTCTTTTGTAATGGTGAATAGAGTTTTGCCCCTCTTAAATCATCTCGCACATAGCGGCACATAGCAGTATGTTTTTCTTATATCCACTATAAATGGGAGGTATTTGCTTCTATTTTTAACGTGTAAATCAGAAAGAGGTGTAACATATGAGTTTCCCTATTTGTAAGAGTTCTTTCACTGATTTTTTGGTTGTATAAAAGTTCATCTCCCAAAATCATCTCCCTCTAAACTCCCAAAAAATCGCTATTATATGGAGTAGAGAGATAATAAAATAAAAAATGGGTTTATATATATTTTTTTTTTATTTTTACATAAATATTTATTATAATAATAAATTACATCAAATAATAACAAAATGATATTTTAATATGAAAGAAGAAAAAGAATCAAAAACAAAAGAATCTTGTGTTTTTCTAAAAAAAAATTATGACCCTCCAATACTGAACGTAATTGTCGTAGAAATGGAGGAAGGGATTGCAAGTGGTTCTGGAGGTTCTGGACCTGGTCCAGGTGGAGGTCCAGGTACACCAGGAGAAATTAGCCCAGGGAATCCTGATTCGGAAATCAAACATGAGTGGACGACTTCTGATGATAGAAGTACAAGTTTAGATTGGTAACCTTTTATTTCAGTTTAAGGAGCAAGTTTAACCAAAAAAATATTTTAGAATTATGCAAAAACAAACACTACATAATAGAAAGAAATTTTATGTGAATTTTAGGGGATCTATTCCTGTATTAATGGGGTTATTACTGGGCGTTTCGGCATGTAGAAGTTCGGAGTCTGACGCTCATAATTTAAGTGCCGTCTCTGGAGGAGGCGTCGCTCAAGTTAAATTTAATGTTTTGGGTTCCAATTATGATGGAATAAGTACAAATAAATATAAAGCTTTGTCTCATCAAAAAGACTTTTCATCTAACGGAGCCATCCAGCGTAAGGAAGTAGATATTAATGAGAGGTATTATATGGAGGTAGAGTTGGTTCCTCAAGCTGCTTCAGGTGGCGTATCATTAAGGGGAGCCACGCAGCAGCAAAAAGGAGAGCAGATCTCTACTTTTCAGAAGGGGAATAAATATCAGGTAGCAGCTTATGATACAGATGGTAAATTTGTAGATCAGCAAGAGTTGATACATGGTAAAGAGGGGGATGCAAAATTTGATTTGCCAGGTGGTAAAGACTACACTTTTGTTTCCTTTTCTGTAAATAGTCAGAAAGACCTGCCGCCTGTAAAATTTGAAGGTGATGTCAAAGCTTTGGAATCTTCTGTAATTAAGGATATGAACGGTAGTCTAGATTTTATGTATTTTAAGAAAACCATGCAAGTGGTCGAGAGTAAGATTAACTTTGTGGATGTTGTATTTAAACATAAATTTAGTGAAGTGGTGGTGAATATAGATGCCCAAGAAACCGAATATCCTATTGCTCAAGCAGAGGCCATTTTTGATTCGCATTATCCTACAGCTTCTATAGAACTGGCCAACGGGGAAGTAGACCGTAGTGGTAAAATGACCACAGCAAATGTTTCTTTCCCTAATCTGGGTAAGAATACGGCTTCTTCTTCTAAGGTAATTATTAATGGTGAAACGGAAACGGGGACTTTTACCATTAAAAAATTAGTAATAGGAGAGAATAATACCAAACCGCTGACAATGGAAAATGTTGTAGCCCTTAAGGATCTTAAGATTAATCCAGGGGTTAGGTATGATCTTAATCTGACGATACACCCTAAGGATAGGTATCTTACCCATAAAGGTATTCCTGCAGCCTTGATCGGAGGTCAGATATGGATGCGTCATAACGTGGGAGCTGACTTTACTACTGATCCCGATAAACCTACTAAAGAGACCAGTGGTAAATACTACCAATGGGGGAGAAAGGAGTCTATAGCAGGTCCAGACTCGTTTACAGGCGCACTAGGGAACTGGAATATTCCTCAGCGACCTGCCAATGTTTGGAATCTTGGAACAGAGACAGAACCTGTAAAAAATGAAGCCAATGATCCTTGTCCTGAGGGTTATCGTGTGCCAACAAGTGCAGAATTTGATCAGTTGGAGAAAGCCGGTACATGGTACCGATCCATAGGAGGAGCTTGGGCTACTAGTCAAGCAGGTATAGCTGGTGATTTTTCAAAAGCTGGAGTTTTGGTGAGCCGAAGAAAGCGAAGTGTTTTTCTTACCTTTCCAGCTCCAGGTTATCGCAGCAATGTAGATGGATCTTTAAAGTGGAGAGCAGGTTCTGGGACCTATTGGTCATCATCTCCAACTTTTGGAGGCTCTCTTCTTGTCCTTCAAAACGAGGCAAGACGTCAAGGGCAATTTGCAGAGCATAATTTTAATGCTGGATATAATATTCGATGTATTGCGGAAAAATAAAATTTATTTAGAGGCTCAGGTCCTTAGGAAAACTTTAATCGATGCAGATTTTTTTCTGCATCGATTTTTTGTGTATACATATTTTAAAACTCTAGGTTTTTTACAAATAATGCCTCATAGGGCCAGATATTAAGTATTTAATAGAAGCTGTGAAAAATTTTTACAATCGGATATATTGATCTTTCAGTCTATTTTTTCAGATTCATCTATTCTTTTATGACGGGGTACATTTAGGTGTTCTAATTGATTATCCCTTTGGAAAATATTGCAGTGGGACTATTCTTAAATTTTGTCCTTAGTCGGTTTTATAGGTGTATTTTATCCCGAGTACGCTTTTATTTAGGAATATATTCAGGTCATTGTCTTTTTGTTGAAGCAGCTCTAAGTGATTTTGAGAGGGGTTTTTATTAGAATGCGGGGATTTGATAAAGTTTTGTATCTATCAGGCAATAGGTCTTTTAGGTGCTGACGCTTTTTACCTCCCTATGCTTTATTAATTTATATGCGATATTTTTGAAAAAAAGGTATTTGATTTTTGTAATTTTGTAGTCAATATTAAAAAAAGTTATGTCGGATGTTAAGATAAACATTATAGATAGAGAGGGTACGGAACATGAAATTATGGCACCTACAGACATGTCCTTGAATTTGATGGAAACCATTAGAGCCTATGAATTGGTGGAAGAGGGCTCTTTTGGAATTTGTGGCGGCATGTTGATGTGTGCGTCGTGTCAATGCTACCAATTAAGCGCTACGCCTGTGCCGGAAATGGGAGAGGAAGAGGAGGCTTTACTGTATAGCGATGGGGTGCATGTTAAGCAAAATAGCCGATTGAGTTGTCAGATTCCGGTTACCGAGGAACTAGAAGGTTTAAAGATTGAGATAGCGCCCGAAGGCTAGGCTAGATGATTTTAGTTAAAGCTTTTATAATTTAGGGATTGGACAATATTAAAGTAGAGGGAATATAAGATAACCAAAGGCTTTTGCTGTTAATGAGATTTTTCCAGCTCTTGCTACTCATCAACATAAGATCTTGGGACGCTAAGAAACTTTTTTCTATATTTCTTTCATGATAGAGCGTGATGTGGTTGGGGCTTACCTGTTCTATGCTTCTTATAAGTTCACGGATCGCTATATTTTTACGTATATGGCCTGAGGCATCTAAAATAATGATCTGAGAATCGTTATTGATAATGAGTTTTTTGGCATATTCAATCAGAAAAACATCTTCGGCATCAAAAAAAGGAATAAAGACTTGATTTGCATGTTCAAAATTTTTATCCACCATAATTCCCATTGGGATGTTGGATTTGTCTAGTATGCGTAGGGTAAAGTCATCAAAAGGAGAAGGGTTAAAGATATAGGTTTTACCCTTAACGGTACTGAGCAATCGATCGGGATTAATGATTTTAGTAGTGAAGCCCAGTAGCTTTCCCAATAAACTTCCCTCGTATATAGATCTTCCCAGCATGATGAGTAATAAGTCATAGTTGCCTTTACTACTGGAATTTAACAACTCATTTTCAATATCGTTGGAGGTCTTGAATAAAGTAGTCACCTCTAGTTCTAATTGATGCGAAGTGTGGATGATCTCTGCAAATTGTTGATGCTCGTAGTCTTCCATTTCAAAGGTGTGAATATCCTGTATCGGGGCAATCTTCATGGCGGTTAAACTCTTATTAGCATTCATTCGATGGGTGAATTTATCCGCAAGCTTAAGCAGTGTGCTGCCAGCCTCCGGTGTATCAAAAGAAATAAGAACCTTGTATCTACTGCTACGATCTTCCTCCTCCTCAGCGGTTATTTTTTCCTTGAATATAAAATTTATAAGATTGAGAAGAGGACCTGTCATAAATGTAGTGAAGAGGGCCATAATCACCATGATAGTAAAAATTTCTTGGCTTAATACTCCTAAATCATAACCGATATTGAGTACGATAAGCTCCATAAGACCTCTGGTATTCATAAGGGCCCCTATGGTGAGACTATCTTTCCAACTTAAGCGCATAAACCTAGAAGTCAGTGCGCTGCCTATAAACTTTCCGGTAACCGCTGTTAGGATAATGAATCCTGCTGTCTCCCAGAGGTGGGGGCTGTTTAATAAATTGATATGGGTGCGAAGCCCTGTAAAAACGAAGAATAAAGGCAGTAATACCACTAATGATATATCCTCTACTTTTTCAATGAAAAGATTTCTGAATTTAGTGTTTTCGGGCATAATGGCCCCCGCCATAAAAGCGCCAAATAAAGCATGTATGCCGATTACCTCTGTAGCATATGCTGAAATCATTAAGGTGAGGAAGAAAATAGCGATAATAGATTTGCTAATAATGCCTTTTCCAGTTTGTAATTCTGCAATTCTTTTTAAAAAAGGGCGAAGTATTTTAATCATTAAAAATACATAGCCAATGGCCATCAGGATCACGTAGATTGAACTGGTAAAAGAGCCTGCTTTTACGATGGCAATTACCGCAGCCAAAATACACCAAGCGGTAATATCATCTATCGCTGCACAGGTAATGACCACTGCCCCCAGCTTTGTTTTTTGTAAATTTCTTTCCTGTACAATGCGCGCCAGAACCGGAAATGCAGTGATACTCATAGCTATAGCGATAAAAAGTGCAAAGGCACTAAATGCGACACCCTTCGGGGCAAATTCTTGATAGATAAAATAGGATAAACCTATGCCCAGTGCAAAAGGAATGATAATACTGGCATGGCTGATAATAACAGCTTCATGTGTTTTTTTTCTGAGGATGTTAAGATCCAGTTCCATACCCACTATAAACATAAAAAATATCAAGCCGATCTGACTTAGAAATTGTAAATTACCTAAAGAAGCTTCGGGAAATAAAAAATTTGAAAATTCGGGAAAGTGATATCCTATAAGCGAAGGGCCCAAGACAACCCCTGCAATCATTTCGCCCACCACCGAAGGCTGTTTAATCTTTATACATATCCACCCAAAAATGCGGGCTGCAAAGATAATCGTGATAATTTGTGCGAGTAGTAACGACAGGGGATGTTGTAGGTTAATTACGAAAGAGGCGGTAAAGTTTTCCCATATTGACATTGTGGATGGAGAGGATAGTAGGTGCTGGTCTGTTTCTAGTTGTTTTCCTTCTATTAGAAACCAGTAGATCAGTCCCGAAAATACGATAAGGGTTACAATATAAAAAATAATATTCCTATATCTCTGCATTACTTTATTATTTGTGTGTAAAATTCAAAAAAATAAATAAATATATCAACCTTAATGTTTTTAAAATGTAGCAAAAACCTGATTTTTTGTAATGAAATCATTTCCTTTTTTTAGGCTTTATCTTCTAGGCCTAGTTTTCCAGTTTTTTTAGTAGATGATTTTTATAGACCTCGCTGAGAGAAAGTCTAATGAAATGCTCTTTATCGGAAGAAATACGGGTGATGATTTCATTCGCAGAGATTACTTGTATGGCTTTTAGCGCGATTACCTCCCTTTTATTAATCTGAGAAAAGGCTGTAGGAGGAAGCATTTGAAGTAAGGTTTTAAAATTAATATTTTTAAGAATAACACGAGAGTTGTCTGTTAGGATAACTTCTTTGTCTCTGCTGTCGATTTCCGAGGTTTTGATATAGAGAATTTGGTTGGTAAAGATGTGGCTTTTACCCAAATGGGTATTCCATTCTATATAGTTTATTTTAGTAGGCTTAATCAGTTTTTTAGCCTTTTCGAAAGCCTGGTGTAAACGCTCTTTTTTTATTGGTTTTCTCACGTAATCTACTACATTCAGATCAAAGGCCTCTGCTGCATATTCTTTATAAGCGGTTGTAAATATTATTTTCTTGTTAATCAACTCTTTGGCCACCTGTAGGCCTGTTATACCAGGCATCTCAATGTCTAAAATACAAAGATCACAATCTATATGGGGAATTTCATCGAGAAAGTATTGCGGGTTATTGAATACCTTAATGATTTGTATATCCTCTATTTGCTCGCACAGAAGAGTAAGATAGCGAATAGCAAGGAGTTCGTCATCTAGTATAACGCACCTGATTGTATTTGTCATTGAGATTAATTTTTAAATAAGCGGTATACACCTGGTGCTGTATTTCCTTTTTAACTGAAAAATTCTTTTTATAGAGTTTTTTAAGACGAGGTTCTAAAGACCCGCTACCAAATCCACTGTGATCTTTTAATAAAGGAGATTTATTGGAAATTTTATTCTCTACTTTAATCTCTAAGATACCGTTTTGTAGCGAGAGGAAAATAAAAATAAAAGCATCTTCTGCCAAAAAATCAGTATGTTTAAAAGCATTTTCAATAAAATCTACAGTGATCAGAGGAGCCAATACCTTTTCTTTATAGATAGGATGTAGCTTGTCAATTTGAGATTTAATTCTAAAGTTAAAAAGCGGATTAATTTTTACTTTGTTGATTTCAATAAGATTCAAGGTAAAATCCAATTCACTCTCCGGGGTTACAAACCTTTCACTACTTTCGTATAAAATATAATCGAGTACTCCGGATAATTTATCCAGAGAAACATAGGTCTGGTAAGCATGGGACTGTACAGAATTCAGGATGTTCTTAAAAAGATGGGGATTGAGCTTGGTTTCTATATAATCCAGATTGATATTTTTTAATTTATTTTTTAATATTTCTTTTTCGTCTAGTAGTATTGTTTTTTCTATTTGTAAGCATCTGATCTTATATACAAAAAAGGCGATTATAATTAATAATCCGACTATAAAGGCTAGCATGAGGGGATGGTTGGAATGTATAAGGTTGGTATGATTCATAACCCAGTCCATTAAATTTATTTTGCAAAGATAAAGCTTAATCGCCTAAAAAGATCCTTGCCAACAAGGGAAAGTTTCGGATTTCTAACGTATTTTTTGCTAACTTTGTGGCGTGTGCTTTGGGGATGTTTAACAAGCATTTATGGGGTATATTTTTGAATCCATGAGATCTAATTTACTTGTGGGAAAGTATAAAGCCTATATTAAAGCTTAAGACTTTCGATATTTTTCTAGCGTTATTTTTATTGAATGTGGAATAAAAATTTATGGACAACATCTTTATTTGTAAAGATGTTGGATGTCAAGGAATAAAAACTCATATTTTTTACTTTTTAAAGATGAGCTTGCTGCCCTTAATGCTTGAACTTTCTTATTGAGGGTTTATTGAGTGAACAAAAAAAATCTAGTAAACAGAATATTTTTGCCATGTGGAAAGGCTTATAAATATTGAAGATTAGAGATCACTCCATTTATTTAAAATAAAATGTTAAGATGAAAAAATATACTTGTCCTTCTATATTAAGTATCGCCGGATTTGATGGTAGTGGAGGTGCTGGAATTCAGGCCGATATTAAAACCATTTCGGCTCTAGGCTGTTTTGCTACTTCTGTCCTCACGGCATTGCCCGTACAGAACACCCAAGGGGTACGAAAGGTATATCCTATTTCGGAAGAAGCCGTAGCTGAGCAAATAGAAACCCTATTGGATGATATTTTCCCCCAAGCTATTAAAATAGGTATGGTGCATACTCCACGAATTGTGGAGGTTATTGCTCAAACTTTAGCAAAATATAAGAAAGTTCCTTTGATATTCGATCCGGTGATGGTAGCGACCAGCGGTCATATGCTGATTAAAGAAGATACTTTAGTCTCTATTGTGCAATATTTATTGCCGCTGGCTGATCTGATTACACCTAATCTTGATGAAGCTGAAGTTCTGACCGGTATGAAAATTAAAAGCATAGAGGATATGCGAGTGGGAGGGGAGCTTATCGCTAAGCAGGGATGTAAGAATATATTGCTCAAAGGCGGGCATTTGGAAGGTCCTAGGATCACTTCTCTATTCTTTGAGGAAGGGGGAAAGGTATATACATTTGAGACCGAAAAATTTCAAACGAACAATACCCACGGATCAGGATGTACGCTCTCCGCAGCTATTGCTGCGTATGTAGGTCAAGGCAAAAGTCTGTTGGAAGCCGTGGATAGAGGTCAAAAATATGTTTTTGAGGCGATTAGAGAGTGTAAAGAGATGTTGATAGGTAAAGGTAATGGCCCCCTTAATCATTTTTTTAATCCCCAAAAACTCATTAAATCCCCAATAGATTAAATAAGACTTGAGTTCGTAAAATAAATTCTTGCTCTCTTCTTTTTTTTAGAGCGATCAGAATTTTTCATATGGTAAAATTTAATAAAATATATGCTCAAGATATATTTTTATAAAAAATACGAAGATTTTATATATTATTATATCAGCGCTGGGCTTAATGAAGCCAAGCTTCCACAAGTAGAAATAAATAGGATCTATTTTATGATTGAGGTATTTAAAAAATATCGTATATTCATATGCCCTATAAAAACGTTAGGGTTAGCTGAGGATGCTTTTAAAATTTGCAAAAAAGCCCTAAATAATAAGAAGAGATTATTTTTTATTCTGCACGATCTATCTAAAGATCATCCGGTGTGTCTTATTTTGAAGAGCTTTTTTAACCCCCATCCTATAATTTCACAATAGGTACTAAGTTTACCTTAATAAGTTTCATTTAAATACAGATGACTACAACCCCCTATATATAGGGTTTAAATTTTTGAAATCAAAATATATTTGTTGGTATGATGAAAAATTTTTTATTTTATGCATTCTTTCTTAGCGTGGGTGTATATGCACAACAGACAAATGAACATCTTAGAAAGATGGATTCCCTGTTGAATAATAACCAAAAAGATACGGTCAGCATAGCTGTTTTGCTGTATAACAATGTGGTGCTTCAAGATTTTGCCGGACCTATGGAGGTATTTTCGAAGGCAAAAAATCTAACCCAAGGTCTCTATCGCATTTTTACAGTAGGTTTAACTCCAGGTGAGGTGTATACAGAGAATAAACTGATAAAAATACGACCAGATTATAGCTTGGATGATTTTCCACATGCAGATTATGTGATGCTTCCTGGGGCTAATATATCTGAAATCAATAGGTTAACCAAAGATCAGCAATTGATGGATTTCTTAAAGACCTGGAATTCAAAAGAAAATACCAAAACAATTTCCATTTGTACGGCCGCTTATTTACTTGCACACACAGGGGTGTTAAATGGACGGAGAGCAACTACTCACTATTTTGTGGCCGACGATTTTTCGGCACGTTATCCCAAGGTTCACTTGGTTAAAGATGTCCGATATGTAGATGAAGTTAAATATTTAACAACTTCAGGAATTACCTCTGGCATTGATGCAGCTCTCTATTTAGTCGGAAAGCACAGTGGAGAATCAATCCGATCAATGATTAGTAGAGCCTTACAGTATAATTTTCACGAAAAAGAAAGATGGCCACAAGCTCCACAAGGCATGAAGTATGATAGCCGCCAGTGAGCGGGGTTATTTTAGATGATCTAAGGACTTCTTAAAAATCTATTTTTATACAAAATAACCCATTACGTGAATCTTAATATTCTTCACTTCTTTCGGAGAAGGAAATAAAGTACCTTTTCTTATATTATTATTCTGATTGGTCGGGAGAGGTTTTGCTGTCTTCCAAATCTTTTTTTCTCTTCTTGATAAAATCTGTAGGGCGGAAACCATTGATCTCCTGAAATAAATCGGAAAAATTTTGCCTTGAAGCGATACCACATTCATCCGATAAACCTTGAATAGTATAGTTCAGATATTTTTCGTTTTCATACATCAGTTGGGTAATATAGCTGATTCTTAAAGTTCCCAAATATTTGTTGAAGTTCATTCCTTTTGTTTCGTTAATAAATTGCGAGAGATAGGTGCTGTTGGTATCAAATAAAACTGCTAATTTATTGAGCGTGATTCCTTTTTCTAAAAACTTTTTTGTTTTCTCAAAATTCTCTAGCTGAAGTTGTAAATCTTTATAGATTTCTTCACTCATGGTTGATTTGCTTTGGGAGGATAGGTTTTCATAAGTTATCTTATTACTTTTTTGTTCGAACCACTGTTGGATATTATGTTCAATCGTTTTATATTTAGATTTTATCTCTTTTTCTTTTCGGTAATACTTTTTTATCCCATAGATGAGGACCACTGTTAAGGTGAAAAGTAAAAAGATCATACCTATTCCCCATTTATTTTGGTTTTCCAGTTTACTTTGTATATCTACCAAATTCTGAGTATCGTACTCGCGGTGAATTCGGGAAGAAAGAATCGTGAAGTCTCTGCTCAGGATGCTGTCCGCCCGTAGAAGAATTTTGGTATAGTGCAGTTCTTGTTTAGGAACATTATTTTTCTTATAGTAGCGAATAAGAAATTCATAATTCTCTCGTAATTCAGGCAGTATAAAATTATATTTTTGGAAGATAGAGTCTACTTTTTTAAATTGCATTACAGCCTTTTCTTCCTGATGAAGGCCAATATAACTTTTCCCAATATAAAAATCCACCACCGAAGCCCACGAAAAATCATTATATTCCTCTAGTACAGGTAGAACATGTTCAAAGGTTTGGATAGCAGAATTAAATTTGTTCTCATTATACTGGGATATGCCTTTGCATTTAAGAATATAATGATATTCCAATTTGAATTTATTCAACTTATGCAGGTTAATGAAATCTAATCCCGTATGAATTAAAGAATCTACTTTTTGATATTCACCCAAATAGCGATAACAAACAATCGTCATATGAAGACTGTTGAGATATCCTTTTTGATGATTATAGATTTCGTTAGGATGATAATCTCCGGTAGTCTTAGGCTCAAAGTAATCTATACATTCGGAGAAAAGTCCTAAAGCATCTTTGTAGTAGCCCAGATAACACTTGACTACGCCTATATGGTAAACAATCTTATTTTTCTGATAAGTATCCTTACCTTTTTTAGCATAAGAGTATGCCTTTAGATAGTTGGATAAAGCATCTTTATACTTTTTTAGGTTATAATAGTAAATAATACCTTTTCCTAGATAGGCTCTGCTGATTAGATCATTATTAAAAGATTTCTTTGCAGAGATTATACTGCTATCCGCATAGAGTAACTTTTTTTTACAATCAGAAGAATAATAGATGGCATCTTCATATCCGTCAGCTAATTTCTCATAATTATTCTCTTTTTTTGCTTTTACAATAAATTTATTAATCAAGCTTAGTGCTTTTTCATTATTTTCTTCTGTATTCTCATATTTGTTTTGTATTTCATCATAAGACTGTGCTTTAAAACAGATTCCCTGAAAAATAAAAATCAGTAGAAAAAAAGAAAAAATGTATTTTTTTGTGTGCATTGCAATTAAAAGTAAGCAATTTTTCGCTCCCAAAAATAATGAAAAAGCATTAAAAAATAAGAGTGTTGGGGTAAAAGTATTAAAAAAAATAGTAAAAAAATAGCAAAAAACTATTATCGCAGATTAAAAATGGTTAAATACAGTGTTTTATAGAATTTATATTAATATAATATATTTATTATATATAATTATTTGCATGTCCTTTGTGCAGGTTAGAAAAGAATACATTCAAATTAGGGGTCTGATCTGAAATCGAAGAGAAGAAATCTTAGATTAATAAAGGAATAAAAGAGGCCAAGCCCTTCATTTTATAAATTTTATTTAAATATTAGAAGCTATAGAAGAGTTGTGATGAGCAAATGGATTCAAAGGTTTAGTAGTTTGTATCAGAAACAATATGTATATTACTTCATTTAATAGAAAAAAACGTTTTTTTTCGTTTTTTATCTTTTAACAGGGAAATCAGAGCAGAAAAAATAAAATAATCTAAAGATTTAGCCGTTTTTATAACTTAGAAGTTTATGCATTAGGTGTATGTTATTCATTTTGTATAAGCTATCAGTCTTCTCCATCTTATACAATTTCCTTTATTTATTTATATTATTAGCGAAAAGACGTCGTAATTTATAAATTAAGACGTCTTTATCTGTAAATTAATCAATAAAGGACTGCTTTTTCTTGCCAATTTATAATTTCTCTTCTAATTTTGGCATCAAGATTTAAGCGATTCAACAAGAGTTAAAATCTCTTATTAAGAAAGTTAAAAATAATAATCTTTATGAAAAATTTTATTTCAGGTACAGCTATAGTTGCTTTGATATTTTCAGTAGCTAGCTGTAGACAAGCCGACGAAATGGATGTAACATCATCTGCAAGCACCATTGCTAGTATGAAATCTAGTGCTACTATTAATGTTAAAAAGAACGATAGAAAGATAGTGGCGGATACGTTAAAAGTATTGAGTAGAGATGCTAGAATGATGCAAATGAAGGACTTTAATGCGTCATCAGAGATGGGACCTAGATATCCGCCAAAAAAAGACAAACAACACTGGTAGTAGTTTTTTTTACCTAGAAGAGTATTATTGAGTCTTTTTTTTGACTATTAGTTCAGACCAATTTCACATTCATCATACATTTTAATCTTCTTCTTTATGGGGGTTTTCTCTTAGAATACTGAGAAAATCTCCCGTAAAGAAGTTTTTTTATAAAAAAATATCAATTTCTTTTATTTTTTATATTATGAGATTTGACAAAAGGCTTTATGTATAAGATAACACTACATCTAAAAAAGTATTGTGTCCATCACCATTGTTATTAGCAAAAGGAGGTGATTTTTATAATTTTTTATCTTTTTACCGAAACTTTATAAAGTTAGATATATTCATTTTTTAATCCCCCAAATTTTAAAAGCATTTAAAAGTAGATATGATAATATTTTTAAAAACATGTGTTTGTGATTTTCCTCTAAATACATTTTTTTTTCGTTCCCGTAAGTTGTTGATGATGTTTAGTATAAAGTTAAAATAATCGCCGAATAAAAATTCTGACTCCAAAAATTTTATAAATTAAGTACCACATAGATAGATAATTTGTATAAAAAAATAGGCGCTATTATTAACAAAGTTATAAGTGATGTTGAAATTCATACAAAGCATAATATATTTAAGATGAATCGAGTTCTATCTTATATGATACATTTCAAAAAAATCAAACTCTACCGTTTCAAGAAGAGAATATCAACTTTTGGAAAATTTCTAAATTCTCGATGATTCCTCTACTATAGGGTATGTGTTAGTGAATTTAAATTTTCTTATTTTACCTGGTAGGGCAGCTGCGCTCTTATACCATCATCTTTATGTGAATAAGAAGCTTTCCTTGGGAATTGTAAATATGCGGGAAGGACAGTGATCACGCTTCGGACATCGTCTATTAGTTACTGCTAATACGGCTAGTGAAAGATTAGATTGGATCTATAGTTAACTTGGTCTCAACGAAGGAGAATTGTTTTTTTTCGATAAAGATTAAGGTACATTCACACAGTCTACATCTAAGAGCCGAATCCAACAAAAAAATCCTTTCTTTATTTTTTGCTATAAATAATAAAAAGAACGCCCCATATAGAGACGTTCCACTTCACATTAACATCATCTTAAATCATCTCCTTCAAATATTTTTAATCAGTTTAAGCTTTTATAATAAAATATTAGTCAATCAAACTATAAGAATAAAATATGAAAAAATATAAAACTGTTAAATCACTTTAATTTTTAATTCTATCAAAATAAGTTTCCTATATTTGACAAAGTAAAAGTAGGATATAATTTTCAACCAAACAAATTTCCGGAAATAATTTTCAACTGATTATGGATAATATTTTAGCAGCCATTATAAAAATATCTGAACAAGAAAATATTACAATTACCAAACTCGAGCACCTTTTAGGTGCAAGTAAAGGTGTTTTTTCTCGGGCTATATCCCATGGGAGTGATATTCAATCTAAATGGGTTTTAAAATTAGTCGAAAAATTTCCCGATTACAGTGCGGAGTGGATTTTGACAGGCAAAGGAGATATGTATAAAGATTTGAAGGGGCAAGTTTTAGAAACCAAATCAGAGCGTGAAAATACATTGATCGCACAAGAAAAAATGGAAGAAGTCCTGAAGTCTCTATCGATTTTACAACAAAAGCTGGACAACTTAGAATTAGATCAAAAAGAATCTAACAAAGCACAATCTATTGTCAATGAAATTATCTTGGAAAATATAGGGATTATAAAACCAAATATCAAGAAGGCTAAGAGTTAAAATTATATATATAACCCGTGGTGCATTTAAGCAATACGAGTTTTTAAGTTGTTAATATTTCTATTGTTTATTTTATTAATACATTTTATAACAGTCATTGCCATTATCTTAGATAATATTCTGTTCTTAAAGCCATCAAAGGATTTCGCATAGTTTCTTCTAATCATAAACTGATCACATAATTGCGAAAATAAGGTTTCGATGGGCTTTCG
>NZ_JAAABJ010000247.1 GCF_009904105.1 Elizabethkingia argenteiflava | reverse complement strand
TATCGAATTCTTTCAAAATACTGGAAATCTGATTCGCACTGAATTGTTTCTTTTTCATAATATATAATCCTAAATTTAAACTTTTTGTCTAAATTATAGTCGTACTATTTATGGGGGAGTTTACAAAGGCAAAAAGAAACTTATTGAACGAAAAGTAGACCGGTGGGTTTTCAACGTACAAAATTCTATAGCAGCTACCGGAGGGGATGCATTGGACGTTTTAAGAATTGCCCCCAGTATAAGGGTACAAAACGACCAAATCTCCATGATGGGGAAGAGTAGTATATCGGTAATGGTTGATGACAGGCAGATACTCCTCTCGGGAGAGGATATGATTAATTTTCTAAAAAATATAAAGTTAGACAATATTAAAAGTATTGAAGTTATTACCAATCCTCCTGCTAAATATGAGACAGAAGGCAATAGTGGAATAGTCGATATAAAGCTAAAAAAGGCGAGAGCGAACAGTTGGAGCAATACGACGAGGACGAGTTATATACAAGCCATTTACCCTTCATTTTCCATAGGAAATAGCTTTAGTTATCAGAAAAATAAGCTGAGTTTGTTGTTTGATATATCGGTAAGCCCTTATACAAGGATCTATACCAACGAAAGCAAATATGACTATCCTAAAGAATATTGGAAAAACAATATTTATAATAAAGCTCGTATTCATCCTATAAGTGGTCTCCTCAATTTGGGATATGACGTATCAAAAAATTTACGTATCGGTTTTCAGTATTTGGGCAATATGAGTCATCTTAAAAAAGACAAAATAGGAACAGCAAATGCCTATAATAGAGGGGTGGGGGATTTAAAGAAGCTTATACAAACCACAGCGGATTATTACAATCATTCTTTCAATGGAAATCTGCTCAAAAAACTGGATACTCTGGGCAAGCAGTTGAGCTTAGATGTGGATTATTTTGCTTATAAAGCAGATCGGAATAACCTTCTAAATGCCGAATACAAAAGCTACCTTTGGGCTGTTTCTAAAAAAGAATATATAGAAAACCTCAATCTGCAAAAGATCAATAATTTTTCGACTAAAATTGATTTCGATATGCTTTATGAATGGGCTAGACTCTCTTTTGGAGGAAATCCTGCACGTTGGTATTTAACAGCCAATTCCTACGAAGAGGGAAACCCTTTTTTACAGCCTTCGTTTACCAGCGATGTAGAAGTCTCTCATACGTATTCCAAGACTAGAGAAGGATTTGGACAGTTGATCCTTCATGATCTACAAAATGATATCCAAAGCTTTATAGGAAAAAATTACTACGATTATGACAACTTTGTATGTTCGGAATATATTCAACATGCTGTTTTTGCTTGGTGGCGAGCCAGCGCAGAAGCTTCCATATACTATAGTGAAACCAAAGCTTACTCGGAATACCTGAACCCTCAATATTATGAATATAACTAACAGCTATACTTATTGGAGCAATATTCAATAAGTCCTATAATATATATTATGTTAAATAAAATATAAGTAAGGATGGTAATCGCCTGTTAATGAGTCCATGGATAAATTTACTGATGCCTATAAAAAAAGATCCAAAAAAAATGATTATATTAGGAAACTAAAATATTACTATGTTTCACTATCCCATTCATAGCATTCCAGATTACTACTTTCTTGACGATGTATTGACAAATGAGCATAAGCTAATCCGCCAATCTGCTCGCGAATGGGTAAATAGTTTTATTATTCCACAGATCGATCATGCGGCTCAGCAGCATCAGGAAATTCCACATCTAATGAAAGAACTCGGTAAAATCGGTGCATTGGGCCCTGATATCCCTGAGGCTTATGGTGGTGCAGGATTGGATCAGATTTCCTATGGGCTCATTATGCAGGAGCTGGAACGAGGAGATTCGGCTGTACGCTCGGCTGCATCAGTACAATCATCTTTGGTCATGTATCCCATATACCAATATGGCTCGGAAGTACAAAAAAGAAAATATTTACCCTTATTGGCCAGTGGAGAACTCATTGGATCCTTTGGATTAACAGAGCCCAATCACGGCTCGGATCCTGCAAATATGGAAACTCATTTCAAAGATATGGGTAATTACGTTTTACTAAATGGAGCCAAAATGTGGATTACCAATGCCCCTCTATGCGATATAGCTGTGGTATGGGCAAGAGCTGAAGATGCTAAAGTAAAAGGCTTGATCGTAGAACGTGGTATGCAGGGATTTAGTACTCCCGAGACGCTGAACAAATGGTCTTTACGCGCTTCTAAGACAGGAGAATTGGTCTTTAGAGATGTAAAAGTTCCTAAAGAGAATATACTCCCCCATAGCAGTGGATTAAAGAGTCCTCTCTCCTGCCTTACTTCTGCGCGATATGGTATTTCCTGGGGAGTGATCGGTGCTGCAATAGATTGTTATTGTACTGCATTACAATATGCCAAAGAACGTGTTCAATTTGGCAAACCCATTGCTTCTTATCAGTTGCAACAAAAAAAATTAGCCGAGTTTTTAACCGAAATTACAAAAGCACAGTTGTTATCTTGGCGCTTAGGTATCTTGAAAAATGAAGGCAGGGCTACTCCTGCTCAGGTTTCTATGGCCAAGCGGAACAATGTAAAAATGGCCATAGATATTGCGCGCGAATCCCGACAAATATTAGGAGGAATGGGGATTATGGGGGACTTCCCTATGATGCGTCATGCGGCGAATTTAGAATCTGTTATCACCTATGAAGGCACCCACGATGTGCATTTACTCATCACTGGAAACGATATTACAGGCATCAATGCTTTTTAAATAATAAAACCAAATTAATATTGAAAAAATATATTGTATAATGTTAAAATTATATAATGTTTTAAAATATTCTATAAATGATAAATGTTATGTATAATCGTTGTTATGAATATAGATTGAGAGAGACGTGATCAGATAATGAAGAACCATAGTTTAGCTCATTTTCTTTTTCATGCTATAAAAAGTGTTTATTCAAAAAATATCATATTTATCATACTGAGGAGATTTTGAGGGGATCTATTTTGGAAAGAAAAATGCGGGTAAATAAAGTTCTAAATAATTACAGTAATTCCGTACAAAAAACAGAACAGAAACCCTACAATAGTATAAAAATAAATATTTATTTTAGTAGGCTTTTTTCCTTAATAAAAAATTATCTATGGATTAAATTTCCATATTCATCTACAGAGATATTAATGGTACTCGTACCTTGTTTAGTTAAATAAATCACCCCCCAAATTAATAACCAGAAAAAACAAGTTACTATAGTCAAAATTAAATGTAGGGTATGATTGATGGCCTCACCATTGCGATAAAGAATAGCTGTAAATGTAATATCATTTTATATCCTTTACAAGCATAATATGAAATAATATTTGACAATTTCTCTGCTCTTTTAGAATCGGTGATTTTTTCCATCTTGTTTTTTTCAATTTAAATATAAAAATTTATTAGTTAAACCCATCGTGAATTTATAAATTTACCAAAGGAAATTACTATTATGCAAAAGGAGAATATTCAAAAGCTATCGTTAATGAACTAAAAAAAGATAAAAATTTACAGAAATTTACAATTGCTGCAATTGCTGATAAAGCAGGCTATAATAATACAGAATCTTTTACAAATGCATTTAAAAAAATGACAGATACGTTGCCTTCTTATTTTATAAAAGCGCTACAAGAAGATAATAATTAGCAAAGTATTATTGTTGACTATCAGTTTCTCACAATTAAAGGCTTTCAATTGAAAGTCTTTTGTGCTTTCCGGAGGTCTATTAACGTTAATGTAATAGGCCTCCGGATTGTTAAAGCTATTTTTGTAGCCCCATGAGGAATCGAACCTCAACCTAAAGAACCGGAATCTTTAATTCTATCCATTAAACTATAGGGCCTATTTGCGGACTGCAAAAGTAAGCACTTATTCTGACATTTTCAATTATTTTGCCTAAAATTCTAACTTAACACCGCCAAGTATCTGGGCTCCCATAACTTTATATCCCAAATAGCTCTGATAGGACTTTCCTAGTAGATTATTCCCCATTGCAAAGAGACTTATATTTTTATGAATTTTATATTCTGCAAAAAGATTTAGATCTGCATATCCTGCTACTTTTTTATGGGTAACCTCATTCGTTGTATAGGTTTCTAAATCAGGTGTAGCCAACTCGGGATAAAAAGCATTTGCCTTTCTGTCTGTCACCAATATACCTTTAAAGCCAAAATCTAGCTTTTTGTTCAATAAGGAATATTTTGCACCTAAAGTCGTCTGAATAATAGGTTTGTAAAAAGCATGATCAAAATTTTTCAAAGCATAGCTCATATATTTAAACTCACCAGATAGATTCAGATTCTCAAGAGGAAAATAGGCTACACTAATACTCACATCACTGAGATTTCCATGATCATAAAACGTGCTAAAAGTATTAAGATAGTCATAAGTAGGTCTCAAATCTCCACTGTTAAAAGAAAAAAGGTTATTAGAGCGATAGAACAGGATATTGTTTAACTTGCTATAGCCCCCATGAATATCATACTTGAAGTTTTGCTCTATATCTCCCTTTACTCCAAAATAAAGATGATATTTAGTTTCTGTAGGGCGAAGCAAAAGGTCAGACACCAAGAAAGGATTATCATGAAGAAGATCCGAATAAGTATTGAGTTTTATTCCTCCATTTACTCCTGCATAAAATTTCACTTCATCTTTTGGAGCGATTAAAAGTTCGGCTGTGGGAAACCAATGCCATTTGCTCTCAGTGCTTTTATCGCTAGATAAGCTTTGATATTGTGAGCTTAATACTGTAAAACGTGAGCCTATTTTCAGATAATGATTCCCCTTAAAAAGAGTAAATTCCGGTGTAAAATTAGCCGTAAAATGCCTGGATTCATTCTTTTTCAATAAATCAAACTGGGTATTAACGCCCTGAATCCCCACCCCCATATTGGTATTCAATTTTATTTCTTTTTCAAAACTTATTTGAAAATCATGTTTAGAGAGGTTAAGGTTTAAGTCATAGTAATTTTCCTTACTATTGAAATGATCTTTTGTAAAAGACGTCTTCAATCGGATATCATTTAAATAATGATTCGCATAAAAATCATAATAAGCATTCACTCCCACTTTGGTAAAGTTCTGTTTAAGTTCTGCCTGAGCCTTAGGCTGAATAACCTTCTGATAGTTACCATAATAATTGAAACCATTAAGCTCCAGGCCGGTATCTATATTAAGCTTACCTTTGGTTCCATAGGAATTTAGAAACACGTGTGCTTCCGTCGTTTGTTGTTTAGAATTCCAGGTATAGTCTTTTTTCAGACCACTCGTATCAATATGGTGTACATCTGCTCCCACTTCCAAATTGGGCTTTAATTGACCCGACACATTCCCATCGAATAAAAATTTACCATAGTTACCATATCCTATTTGAAAATAATTACGATGCGAATCAGCCTTAAATTGGGGGGAAATATCTTCTCCCGCAATAGTGGATGTCTTAAAATCGGATACTATAGGGATATTCGTAATTTTATATCTTAGGGAATCTTTACCTTTTGGAGGGTAATTTTTTTCAGCAGCAATAGAAGTTTTCTTTTTCTCGATTTTCTTGACTTCTGGCTCTCTATTCCGATTCAAAATGAGTTTTTCTTCTTTAATCTGCGCATGGACATTCGATACTCCTCCCCAGCCTAAAATGCCGATAATCGTTATATATTGAATCTGTTTTTTCATAATTTTATTTCTAATATCTACCCGATAAAGAGAGATCATATATGAATTTAAAAGTCTTATTTTTTAATTTGAGATTTCACTTGTTTTGCTTCAGTTACTACATCTGGAAAATCACTATAATGGGCAATAATCTGATCTACAGTATAGGAGGCCTGATACTTATCTCTTAATCCTAAATAATTTTTAGCCATTACCACCAGCGACTTTGCTCCCCAATATTCTTCAGAAGCATAATTATTGGATAATCTGAAAACGGTCTCATTAGAAGATTTAAAAGCTTTCGCTTTATTTTGATAATAGGCTTTGGCATATAAAGCCTCGGCTGCTACTTGGGGATTAGAAGATTTTTCTAAAGCTGCATAAGCTTTTTTTGCTTCAGCCTCATGACCGCGTTTCATAAGACTTCTGGCTTTAATGGTCTGTGCTTGTTCTCTTACAGATGCTGAATTTTTAGAATTCCCCAATACCTGATCTGCATATGCTTCTGCTTGATTAAAATCATTGGCATCTACCGAAATCTTCATCATCTCAATAAGCGCATAATTTCTAATACTTACATTAGATGAAGCTACTAAATTTTGAAGGTGTTTTTTAGCCTCTGTCCGATTATTATTTTTTAAATAAATTTGGGATAACCTTACCTGCGCATCTTCCTGATAATCATTTGAAGCATTAGCGACTTCCCCTAATATCAGCATCGCTTTAATATTGCTTTTATTTTGATAATAGCTCTCGCCTAACTCATATTTCGCCTGATAAAGCTTACTTCCCATAGGATTTTGGGTGAGGTACCTTTCATAATAAGGAATAGCCGCTTTATAGTTCTTAGCAGCATACAACTTTTGGGCTGTAGTCAGATTAATTTCATCCAGCTCATTAGCACTTACTTTTACCCCTAACGAAGAAGCAAAATTTTGATAACCTTCCGTATCTCCATTTTTAAGATATAAAGCTTTTGCACCCAAAAGCACTTTTTCAACATATGAGGTTCCCTTATAGGTGTTTCCAAGTGTTCTAAACTCTTCCATGGCTTTTTCGGACTGTCCCAAATCGGCATAATTCTGCGCCCTATAAATAGAAGCATTGGCAACCAAATTCTTATCTGAAGAAGTTTTAATAAGCTTATCAAAATATTCATTGGCTTCTTTATATTTACCTACCGATGAATACGCTACTCCTAATTCATATAGGGCATCATCTACATATTCACTGTCTTTATAATTTTCAATAAGCTTTTTCAAACTTGAAATTTTAGCTTCCAGATTTCCTTTAAAACCTAAGGACATCGCCTTTTGAAACTGGGTATAGTCGGTGGCGTCTACATTTTTATCATAGATAGCAATAGCATCATTCAGTTCGTTATTTGCATAATAAGTATCGGCTAAACGAAGCTCTGCATCGTTTTTAAATTCAGGTTTAGGATTTTGTAGGTATAATTTAAAATAATGTTGAGCTTCTTTAAATTTTTTATTTTTAAAATAGGCATAGGCCAAATCATAAGGAAGTTGTTGTTTTTCTTCAAAATCTAACGCAGAATGATACAATTTCTGCAAAGTTTCTGTTGTAGATTCATAATCTCCCATTTGATATTGGCTCTGCCCCATCCAATATTCAGATCTGGCCTTTAGATCTTTATGATAATTATATTTTGCAGCATATTCAAAAAGCGTCTCCGCCTCTGTATAATCCCCCTTATTAAAAGCTTCTGTACCTAGGAGAAAAGATGCTTGCTGTTCAATGCTCACCATTTCAGGCGACTGCTCACCTAGTTTTTTAATGGCTGAAAGCGTTTCTTTATAGTTTCCAGAGTATAAATAAGATTTTACCAGCAGATTTCTCATCTCCTGAATATTGGCCGCGTTCGGATACTGGGCTATATAAGCTTGAAGAACCTGAGAATTCGACTCAAAAGGATTCCCTATATCGTAACCTATTTTAGCATACTGCTCGTAGGCCAATTGCTGAACTTTAATATCATAACTCATGCGAGAAGCTGCACGAAAAGCCGTCAGGGCTTCTCGCTTCTTGCCTACCTCTAGATAAGCATTTCCGAGTTGATAGTAAGCATTTTGTGCCAATGCGGACTGTGAACTGATAAGCTGATTATAATAATTTACCGCTTCATCGTATTTATGCAGTTGTGCCGCTACAAATCCCATCTCGTAAAGATCACTCTCTGAAGGAGAAGTTTTGCTATCCAGATAGGTCTTAAGATAAGGATAGGCCGTAGCATAGTTTTTTTTCATAAAATAAGATTCTCCTATAATCTTATTAACTTCCATCCTGTATTCTTTGGAGATCCCTTCGTGCAATAATGATTTCCCTTCCTCAATAGCTTTATCATAGTTCTTCTCATTAAAATAGAGTTGCACATAGTAAGGTTTTACTGTTTTAGCGTATTTAAAATCGTTTTTAATACGATCGAAATATTGGAACGCTTTTTTTCTATCACCCTCTGCATACTGTAAATGCCCCAACATATAGGCAATATCGTTTTTACTCTCGCGATCTGCATTTTTATAAGCTTCATCCAAGGCTTCAATTGCGCCTTGAGTATCCCCGGTCATAAATTTAGCATAACCTAGTTTGAGGATATACTGTGTATTTTCCTCTTTAGTAAGATTATACTGATTGACTTTTTTAAGACTTGCCAAAGCTTTAGCAAAATCCTTTTTAGCTAAATAGTAGTCTGCTAACGGAGCATTAGCCAATGCGAAATAAGCACTCTTAGGATATTCTTTAGTAAAAGCTTCCAGTCCCTCCTCGGAGTGGCTTTTATTAAGGATAACGCCGATAATATTATCATAAAACAGGGATGCTTCCCGCTTGGCCCCTTCAGGATTCTGATAAAAATACTGACGGGCAAATTCATATTGTGCGGCGGTATAAATTTTATGCTGGTAAAGCTTTTCAGCTAAAGATATTCTATATTCTTCTCTATTTTTAAAGAAAGCTGATTGTTGGGCGAATATAGGAGCTACAGCTCCAAAAAGCCCTGCATAAATGAGGATGTTTTTCGGACTCATTAATCAAAATAACTATAGTTGTTAAACGATTTTTATACAACGATAAATTCACTAGATTTATTGCCGTATGCTATAATGAGGTAAAAGTACTAAAAACTTAATAATTGTAACACAAGATGAGAATTTAAAAAGATTTAGGCCTTATAAAAAAACATCTACTTTTATACGGGGCTGTAGATATTTTATTTGAAAAATTAAAATAATATTCATTTCCACTCAACTTATTTACTTTATTTATTTTATTTTTGTGCCCTTTAAAATATATATTAAATCATGAGTAAACTATTCAGGAGAAAACCATACAGTACATCCAATCGCACACCGCTTAACCGGGTTTTAGGACTATGGGATATCGTATTCTTCGGAATTGCTGCCATTATTGGTGCCGGTAGCTTTAGCAGTTTGGGCGAGGCCATATTTCGGGCCGGACCGGGTGTTATTATCCTCTATATTATATGTGGGTTTGCGTGCGCCTTTACGGCTCTTTGTTACGCTGAATTTGCCAGTCGTATTCCTACAGCAGGAAGCGCCTATACCTACGCCTATGCCTCTTTTGGTGAATTAATAGCATGGATTATCGGATGGGCTTTAATTATGGAATACAGTTTTGGTAATATTTACGTGGCTTTTTCCTGGTCCAATTATTTTACTTCGTTTTTAGATAGAATAGGCTGGCATATTCCAGATAACCTCACCTGTAGCTATAGCGAAGCTTATAAAGCCGTATTACACCATTCTGCAAATGCCAAACTCTTAAATGCATGGAAAATAGCCCCTGTGATAGGTAATTTTAAATTGATATTGGATCTTCCTGCACTGGTAATTAATGGGCTGATTACATGGTTGTGTTACATCGGTATTAAGGAAAGTAAGAATTTCAATAATTTGCTTGTAATCGTTAAATTAGCTGTAATTATCTTGGTAATATTCATTGGAATCGCCTATGTGAACACCGGCAACTGGTTTCCTACCAATCCTCATACAAAAATACAATCTTTTATGCCCAATGGCTTTGTAGGAGTGATGTCGGCGGTCAGTGGGGTGTTTTTTGCATATATTGGATTTGATGCGCTGAGTATTTTAGCAGAGGAAACTAAAAATCCACAAAAAAACCTACCCAAAGGGATGATCATCTCGCTGATCCTGTGTACTATAATTTACATTTTCCTTACCCTTATCTTAACCGGAATGGTAGATTATACCAAATTTGACGGTATCGGCGATCCGCTTTCTTTTATCTTTGCAAAAGAAAACGCTAATCTTCCATGGATGGAATTTATCGTTTCCTTTGTTGCTGTTATCGCCATTACAACAGTATTATTGGTCTTCCAAATGGGACAGCCTAGAATATGGATGGCTATGAGCCGAGATGGTCTTTTGCCCCAAAAATTTCAGCAAATTCACCCCAAGCGAAAGACCCCCTCTTTTGCAACCATTATAACAGGTATTGTCGTGGGGGTTCCTATCTTATTTACCGATAAAACTTTTATTTTAGATTTCACCAGTATAGGAACCATTTTCGCTTTTGCATTAGTATGCGGAGGCGTGATGCTGATGCCTAAAAGAGAAAAAATAAAAGGCAAATTCTCTCTTCCCTATATCAATGGGAAATATGCATTTCCCATAATTTTTATAGGGGGATTGATAACTTTTTACCTATGGATTCCTCATTTTTTCAATACCCTACTCGACTGGTCCGATCAAAAAGAAGGAGAATTTAGGATTTCAATTTTCTTTTTCATTGTCATCAATCTGATTCTTTGTGTCTTAGCTTTTGTTAAAAATCTATCGCTTATTCCACTAATAGGCCTATGTTCCTGCTTATATCTTCTAACAGGTATGAATCATGAAAACTGGTATTGGTTTGGTATATGGTTCCTGATAGGAATTATCATTTACTTTGTCTATGGATATCGAAACAGCAAAATGAATAAGAAACATGAACAACTGGTTTAATAATAGGTTTAATGATGAAGAGGGAAACACGGTTTTTCTTCGTGGAAAGGATCATATGGAGTCTTTTATTTCCTCTCGGAAATATGCTCAAAGATTAGAAATTTCTTACCATTTTAATGGAAATCATAAAACCAAACTGCCTAACGAAGCCATGCTTGTTCATCTAGACCAACTGGAGCAAAAGCTAGAACACGAATTTGCCAAAGAAGGCAAAGCGATTCTTGTTCTTTCTTTTACCGGAAACCACAGAAGAACATGGCAGGTGTACAGCACCGATGTCTATGCTAGTATTTTAGCCATCAATAGAGCGATCGATACAGAAGTTCCATTGGATATTGTACACGATACAGATGAAGATTGGCTGTTTTATAAAAATTTTTATTTAAAAGATAATCATAAAAGCCAGCAATAACCAAAACGCTATAAAGCAGTCTAAGTTTGGAAGTCGGGTCCCGTTTGGTGTTGGATTAAAAACAACGAAGTTAGCTTACTCAATACGTGCAGATTAATTGATATTTTCGCGTAAATCATTTATAATGTAGTTTAAACAATTCATTAGGAAATGAGGAAAAGATCGATATTCAGGTTGTTTTGCTTGAACAAAAACGAACCGAAAAAGAATGGCCACCTACATGCTATGCGGCGGATTGGTATTCATCGAATACCCACAAATTAGATAAAATCGGTGTACGCAATAAGATTTATGCTAATATACTTAAAAAGACGAGGGCGCTATTACTATCTGAAAGAAAGTAAAGCCCTCGCTTCTTTATGTTTTACTCACCATGATAAAGGTGTAACTAATTCCGGACCCCATTTCTGTTAATTGAATCGCTATCATCATGTTTATCAGATGTTTTGGCTTTCAAACAAGAAAAAATTCTTTTCTGTGTTTTTATAGGATATATCAAATCTTTTTTTGTAAACAGTTTTTTTATACCATTTTGAATGTGATGATCTTTATTCTTACCTTTTTTAAAAAAGTCCTGTCCAGAAACCATATTAAAAAATACTTTCCTATATTATTAACTTCAGGGTTGTTAGAGTATGTAATCACTTGAGATGTTGCTGCACAAACTGACCTAATTTAATTTTCTGATTTTCTTCAAGAAAAGACTCTCTTGAGCAACTAATAATAATGAAGGATGACAATAAAAAGAGTATGTTTATTCTAACCGCAATTCAACTTCTTCTACAAAACCGTTTGTTAATGACTGCTCATGTATCCTCTCAAAATTGGGGATGTATATCCATCATAGGATGATTACATCAAATCTATTTTTTGGCGGCTATCATCATATGAGGACTAAAGGAAATAAGATTTTTATCGTTCTCCGTTATTTTAAGTAGCTCCATTAGAATTTTTTGTTTTGAAGGATTCGATTGAGATTCGAAATAATTTTTATCTAACCAAATAAAACCTTCAACGGCAAAAATATCCAAAAATTCAAAACTGCATTCTTCTACTTCTTTTATCAAATCCTCTTGTTTATAATAGTAACCATGAGACAGTATTCCTGGCATATTTTTAGGAGCATCGTGAATACCACTGGTTAACTCTTCTCGGCACATGCTGAAAAACTCGCTATGCCCGATCACTCCTTGTATTAAGGCAACAATGGTTGAGGCTGTGTAGTTTATTGCAAATCCAAGCAGAATCCCTCCAGGTTTCAACACACGCCTAGCTTCTTTTAAACAATCATTGCGCTTCTTTTCATCTTGAAGATGATACAAGGGCCCATGCAAAATAACTATATCAGCAAAATTATTTTCAAACTTTAAGTTTCCTGCCTCGCCTTGAATGCATTCAAACTTCGCTTTTTTAGCTCTTTTTTGAGCTTGCTTAATATGCTTTAATACGGGCTCTACTAAATAAACCGTATGCCCATTTTTTGCCATCCACTCGGAGTAGATACCAGGTCCGCCGCCAACATCCAACACAATAGATGGCTTTTGAGAAATAAATCGACTAATTAGATTTTTGTTTCTTTCGAACTCGAGCGGTCCAAGTCCTATCTGAAGCCTAGTTTCTTCAGAAGTCTTCGAATAAAAATCATCTATTCCTTTCTGAATTAAAATTCTGCTTTTCATATTAAACTATTTAAAATCAAACGTGTAATGGATAAATAAAATTAATATCTTTCATTATAAAAAGACTACTTAACGTAAATAGAGTAATCTTAAAGAATCGCAGAAATAAAACTACTAAAATCATTTTTCTTTTTTATTCCCTAAATGCACAATAGGTTAAGATCATATATTTCCCCAACTTTCCTGAAGGTTTCAGAAGAGCTCATGCAAAGGGATAGCCCTTATCTTGCAACACAAAGCCTACAAGGTGTTATCAATCAGGATAAGGCTTTTTCAAGATGATACAGAAGCAAAAAATATGTAGAATGGGAAAAGAATTCCTAACTCAGAGTTTGGAAAAAGTAAATCTGCATCGTCGTATTATATTGAATTTACATCTTTGGATAAAACAAATATAGCCGCGCTGTCTTTCCACAGTGGCTATTGACTTTCTAGCATCTCACTTTAGAACACCTCCATACTTCTATAGTATCTCATTTATTTATGAGCTGCTTTTGACTTAGATCTTTTTATTAAAAAAATAGAAGAAATTATTTTTTGATTTCTAAAATATTTTTATATTTGTCTCAATGAATATAAATACTACTCATACAAACTGGTGGTGGCTTTCCAAATCTATGTCGGATCTGGCCACTATCTCCATGTATTGAAAAAATATATAATAAATTAGAGAAAGTACTGTGACTTCGGCATTTATGTCGAAGTTTTTTTTGTTTTTTACTCAGAACCATAACCTATGAACTTGCACCCTAAAATTCGGATCAACACAAAGTATAAAAATTATCTCGGAGACCTCTATACCCCCATAGGTATCTACCTCCGGCTTCGCGATCGCTACCGAGATACGATATTATTGGAAAGTGCAGGAAATCAAAGTGCGGAAAATAACTTTTCCTTTATCGGCGTAAATGCTATTGCGGGTATTGAGATGAAAGGTAGCCAAGAAATAGAGATTAAATTTCCAAATGAAAATCCTAAGCAGTATAGTTTAAAAAATACCCAATTAACGGATATACTCGAACAATTTTCAGCATGTTTTATACCAGAGACCTCTCCTCATCCTTTAGTATCTGTAGCACAAGGTTTATATGGTTATATCAGCTATGAGGCGATTCAGTTCTTCAATAATTTAAAATGTAAGCCGCCCACGCCAGAAACTTCCATACCCCTGATGCGTTACAGGTTATATCAGTATGTGATTGCAATTAATCATTTTAATGATGAAATGAGCATTTTTGAAAATAAAATAAAAGGAGTCGAATCTGATTTTTCCCGTCTGGAAAGCTTTATTCATCAAAAAAATGCACCTGTATACCCTTTTGAAATTAAGGGAGAGGAGCGCTCTAATCTGACCGACGAAGAGATGGCCGAATTAATTGAAATTGCTAAAAAGCACACCCGCAGAGGCGACGTATTTCAGCTGGTGCTCAGCAGGCGTTTTGAGCAAGGATTTACTGGCGACGAACTAAATGTCTATCGCGCGCTGAGAAACATTAACCCCTCTCCTTATCTATTCTATTTTGATTACGGTGACTACAAGATTTTTGGATCCAGTCCCGAAAGTCAGTTGATTATCAAAAATAAAACCGCCGTTATCCACCCTATTGCAGGTACCTTTAAACGTACCGAAAATATAGAAGCCGATTTGGCTGCCGCCGAGTCCCTGCGAAACGATCCTAAAGAAAATGCTGAGCATACCATGTTGGTTGATCTGGCAAGAAATGATTTGAGCATATTGGGCAAGAATACCCGGGTCTCTAAATTAAAGGAAATTCACTTCTTCTCTCATGTTATCCATATGGTAAGCGAAGTGGCTGCAGATGTAGAACCTGGCACCAATACTTTTGAAATGATAGGCACTACCTTTCCTCAAGGAACCCTCAGTGGCGCTCCGAAATACATGGCCCTAAAGCTCATTGATCAATATGAAAAAACCTCAAGAAGTTATTATGGTGGCTGTATTGGCTTTGTGGGCTTTAATGGAGATTGTAATCAAGCCATTATGATCCGTACCTTCCTCAGCAAGCGTAATACACTTTACTATCAAGCGGGTGCCGGAATTGTAGCAAAATCCGATACGCAAAGTGAAGTACAGGAAATTAAAAATAAACTCAATGCCTTAAAATCCGCATTGGAAAAAGCAACAAAAATAAAATAATACCCTCATGAAAATTTTGGTCTTAGATAATTATGACAGTTTTACCTATAATCTGGTTCAGATGATAGAAAATATCCTGGATCAAGGTGTAGATGTCTTTAGAAACAACGAAATCTCTTTAGAGGAAGTAGATCGATATGACAAAATTATATTATCTCCTGGTCCTGGTATTCCTGCTGAAGCTGGAATTCTCTTGGAGCTGGTTCAAAAATATGCCTCTAAAAAGGATATTTTAGGGGTTTGCCTAGGGCAACAAGCTATTGCTGAAAGTTTTGGAGGGAAATTAATCAACCTTACGGAAATCTATCACGGTGTGGCCACAGAAGTTAAAATACTCAAAAAAAATGCTTTGCTCTTCAAAGACCTCCCTCCTGCTTTTGAAGCAGGAAGATACCATAGCTGGGCGGTCTCCGATGAAAACTTTCCCGAAGCATTAGAGATTACCGCCGTAGATAATAAAGGAATGATCATGGCCTTACAGCATAAAATTTATAATACCCATGCTGTGCAGTTTCACCCGGAAAGTATATTAACCCCGTTAGGAGAAAAAATTTTAAGCAACTTTTTGTTAAACTAAGCCAGAGATGAAAAATATTTTACAATACCTCTTTGAACACCATAGCCTTTCTCGTGCAGAAGCCCAAGTGATCCTATCAGAAATTGCCCAAAATCGATATAACGAAAATGAAGTAACCGCTTTTCTATCGGTTTTTCTTATGCGCTCCATCACATTAGCAGAAATCGAAGGCTTCCAGCAGGCTTTATTGCAGTTGGCGGTACCTATAGATTTGGGGACCCACGATTTAGTGGATATCGTAGGTACGGGAGGAGACGGGAAAAATACTTTCAATATATCCACCTTAGCCAGTTTTATAGTAGCTGGAACAGGTCAAAAAGTAGCAAAACACGGTAACTATGGAGTATCCTCAATAAGCGGTTCCTCGACGGTATTGGAACAACTGGGATACACTTTTAAAGATAATACCCAGGATCTAAAAAAAGATCTCAAAAGGGCAAATATATGCTTTATACACGCTCCTCTATTTCATCCTACTCTCAGGAACCTTGCTCCTCTCCGCCAAAACTTAGGTATTAGAACATTCTTTAATATTTTGGGGCCTCTAGTAAATCCGGCAAAACCCAGCTATACTATGATGGGGGTTTACAATGCCGAAATTGCACGCCTGTATCAGTACCTCCTTCAAAAACAAAATAAAAAATTTATGTTGGTACATGCTTTAGATGGATATGATGAAATCAGTCTTACCCAGGAAACAAAAATATACTCCGAAAAAGGTGAAGCGATCTATTCAGCAGCAGATTTTCATTTCAGCAATATCCAGCCACATAAGCTTTTTGCAGGCCAGACCCCTCAAGAAGCCGCCACTATATTCCTAAACATTCTTAAAGGTGAGGGAAGCTATGAACAAAATGCAGTGGTCCTAGCCAATGCGGCGATGGCCTTGAAAAATACAGGAAAATACGGAAGCTATTCCGACTGTCTGAAAATCAGCAAGGAGAGCCTTGAAAGCGGAAAAGCCTTACAATGTCTCAATAATTTAAACCATTCATGATATGACTATTTTAGAGAAAATTGTAATCCAAAAAAAACAGGAAATAGAAATCCTCAAGAAAACGATCGGAATAGAAGAATTAAAGCTTCAAGCTTTTTTCTCTCGTAAGACTTATTCATTAAAAAAAAGTATACAAGAAAAAAATGGAATTATTGCCGAATTTAAAAGAAAGTCACCCTCTAAAGGGGTAATCAGTGAAATCCAGCAACCTTTATCTGTAGTTTCCTCTTACGAAAAATTTGGAGCCCGGGGCATTTCCATCTTAACAGATACTCCTTTTTTCGGGGGCTCAAAAGAAGATATTTTAAGCGTACGAGAGGCTATAAACATTCCTATTCTACGCAAAGATTTTATGGTGGATGCGTATCAATTTTATGAAGCAAAAGCAATGGGAGCAGATGTAGTCTTGCTCATTGCTGCTTGCCTATCGCCGGCTCAGGTTTTAGAATTTACTGATTTAGCCCACTCCCTACAGTTGGAAGTTCTGTTGGAAATCCATACTGAAGAAGAATTGAAACACTTTAATCCTAACGTGGATCTCGTAGGGATCAACAATCGCAACCTAAAAGATTTTAAAGTAGATTTACAACATTCCGTGAATCTAAAAAACAGACTTCCAAAAGATATTCTAACTGTTGCCGAAAGTGGAATTTACAAGCTTGAAGATTTTAAATTTCTAAAAAACAAGGGATTTAATGCTTTCTTAATGGGAGAGTTTTTTATGAAACACGCACAACCAGGAAAGCAATTTGAAATCTTCTCTTCTGATATCGCCGCCCTCTAATCTATAAACCTAGTTCTATGAAATTCAGATACGCAAGACATACCTCCAATTTGCAAATAATAAAGCAGTTTTACACCCACATATTGGGGCTTGAAGTTTTGGGTGTTTTTGAAGATCATGAGGGCTATGAGGGTTTATTTCTGGGAAAAAAAAATGAAAATTGGCATTTGGAATTTACTGCCTCCCTCACAACACCCAAGCACTTTCCAGCTGCCGATGATCTACTGGTGTTCTATCCTGAAAGTACACAAGAGTTGAACCTCATCTCCGAGAGGATTACCACCTCAAAGATCACGCGATTCACACCTCAAAATCCCTATTGGGAAAAAAAGGCAATCTACATTAAGGATCCCGATGGATATGGTGTTATCATCGTAAAAAAAACGGTGGAACCACCAGTGGGGCTTTCCACGCTCAGATTAAAAGTCTGTGGCCTCGTTCTATTGAATCAGGTTCAGGAGCTACAAGGACTAAATATTGATTTTTTAGGCTTTATATTTTATCCCGCATCTCCTAGATATGCACTGCATCATTTGAGTACAGAAGATATTGCAGCTATTGATCACAAAGGAAAAGTGGGTGTTTTCGTGAACGAAGCATTAGAAAAAGTGGTTGAAATGGCCCAAAAAGCCAAACTCAGCTATCTGCAGTTGCATGGTGATGAAAACCAAGATTTCCTACAAAATTTAAGAATCTATTTACCGAGGATAAAAATAATAAAGACTTTTAGGATCGGTGCAAATCCAAATATAAAAAGAATTCAAAAGCTCATTGAAAACTTTGAAGATGACTTGGACTATATTCTTTTCGATACAGATACAGAATCCTATGGAGGATCTGGGCAGTTATTTGACTGGGGGATCCTAGACCAGCTCCACATCCACAAACCTTATTTATTAGGTGGGGGGATTTCGTTGGAAAATATAAGTGCTATTCAGTCTTTAAAAATTAAACCTTCTGCTCTGGACATCAATTCAAAATTTGAATACCAGCCAGGCAACAAAAATTTAGACTTAATTAAAGAATTTATTCAACGTTATAAACAGCTAAAATGAAATATAAAAATCCTGATAGCTTTGGATATTATGGTGATTTCGGAGGTGCTTTTATCCCCGAGATGCTCTATCCCAATATCAAAGAACTGGAAGATCATTATCTAGATATTCTCTACAGTGAAGATTTTCAAAAAGAGTACAAATTATTACTTAAAGATTATGTGGGAAGAGCGACCCCTCTTTATTTTGCTAAAAATTTAAGCCAGAAGTATGGAGCCCAGATTTATCTTAAGCGAGAAGATCTCAATCATACCGGTGCCCATAAAATCAACAATGCATTGGGACAGGCGCTCTTAGCAAAACGTTTAGGGAAAACGAGAATTATCGCTGAAACGGGTGCGGGACAGCATGGTGTTGCAACTGCTACAGCTTGTGCACTGCTGCAGTTGGAATGCATTGTTTACATGGGGGAAACCGATATGGCTCGACAGGCGCCGAATGTTGCCAGGATGAAAATGTTAGGTGCAAAGGTAGTCGCTGTAAAATCGGGGAGTAAAACCCTAAAAGATGCTGTAAATGAAGCCTTGAGGGATTGGATTAACCACGCTAGCACCACGCACTATATTATCGGGAGTGTGGTAGGCCCCCACCCTTTCCCCGATATGGTAGCCAGATTTCAAAGTGTTATCAGCGAAGAGATAAAAGACCAATTACAAAAAGATAGGGGACGTGAGTATCCAGACTACGTAATCGCTTGCGTGGGGGGTGGTAGTAATGCGGCAGGCGCTTTCTATCATTTTGTAGAAGAATCAGGTGTGGGGCTTATCGCAGCCGAAGCGGGTGGATTAGGTAAGACATCCAAAGCGAGTGCTGCTACTACTTTTCTTGGTAGTTTAGGGATCTTGCATGGAAGTCAAAGTCTTGTGATGCAAACCGAGGACGGACAGGTTATAGAGCCCTACAGTATCTCAGCAGGATTAGATTATCCGGGTATAGGTCCCTTTCATGCAAATTTATTTCAAAAAAAGAGGGCGGAATTTTTCAGTATTAATGATGAGGAAGCTCTGGAAGCAGCCTTTACCCTCACCCGATTAGAAGGTATTATACCTGCTCTGGAATCAGCCCATGCGCTGGCTATATTGAACCAAAGGAAATTCGATAGAAATAATATCATTGTCATCTGCCTAAGTGGCCGTGGTGATAAGGATATGGAGACTTATTTAAAAATGTTTAACGACTAACAGTATTTATCTGACTCAAAAAATGAAAAAACTGAATATATATTTTACGGCTGGTATTCCTCAGTTGGAAGACACCCCTTCTATTCTAAAAATCATCCAATCCTCAGGTGCCGATATGATAGAAGTAGGCATCCCCTATAGTGATCCCATAGCGGATGGCCCCATTATACAGAGAGCCGATGAGTTGGCATTAGAGAATGGGATGAATATGGTATTGCTTTTCGAGCAATTGAAAAGCATAAAAAGTATGATTAGCATTCCTATTCTCCTGATGGGGTACTTTAATCCTATTCTGAAATTTGGATTTGAAAGATTTTGTCAACAATGTCAGCAGTCCTGTATTTCCGGATTAATCATCCCCGATTTACCTCCTGTGGAATTTGAAAGAAAGTATCAAGAAATTTTACAACGCTATGGCATTCAATTTACTTTTCTGGTAACCCCTGAAACCACAGATGAAAGAATCCACTATTTGGATCGTCTCAGTTCTGGTTTTCTATACGCGGTAAGCAGTTCTTCTACTACGGGTAGTAATCAAGAAATTGATAACGACATTTACTTTAAACGCCTAAAATCCCTGAAGCTTAAAAATCCAATTTTAATCGGTTTCAGTATTAAAAATAAAAGAGATTTTGATCAGGTGTGCCAATATGCCGAGGGTGCTATTATAGGCTCAGCTTTTGTCAAGCTACTCTTAGATGAGCCCGACTGGGAAGCCAAAGCAGCAGATTTTGTAAAATCTATTAAAGCTTGAGCACTTCCTCATATATATGCATCAGATCTTCGGCAATTTGTTTTTCGTGAAATTTCTGAACGAACCGGAAAGATTTTTCTGCCCGACGTTTACCTTCCTCCGGATTGCCCCAGAGGTGTAAAATTTTGGATTTAATATCTTCAATGTTAAAAGGATCTATATATAAGCTATGAGGGCCTCCTGCCTCCGGAAGACAGCTTAAATGGCTCGTAATCACAGGTGTTTTGGAAAAAATAGCCTCAATGATGGGAATGCCAAAACCCTCATATAAACTGGGATAGATAAATACTTCGGCTAATCTATAGATATGGGCGAGTTCCAACATGTTTACATTTTTTAGGAAGTGGATCTGCTCCCCCATCTTATGCTGTTTTATAAACTTATAGATGCGCTGGGTGTAAGCAGTGCTTTTGCCTACAATGACCAGGTGGATGTCTGTACCCTCAAGTGCTTTTACGACAGAAAAAATATTTTTTCTTTCTTCAATACTTCCTACATTGAGTATAAATCTTTTCGGAAGCCCCAATCGTTCTCGTGTATGCTCTATTTCTTCTGCTGAAAAAGACTGCTTAAAGGCAGTGTGACAGGTTTGATAAATGACGCGTATTTTAGACTCTGGAGTTTTAAAATAAGTGATAAGATCTTGCTTGGTCTGCTCGCTAATGGCGAGCACAAGATCAGCATTACGTGTAGCATTTAAAAACTTCCATCGATGGATATGACGATCGAAAAATGAATAAAATTGAGGATATTTTAGAAATATTAAATCATGTATGGTAACGATTTTTTTTATTTCTTTCTGATTCCACCTCAAGGGAAGTTCTCCCGATAAGCCATGGAAAATAGAGCATCCTTCATTTTGGGCATCTTTCCCCATTTGGGTTTGGCGTCCAAATTTCCCTGGACTTATTTTCTTAAAGACGATATTATGCCTTTCTAAAAGTTTTTGGGCGTTCTGAGAACTGTTCTTAGCAAACATAAGATATTGATGATCTGAAAAAAAATCAGATAATATCCTCACCAAATCTCGCGAATAATTGCCCAATCCGGATGTGTTATGAAAAAAGCGCTTCGCGTCATAGCCTATCTTCATGGGTAAAACTTTTTTAAAAATTCTAAATGTATCCTCATGTTGTTTCAGGCATTGTATAAGCCCATTCGAGTGCTATTAGTATATTTTCTTTTATTGTTCAACGTTTTCTTCAAGCGGCAATCGGATATTTTATTGTTCTTCTACCTTCGACGTAAGGAATAAAAGAAAGATGTTTTTATCAAAAGGCTCATCATCTCAAATAAAACAACATCCGTGTGGAGGTTAAATAATCTCTCACACGGATGTTTTTAATCTAAAATCTATACCGCAACATTATGCTCTCTCAATGCATCATTTAGAGAGGTTTTAAGATCTGTAGAGGCCTTTCTTTTACCTATAATCAATGCACAAGGCACCTGATAGTCTCCTGCTGGAAACTTCTTGGTATAACTACCAGGGATTACCACACTTCTGGCAGGTACCCTCCCCTTTAATTCTACAGGTGTTTCTCCGGTAACATCTATAATTTTGGTAGAAGCGGTTAAAACTACATTTGCGCCCAATACCGCTTCTTTTTCCACATGAACCCCTTCTACAACAATGCAGCGAGAGCCTACGAAACAATTGTCCTCAATAATCACAGGAGCAGCTTGTAGAGGTTCCAGTACTCCACCAATACCCACACCTCCGCTTAAGTGGACATTTTTACCAATCTGGGCGCAGCTGCCTACAGTTGCCCATGTATCCACCATAGTCCCACTATCTACATAGGCTCCAATGTTCACATACGAAGGCATCATAATTACCCCTGGCGCTACAAAGCTACCATGCCTTGCAATAGCGTGCGGAACTACGCGCACTCCTTTCTCTGCGTAATTTTTCTTTAATGGAATTTTATCATGAAACTCAAAAGGCCCTACTTCCACAGTCGACATTTTTTGAATAGGGAAATACATCACTACCGCTTTTTTTACCCATTCATTAACCTTCCAGCCCCCTTCAATAGGTTCTGCAACGCGGAGTTCTCCTGCATCCAACTTTATAATTACTTCGCGAATAATCTCCTGCTGATCAGGATTCTGAAGTAAATCTCTATTTTCCCAAATGTTTTCGATCGTCTCTTGTAAATTCATAATTTGTAGATGAGTTTAATAAATCTAAGGCTACAAATTTAACAAAATTAAAAGAGTCTTCGCGCACTTACATAGGCTTTATTCCAATATTGTTGACGGAGAGAAGAAATGGTTACACCTCTACTGGTAGAGGCATGGATAAAGCTAACCTCGCCGTCAAGAATAGAGTATACAATTCCTACATGAGAAACCCGGGGTCCTTTAGAGGTGGCAAAAAAAAGCAAATCCCCTGGCATTACCTTTTTGATATTGATAGATTTTCCAGCTAGAGACTGATCTTCAGATCTGCGTGGCAAATTTATATGGTGTTGATCAAATACGGTTTTCACAAATCCGGAACAATCCATACCCGATCGGCTAATTCCTCCATATCTGTAAGGCGTACCCATATAATTTTCTGCTGTACGCAAAAGTTTTTTAACCCGTCTGGAATGACTACCTTTAAAATTGGAGTTGAGATTTCTCCATGCATATTCCATATGATGCCCTTGCCCTGAAGAATGCCTTTTATTTAGCACTCTAGAGGAAGAACAGGAAAGCACTAACAAACAAAAAGCGCAAAGGATTACAATTTTTTTTGACATAGTTTAATTAACTTAAGGTAAAGTTATAAAAATAGATTTTATCTCATAGGATAATATATTTTTTAAAAAAGTTTTGTATAAATCAAAAAAAAGTTATAATATTGCACCTCAAAATGGGGGATTGGCGCAGTTGGCTAGCGCGTTTGACTGGCAGTCAAAAGGTCACGGGTTCGAATCCCGTATTCTCCACAACAGCAAAACCCTCTCCCACAAAGGGTTTGCAGGTTTTTTAAATTTACTTTTTTAGCATTGCGGTTTACAAACGTTAATAAAATCGTTAATAAACTAGAGCAATGAAACGCAGCAAAATTTTACTACCAAATG